>CAMHAH010000004.1 GCA_946183365.1 uncultured Clostridia bacterium
GATGGCTCACATAATAGTAAAGCGAAGTTACCACAAGGTAGCTTCGCCTGTAATTTATAATGGTGACCCATCGGAGATTCGAACTCCGGACACCTTGATTAAAAGTCAAGTGCTCTGCCAACTGAGCTAATGAGTCATATGGGGTGGGATACCGGATTCGAACCGGTGGTCTCCAGTGCCACAAACTGGCGCGTTAACCGACTACGCTAATCCCACCATATTTGGCGCGCCAAAAGGGATTCGAACCCCTGACCTACTGCTTAGAAGGCAGTTGCTCTATCCAACTGAGCTATTGGCGCATCGGTACGCTGATTTTTATCAGCCTAAATATTATATAAGAAACCGCGGGTTTTGTCAAGTCTTTTACGAAAATATGTCATAACAACTTAGCGTTGATCTTCTCTGCGTATCTGACGGTATCCATAGCGTCTTTACAATACATATCCGCTCCTATAGAATCGGCGTACTCCTTTGTCATTACAGCGCCGCCTACGGCGATCTTTGCCCACGGAGCTTTCTCTCTGAGCATTACGATAGTCTCCTCCATAGCTGGTACGGTGGTAGTCATAAGAGCCGAAAGACCCACTAACGGAGCGTGCAGGCGCACCACTTCGTCAACAATGACCTCGGGCGGTACATCCTTTCCGAGATCGCTGACCTCAAAGCCGTAATTCTCAAGCAGGAGCTTTACTATATTCTTGCCGATATCATGGATATCGCCTTTAACTGTAGCTATGACAAAGGCGCACTTATCCTTAGATGAGTTTGATTTTGTCCTTGCTTTGATCTCTTCAAAGGCTGATTTCGCGGCTTCAGCGCTCATGAGAAGTCCCGGCAGATATACCCTGCCCTGCTCATACTCAGTGCCGACGGTATCAAGAGCGGGGATTATATGCTCCTGTACTACGGTCATAGGATCGGTAGTTTCGAGCAAACTTGAGCACAGCTTAGCTGACTGATCCTTGAGACCTTTTATTATAGCGTGGCTGAGGGTCGCTTCTTCCGCGGTATTGCTTACGGATCTTGATTTATCGGATATACTGATATTATTCTCGACGGTATCGGCAAAGGCAATATAATCGGAACAATTATCATCAAGGCCTTTCAATACTCTGTAGGAATAATAGGTTTTCAACATTTCCGCCGAGAATGGGTTCATAATAGCGGCTGAAAGTCCGTTTTCAAGAGCCATAGCAAAGAAAGTTGAATTGACTATATCTCTCTGAGGCAGTCCGAATGAAATATTAGACACACCGAGAGAGGTATGCGCGCCGAGCTCATATCGGATAGCCCTGAGCGAACCGAGGGTAACGCGCGCGGCGTTTTTATCGGCGCTGACAGCCATAGCAAGAGTATCGAAGATAAGATCCTTTTTATCGATACCGTATTCTTTGGCTGTATCTATGATCCTGCGAGCTATCTCTACCCTGCCCTCCACGGTGTCGGGGATGCCGCTCTCATCCAGAGTGAGAGCGATAGCTGTACCGCCGTACTTCTTCATCAGCGGGAATATAGCCTCCATACTCTCTTTCTTTCCGTTTACGGAATTTATAAGCGGCTTGCCGTTATAGATTCTTAATGCGCTCTCCATAGCGACAGGATCAGAAGTATCAAGCTGTAAAGGCAGATCGATAATAGACTGGAGCTCATATACAGCCTTTGAAAGCATAGCGGGCTCGTCTATCTCGGGCAGTCCGACATTTACGTCGAGCACCTGAGCGCCCGCGCTCTGCTGCTTTAATCCCTCGCTGAGAATATAATCTATATCGTTGTTCCTCAGTGCTTCTTTAAGGCGCTTCTTACCCGTCGGGTTGATCCTCTCGCCTATCAGGACGGGATCATCGGTAAAGAAAACTGCGTCGGTATATGACGAAATAACGGTATCGTTCTTAAAAGCGATATCGGATGTTACAAATGAGATCTTATTATTTAGCTGTGAGATATACTCGGGCGTTGTACCGCAACAGCCTCCGGCTATACGCACGCCCTCGCCGACAAGCTCAGCAGTGATATCAGAGAACACATCAGCGCCGATATCATACACCGTTCTGCCGTTCTCACTGTGAGGCAGACCGGCGTTCGCCTTAAGCATAACGGGCACAGAAGCAAATCTCAGATATTCCCTGATTATAGGAGCGAGCTTATCGGGACCGAAGGAGCAGTTGACGCCAATAGCGTCGGCGCCCATGCCCTCGATCATAGCTATCATTGCCGCTGGTGAAGCTCCCGTCATGAGCTTTTGGTTCTCGCTGTAAGCGTTACTGACAAATACGGGGAGTTCCGAATTCTCCTTTGCCGCGAGCAAAGCCGCCTTGGTCTCATAGCTGTCGTTCATGGTCTCAATCATAATGAGATCTACGCCGTATTTTACTCCGAGACGAACGGTATGAGCAAAGACCTCGACAGCATCTTCGAAATCAAGGTCACCCATAGGCTTTAATAATCTGCCTGTTGGACCGATATCAAGCGCTATGAACTTCTCTTTAGCAGATACGCTGAGCTCTCGAGCTTTAACGGCGTTATCCACAGCTGCTTTGATTATCTCTTCAAGCTCTTCGGGCTCAAAATGCAGGGTGTTAGCTCCGAAGGTATTGGTATTCACTATGTTTGAACCGCTGTCATAATAGCTCTTGTGAATATCGATAATATCATTGGGATGGGTCAGGTTCCACCTCTCGGGGGCTTCTCCCGGCTGTAAGCCGCGAGCCTGGAGAAGTGTGCCCATGCCGCCGTCGAGTATCACTATATTGTTCTTCAAGTATTCCGATAATCTCATAATTACCTCATTTTCTGTATACGCAATCGGTCTTAGCGCAATCGGAGCAATCTTGCTTATGGCTCTGTTTCGCGCTGTCAACGATACCGCAGATAGCGGTAACGGATTTTGACGGAGACATCAAGAGGCTCTCGTCAAGCGTAAGCCCTATCTTTCTCGGGCAATCGAGCACTGAGAATATATCCCTTTGCATTTCAAGAGAGATATCACCGTAACCGGGGCTGACGCGGGGTGTAAGGCATTTTCCGTCATCACACAACTCTGTATCCATCTTGCGGCAAAAAGCGTCGCAAAGGCTCTCTACGCGCTCAGCGCCTATGGCCTGCATAATAAGCGCCTTTGACGGTGATATACGGCTGTATCGCTGTATAAGCCTGTCAAAAGGAGCTCCAACCGTTGCTGCGAACAGTAAAGCAGCATCGGCACCACGAATAGCCTTAGCCAAGGTCGTAGACGAAGTATAAATATTCCCGAGAGATATACTATTATTGTAACGGATGATATCAAGATATGTATAACACACACGATAGCTCAAAACAGGCTCAGCCTCAGACTTACATTCCGCGATGAGATGAGCGTAGCTGTCATCAGCGCCCCTAATGCGTGCGTAGCGCATTATCTCTCTGTCATTCCACTCGGGAGGATCAAAAATAGATGTAGATATCATTTGCTGATTATACTGCTGATATTGTTCTGGATAGCTCTCGCGACCTCGGGCTTATTCATGGTATAAAGATGAACGTTCTTGATACCGTTAGCATAGAGGTCGATTATCTGGTCGGTGGCATAGGCTATGCCTGCCTGCATCATGGCGAAGTCATCAGAACCGAAGCGGTCGACAATAGCCTTGAAGCGCTGAGGAATGAATGAACCCGAAAGCTTTATGGCGCGTTCAAGCTGAACAGCCTTTGTGATGGGCATTATACCGGGCAATACAGGTACCGTTATGCCCGCCTCACGGATCTTATAGATAAAGTTATAAAGCAGATTGTTATCAAAGACCATCTGAGTGGTAATGAAATCACAGCCCGCGTCGATCTTCTCTTTAAGGTACTTTATATCCTCACGCTGATTTTTGCTCTCGGGGTGGACCTCGGGATAACAGGCGCAGCCGATGCAGAAATCAGCGCCGCTGTTCTTTAGCTCACGAACAAGATCGATCGCGTGGGTATAATCCCATTTATGAGAGTCGCTGAGCTTCATCTCAGGGGTAAGGTCTCCTCTGAGAGCCATAACGTTCTGGATACCCGCCGCTTTGAGCTCATTGATCTTCTGAGCAACGGTCTCTTTTGTTGAAGAAACGCAGGTAAGATGAGCCATAGTGGGTACGCCGTAACGGTTGCGGATATCCTTAGCGATATCGAGAGTATAGCTGCTCGTACCGCCTCCCGCGCCGTAGGTAACGCTCATAAATGAGGGGCTGAGCTTTGCGATCTTCTCTATCGCGGGTTTGACCTGATCAAAGGAGGTTGAAGCCTTGGGAGGAAAGACCTCAAAGGACAGAGAATTTCTGTTATTATTAAGTATCTTGATTATTTTCATGTTTACACCTACCGTATAAGTAGTTTATAGCTTAAGTATTATAACATATTTATTGCTTTAAAGCAACATCGTATTCAATAAGCGATATCTTCAATATAAACGGTCATTTCTCCGCCGCATACCATTCCGCTGTCGGCGGCGACCTCGTCGCTCATATCAAAGCTGATCACGGCGCTCTTGCCGCTGCTTATCAGTCTGCGAGCCTTATTCATCGCGGCTGCCTCGCTGCATCCGCCGCCTATAGTGCCGAAGGCGGTTCCGCTTTGTGTAAGAGCCATCATACTTCCGCTTTTAACGGGGGTCGAGCCTGTTGAGCTAAGCACGATCAAAACAGCGCAGGGTTCGTCGGGAGCCGATAAGAAATTGAGCATCTCATAACAAACGTCGGTCTGTACAAGCTCGTTGTCTTTTGCAATATAACGCTCTCTGCGCCTTTCGGCAATCATCTCGGCGCAAATAGAAAGAGCTATCTCAGCGGTGGTCATAGCGCCGATCTTCAGTCCGATGGGAGCATGGATTTCCTCTACCCTATCCTTTTCAAATCCGTTTTCAATGAGTAGTTCTTTTAAGCCCTCAGCTCTGCGGCGTGAGCTTATCATACCGAGGTAATGCGGCATGACGCCCGATAAAACCGTCTCTACACATTCTCTGTCCCATCTGTGACCGCGCGTGATCACGCAAACATAATCTTTATCGGTGATACCGAGAGAATTGATCGCGCTCACGAAATCATCGCATATGACCTGTGCCTCGGGAAAACGATCATTATTCGCGAACATAGGTCTATCGTCAACAACGAATATATCGAAATCGAGCATAAGAGCCATGCGGTAAAGGTCGAGAGATACATGACCGCCGCCCAAGATTATAAGTCTGTCTTTTTTTACGAACCTTCGTATATATTCTTTACCGTTCGCGCTGAACAAAAGCTCGGGGCACTCTCCCGTGTTCAGCTTATCGATAATATACTCAAACGCTTTATTATCCATAATACACCTCGCACATATCATTTTACTACAAACTATATAAAAATCAATAGCGTCTCAAAAAGTAAAGACCCCGATGTATCAGGGTCTCGTAATTCATTATTTACCGGAAATCGCCTTATTGAGTATTTCTCTCATAGCGGATGCTTTCTCGGAGATTATCAGAGATACATATAAGTCGTTGGTCTCAACCGAGCATTTCTCGATGATCGCATACTGCTCGGGATTATAATTCTTAGTCTCGTTCAGCTTTGAGTTATAGCGGTTGGTAAGGGCAGTTTTTATACGCTCTGCGGCGTCGGAACTACTTGCCTTTACAAGAACGATCTCCTCTTGATTAACGCCCGAATTATTGATTCCACCGGCGAAATCGCCGATATCCTCAGCCGCTATGCCGTAAAAACGATCAAGGTCGCTGACTGAGCCGAACTCGACCATTTCGCTTACGCCGACCTCGCTCTTTATCTGTTCAAAAACTTTACTAAGAGGCTCGACATTCTTTGAACACGAACAGAGCAGGACACAGATCAATAATAAAATTGAGATAACCGATATTAGCTTTCTCATCAATACCTCCAACGCGGCTTACGCGTTTTCTTTAAGATAATCCGCCCAGATCTGACACGCTGTATCGGTGAAATGCAGACCCATATCATCGGGATCACTGCAATACTCGAGCGGCAGATTACCCTTATCATCGGCAAGAGCCGAGAATACATCTAAATATTTATAATGGCTTTCTTCACAATATGCCTGAAGCTTACCGTTGAACTCCTTGACCAGAGTGTTATTGAAGCTCGATACCTGGGCTTTCTCTATCATCGGGGTCACAGACTGCAAATAGATCTTAGCGTCAGGAGTTTTTTCAAGAATATTGGACACGAGCTTCTTACAGCTATCCATAGCACCGTCAACGCCGTAAAGACCGATATCGTTCATACCCAGCATGATAAAGACGTTATACTTACCTGTTACGGATGCGCAATCCTCAGCAAGATGTACCTCACCCTTATAGTAAGGATGAACCGCTATGGGGTCGTCGATAGCCCACAGCGCGTTGTTATATCCCAAGCTGCCGGCGCAGAAGAACTCCGCGCTGCCTAACACCTCGGGCTTTGACGCACAATAATAGCTGAGCTTCAAGGTGACGCTGTCGCCGACGAATACGGAGTTATCGAACCATTCGGCACTTTTTGGTGATGTAGTATCATATCCGTAAGCCTCGGAAGCCGCTACGGTCTCGGCGGTCTCATCTGTATTAACTTTTTCAGAATTATTTTTACAGCCCGCCAAAACTAAAGACAGGCATAAAAGCATGATAATAAGTGAAATAATTCTCTTCATAATACACGACCCTACAGATTTGTTCGTTCAAAAATCGACAAATTTCTATATTGTGTGCAAAGTATAGCACAATAAAAGGATTGTATATTTCTAAAATAGAATTATATAAATTCTTTTACAGAATATTTTTTAGAGCAATCCCCTGCTTTATATCATTATCATCCATGTATCGATTGATATGATTCAATACCCGTTTTTTATCAGCGCTCCACAAAGGAGCTATAAGCGAACGCTTATCTCCGTCGCCTGTTATGCGGTGTATAACGACATTCTCGGGAAGGCGGCATATACAGTTGCAAAGTATCTCGGTATACCTCTCAAGCGAGAGGACTTCAAACCTTTTGAGCTCATATTCATGTTCCAGATCGGTACCCCTTATCACATGGAGCAATTGTAATTTGATACCGTCGGTGACCTTGCCGACATACCTCACCGACTGATATATCATATCTTCGGTCTCATATGGTAATCCGATTATCAGATGGGTCACTACCTCAACTCCGATATCATGGAGCTTTTTTACCGCGTCATCATATACGCTGAGCTCATATCCCCTTCTGATATAATCTGATGTGCTCTTATGTATCGTTTGTAACCCGAGCTCTACGGTAACGGGCTTTATACGGTTTATCTCGCTGAGCAGATCGATAACTTCATCGGGCAGGCAATCGGGACGGGTAGCGACAGAAAGACCGACTATCTCAACGGGAGATATCGCCTCATAAAAAATACTTCTGAGATATTCAACATCCGCGTAGGTGTTTGAATATGGCTGAAAATATGCTATGTAGGCATTCTCTGAGGTTTTTGCAGATACTCTGAGCTTTGCCCTATTTATCTGTTCAGAAACAGAGAGCGCACAGCTCTCAGCGAATTCGCCCGAGCCGCCGTTACTGCAGAATATACAGCCGCGCGTATCTATTGTACCGTCACGGTTGGGACAGCTCATCCCTCCGCTGAGTGTTATCTTATATACTTTTTTGCCGAACTTATTTCTATAATATTCGTTCAAAGAATAATAATGTCTCATTTATCAAAAAAATCCATTATCCTCTGCTTATAATCCGGAGCTTCATCAAATACCGCGTGACCGTACTCGGTACCGTACATATAAAGCTCACATCCGATCTTATCGGCGATCTCTTTTGAGCTTGACGGAGATATGACTTTATCCCCGTCAACCCCTATAACAAGAACGGGACACTGTATCTTATCGAGCTCATCATAGATATCATAGCCGTCTATCGCTTTAGATTGGATTATGAACCTCTCAATATCACGATCGGTGACATCGTCGTTGAGATGGATAAGAAGATCCTTGAATTTACCTATAGTGTCCTGTGAATAAAGGTCATCGATGAAAGCGGCGGTAAGAGCGGTCATATCTCTCTTTTCGGCGAGTTTCAGCCATCGGTCGGTTCTGATCCTGTCTGTAGCTTTAGCGGCAGTCGAGCCTAAAACCAGCTTCTCGACAAGCTCGGGATAATCGACAGCAATACACATAGCCATCATACCGCCCTGAGAAGCGCCGAAAATATAAGCGTCTTTGATACCGATATGCTTCATTATCTCTGCGGTATCATCGCCCATTTGTCTGACAGAATAATCTTCGGGCATATTATCGCGCCTGTCAAACACATAAACTGTATAATCATTCTCAAACATCCTGTATGAAGACTGTATAGCCTTAGCCGATAATAATACGCTTTTTGTACTCAAGCCCGGAAGGATAACAAATGGCTTCGGTCCGTTTCCGAAACAGATATAAGACATATCTATCCCGTTAGCGCTTACTTTTTCAGCTTTCATAAAAACACCTTTCTCTCTATATAAATACATGAATTTGCATTATATTTCATTATATCATATTATTCTATTAAACACAACACAAATGAAGTGTTTATGACATACCGCGTTAAAAGTATCAATACTGTAATTGGATTTTCGCCGATAAATAAGCTATAATTAAACTACTAAAAACAGAAAGAGGTTAATTTATGAAAAGAATAGTTTCGGTACTTGTTGCCGCGATCCTTATCGTTGCAATGTTAACCGCCTGCGGCGGAGCTAAGAATGTAGATCTTAAAAACCTGATGTCAACCGTCAACAGTCAGTTCAATATCTCTGACCTGAAAACACTCGAGAGCACAGACGATCTTAACAGATATTATCAGATAAACGCCGACGACGTAAAACAGTTCGCGGCAGAGCTCTCTACCGCAGCAAAGCAGTATGTCGAAGTCGTACTGGTTGAGGCTAAAGACCAGACAGCCGCCGACAACGTAAAGAAACAGCTTGAGGCTCATCTGAATTCTCAGATCAGCACAGCAAAGAGCTATGACGCCGCTCAGGTTGATATGATCCAGTCCTGCTCGGTACAGCAGAGCGGTAATTTTGTATACCTCGTAGTATCTGACGCAGCCGGCAAGATCAATGAAGCTGTCGCCGCCGCTCTGAAATAATTCAAAAATACCAACAAATGAGCCCTTCCAAAGCGGAAGGGCTTTTGTTATATCAATATGTAAGCGTATCGAGAGTATCGATAAGTTCATTCATCCTTGTTCTGCAAGCCTCGATCAATTCAGAACCGTCGGGAGTATTCTCTTCGCCCATACGAATTACCCTGCGCATGATACGCAGATATCCGATAAGAGAAGCCTTTTTCTCTATCTCGGCGAGGAAATCCTCGTCGTCCGTATCAAAATACAGCTCTAAAGAACGCTTCCAAATGCTGAGTGTCGTCTCTGTGGAGATATTAAAGAAATCCTCTATCTTTCTTTTATCTATCACACCGAAGCCCTTATAGGCGTTGAACATGAATGCGAGCTCATAAATCGGATGTCCTGTGCAAAGAGTATCCATATCGATAAGCAGGGTCTCGTTGTTCTGATACATGATGTTCTTTATATGATAGTCGCCGTGAAGCATCTTTCCGGTTTCGGGTATCGCATCTATCAGAGCCTTGAGCTTATTATTGCGCTCATCGGAAAAGAACCTTTCGACCTGTACGGTCCACGCCTTTGCCTCGTTGCTCTGCTTAGGCAGGTCTTCGGGAGCGTCGGTGGAGTGCATGATCTTAGCAATCTTAATGCTCTCTTGAGCGACGAACTCAAGATTAGAAACGGGATCCTCTATCATAAGCTCACAAAAGCTCTTTGCGTTGAGCAACTCAAATACAGAGCCGTAGGTATCCCCTACCTTTACGACATCATAAGGAATCGCAGTCGGTATACCCATAATAAACGCCGTACGGGCAAGCTCACGCTCATTCTTTATGCTGTCGAGAGAATCGGCGTCCTTATAGACCTTTACTATAGTATCTCTATCGGCGCGGTATACCTTTCCGTTGGCGCCCTCGCCGATGATCTCGCATCCTGTTATATCAAATATACGATAGGCTTTCTGGACCTCTACGATCTCGGTGAAACCGGTAACATCAAATATCTCATAAACTGAAGATGAAACATTGATGATCTTCAGATCATTATAAGCCTTCTTGACCTTGAGAATGATCCTCAGACCCGCGCTGCTGATATACTCGAGCCTTTCGGCGTCAATCACAACAGATACAGGGGCATTAGCTTTCAATATATCAAAAAGCTCCGCTTCAATATCTCCGGAATTCGCAGAATCGATATGCCCTTCTAAAAATACAGTCAGTTGTTTTTCATTCATTTCAGTTTTCATCATATACCTCCAAAAGATAGTTAATTATCCTTTTTCTCTTTACCGTGATATCTGACGCACAGCATAGTCAGATCATCGAACTGGGGAGCTTTATCAACGAATTTATCTACTTCAGCCTGTACATTGGCGATGATCTCTTCGGGTGTACCGTCGGGCTTGATATTGAGAGCCTTGATCATTCTGTCTGTACCGAAGAGCTGATTATTTACGTTTGTAGCCTCAGCGACACCATCGGTGTATACAAATATGCCATCACCCGGATCAAGGGTAAACTGATAATCTTTATAACCGACGCCGTTCATACCGCCTACAACAAAACCGTGTTTATCCTTAAAAAGCTCAAAACCTTTATCTTTGCGGCAGATAGCCGGATATTCATGACCCGCGTTCGCCGCGATTACTTTACCCGTAGATAACTCGAGTACGGCGAGCCATACCGTTACAAACATATCGAGTTTGTTGTTGTTGCAGATACGTTCGTTTACGATCTTGAGTATTTCGGCGGGAGATTTATAGAACAGAGTGCTGTCAGCGATAACTACCTTTGAAATCGCCATAAACAGCGCTGCGGGAATACCTTTACCCGAGACGTCCGCTATGAGCATACACATATGATCGTCGTCTACCATGAAGAAATCATAGAAGTCGCCGCCGACTTCTTTTGCGGGGCTCATGGTGGCGTGGATAGAAACCTCGCTTCTGTCGGGAGCTACGGCGTTCAGCATACCCTGCTGGATAGCAGAGGCAACGGCGAGCTCGGTACCGATACGCTGTTTCTCAGCTGTTACCTTGGTAAGGTTATCGATATAATTGAGCGTGTCCATCTCCATTTTATCGATCGATTCCGCAAGTATCCAGATCTCGTTCTTTGACTTGATAACTGAGGTGATAGGATATTCGGGTTTAGACTGTTTCTCTGCGAAACGCGCTGTTTCCCTAGTGATCTTCCTCAGAGGCTTGATAAGATATCTATCAAGGAAAAGATCGTAAATAAATGTTGACATTACGATGAGCGCGATAACAACGGCAAACATCTTTATTACATAGTTACGGCGAGATGTAGTGAGTGCGTCCATCTGGCGCTGAACACAAAGAATACCGGTCACAACTCCGCCGCTGTTCTTGATAGGTACCATAGCTGTAATATGAGAGTCGGTCTCGATGAACCCCTTGTCTCTTACTACATATTCTTCGGTCGAGAGACCGGACATCAGCATCATATATTTATTTCTATAATCATCGTTAGTTGTTTCTCTGACATATCCGGGCTCATAAGCCTCAAAGCCTGAGTTTGTATTTACAACATTATAAACAAAAGTTATCTGATTATAATCCTCGCTTGGAATAATAACATATATAAATCGAGCGTTGACCTTATTGCACAGAGTGTTCAGTTCTTCCCTCGCCTGCTGATATTCATGAGATTTGCCTTTGCTCTCAAGATACTCTTCGAGATGACTGCCGTTGACATAGCTTGACGCGGCTTTGGCGACATAAAAAGCGTTATCGGTATATTCCTTAGTGAACTCATCAGAGAATTGAACGTAACCGAGCAGCTGAGCCATTGCCGCAAATACACCAAGCATTATCACAATGCCGATGATAATGTTAAAAGCTATATTTGATTTGAAAGAAGCCCGGGCAGAATTCAGGACGTTCTTCCTGCTGTGTTTTTCTTTATCCATATATTACCTGCCTAAATTCTTCTTGATTCGCAGGATATTCATGCCGTCTTTGTACTCATACTCAACTCCGTCCATTGTTTTCTTGACAACATAAATACCCAAGCCGCCGATACCCCTTTCCTCAGCGGACAGAGTAACATCCGGATCGGATCTTCTGAGAGGGTCGAAAGGCTTGCCCTCATCCATAAAAGTTATAGTGACAGAGAGGGAGTCATCATCAGACTCAACGCGAATGACCGCGTCTCCTCCGTCGCTCGGATGATAAGCGTATTTTGCAATATTGCCGAAAAGCTCATCGATAGCAACATCTATCTGCATCTGAGCCTTGATAGAGCACGAAAGCTCCTCGAGAACGGAATTCACAAAATCTGTCACAGCGTCAATTTGATCGATTGCCGCGGGTACTTTAATCTCTTTCATATGATCACGCCTTTTACAAATAATAATTCATAGTAATTCTACTACTAAATAAGCTTTCAGTCAATATTTAATTAAGAAAAGCTCTTCCTTTCGGAAGAGCTCAGATCTCAATAACACAGTATTCACAGGCGTTAATGACCAGAGTGCCGTTATGTATCGTTTTTTGCGGGATATTATGATTATATGTACGATGAACGTGACCGTGGACGAACAGCTTTGGTTTGTATTTTTCAAGCAGGCTGTTAAAGCACTCAAAGCCCCTATGAGGAACAGTCTCGAGATCGTTGAGATGTCTCGCGGGAGCGTGAGTAACAAGGATATCGAAGCCTTTGCTGCGTTTCAGCTTGAACCAAAGCCTGCGAATACGGTTCTGCATCTGTTTTTCGGTGTACATATACTTTCCGTCGCGGTACTTTACGGAACCGCCGAGCCCGAGTATACGAAGCCCCGCGACCTCTACGAGCTTATCATCTATACAAATACAACCTGTAGGCACCTTCTTATGATTTTCGTCATGATTTCCGTGTATATATACGAGAGGACAGTCGGCGAGCGTGACGAGGAATTCAAGATAATCCTCGCTGAGATCGCCGCATCCGATGATGAGGTCAAAGCCGCTCAGCTTACCCGGACTATAGTAATCATAAAGAGATTTTGACTCTATGTCAGCTACAGCAAGAATCCTCATTGATCCGCACCCGCGTTCTGCTCGGCTTTTTTATCAGCCTCCTGCTGAGGGTCGTTCTGAGCTATATCGATACCGACAGTATCAACGGTGGCCTTGCCCATATCTGTTAGATCGTTGTACTTTGGTATCTCGCCTATTACATTTTCGGCCAGATAATCCATATTGATTATCTGATCGAGAGTAAGCGACTTCTGACCCTCGCCTATCACCTCTCCGCTCTGAGTAACAAGAGGAGTTAGGAAAGGTATACAGATATTAGCCTTGATACTCTCTTTTAGAAAATCAATAAATCTGCGAGTTGACATAGACAGCTCATTTGAACACCATACGTCTATCACCCCGGCTGACATACCCCAATAATAATTCAAGGCTTTATTTGAACTGTTGTACTCATTCTGGAGTGACTTATCGAATATCCTGCGGAGTATCTCTTCATAATACTTGCCCCAGCACCAGACGGAATGGATAAGACTTACGCTCTTATCTCCCTTTACAAATGACAGACCGTAGGTCTCGCGGTCATCCTCAAGGAACTTAGACGTATCCTGAGAAGAAATAAAGTGGATACCCTTATCAGCAAGAGCTTTAGCGGCTTCGTCAGCGCCCTTGACAGCCGACCATTCAAGATATACATGAGCTCTTGGATTGGTCATCTGGGCGCCGAGAGCAAAGGCATTTATACCCGCTATCTGACCGTAGATAGGATAATCACAGACATAACCGAGCTTACCGCTGTTGGACAGGGTGCCCGCGACAGCTCCGAGGATAAACTTAGCCTCATACATACGGGCGTAATAGGTAAGGATATATCTGTGGCTGAGATTTAGAGAGCAATTGAGAATAATAACATCGGGGTGTTCAACAGCCGCTCTCAAACTTGCCTGCACCAATCTCGGAGATGTCGTGAATATGACCGTACAGCCGTCGTCGATAGCCTGAAGTATGACCTTATAAGGGTCGTCGTCAAGAGCGTTGGGATAGGTCACGGTATCTATCTTATCCTCAAATACCTGCTGGACATACAGTCTGCCCTCTTCATGCTCATGAACCCAGCCTGATTTAGTAGGAGTTCCGTCATATACAAAAGCTACCTGGAGGACGTCGGGCGCACCTGAGAGCACACGTTGAATAAGTCTCGGCTTCTTCTCCTCGGGCGGGTCAAGCTTAAGTTCTATGGGTTTTTCGTCATCCTTGAGCTGAACATCCTCCCACATTTTGCTCAGGTTCTTCTTTATATCCGCGGCGTCAGCTGAGATAAGCTCCTCATAACCGTAGATCTGCAGATAGCTGAGCATAGCGTCACCGATGGTAGACTGCAGCTTTTCGCCGCCGCTCTGGTTATAGGCTTTCTCGAATTTATGATATGCAGCGGCAAAGGTTCGTCTGTCGTCAAGGTTCCATTCTTCGTCAAGCTCCTTGCCGAGAGCTGTCAAAAGCTCTGTATATGAACCTCGCTTGCTGAACTCTATGAAATTGACTTTGCTGTACTGATAAAAAGTTACGAACTCATAATAGAGCTCGACCTCTTCGCTGCCGTCTCGTTCGGGCATTATTCTGGTGACAACGCCCTCTATGGTATCGGCGCCGAAGAACTTTAAGACGCTGACGCGCTTATTGCCCTCGAGCACATAAAAGCGGTTCATATACTCAAACGCCTTTATCGGATCATGGATACCCTCGGTCAGGTGGGCTTCGCAAAGGTGCTTCCATTTGACCGCAAACTCGGTATCCTCATCAAGTATAGGCATGAAATTCGGCGCGAAGGCGTTGGATCTGCCGCCCGTCTTGGTACCGACTATCTGATTGATAGGTATGGGTACAAGACCGAGATTAACGACCGTAGTGGGCTTATCAGCGGGAAGTATCTCATCAAGCACCGGAAGAAGCGCAGAAACGCCGTTTGCCTTGCTCGCCTGGACCTCTTTTTGTCCGAGCTTTAACGCGTCTTTATAATTATTTTCAGCCATCAATATCGCCTCTGACTTTCTTTAGCAAACAATATTCAAAGCGTCAAAATCAGTATAAAATACCGTTTTACGCAATTCAAGTATAATACATTTAAAAGCTAATGTCTATTGTTTATATGGGATATTTATAAACTATTATTCACTTATTTTTGTGCAAAAGTAAAGTGCGGTAACAACCGCACTCTACAATATGGATAATATATCAGATGACTGTTTTGAGATAATCCGTGATCTCTTTTTCGGTTGTCATAGCCATTACCTTAGCGGCTACCTCGTCAGCCTCAGCCTTGGTCCACTTAGCGATATTCTTGCGAACCTTGAGAACGGATACAGCGGATACCGAGAACTCGGTAAGACCAAAGGACATCAGAAGCGGGATCATCATAGGATTAGCAGCGGCCTCGCCGCACATACCTACAGGGATACCTGCCTTTACGCCATTCTCTATAATGCTCTTGATAAGTCTGAGCACGCTGGGCTGGAACGGAGAATAAAGATAACCGACATCTGAATTACCTCTGTCGCAGGCCATGGTATAGCCTGTCAAATCGTTGGTACCGATCGAGAAGAAATCAGCCTCTTTAGCGAGCAGGTCGGCTATAACGCCTGAAGCTGAGGTCTCTGTCATAACGCCTACCGGGATGTTCTCATTGAATTCGATACCCGAAGCTCTGAGATCGGATTTAGCCTCTTCTACAAGAGCCTTGCCCTCTCTTAACTCCTCGACAGCGGTGATGAGCGGGAACATTATGCGTACATCGCCGAAAGCGGACGCTCTGAGGATAGCCTTGATCTGAGATTTGAACATATCTCTGTTCTTAAGGCAATATCTGATAGCGCGGAAGCCCATAAAGGGGTTCTCTTCCTTTTCAAGTCCGAGATAAGGTATCTCTTTATCGCCGCCTATATCAAGCGTACGGATAATGAGGGGCTTGCCCTTGAGCACGACAGCGGCAGTCTTGTAAGCGTCGAACTGCTCGTCCTCTGTAGGCAGAGAGGTGCGGTCCATAAACAGGAACTCTGTACGGAACAGACCTACGCCCTCGCCGTCGGCCTGCATAGCCTTAGCGGCGTCCTTTGGTGTGCCGATATTACAGCAAAGCTCGTATTCTTCACCTGAGGCGGAAACAGTCTTTTTGCCTCTGTACAGCTCGAGCTCACGCTTCTCTCTGAGGAACGTATCGCGCTTAGCGGTATACTCAGCGATCTGTTCAGCCGACGGAGCTGTGATAACGTCGCCGGTATTGCCGTCAACGATGATCTGCTCGCCTGAGCTGAGCTGAGAGAGAGCGTTGGGAGCGCTGAGAACAGCGGGAATCTCCATAGCTCTGGCAAGGATTGCTGAGTGAGAGGTCTGTGAGCCTGTCTCTGTGATGATACCGACGATATTCTCTTTCTTGATACCCGCAGTCATCGAAGGAGTAAGCTCCTTAACAACAAGGACTGTGCCGGCGGGAGCATCGCTGATCTTGACTTCCTGAACGCCGAGCAGGATAGAAAGAAGGCTGTCTCTGATGTCTTTTACGTCAGCCGCGCGTTGCATTGTAAGATCGTCGCCTGTAGCCGCGAACATATCGATGAACATCTGACATATCTGCTCTACAGAAGCCTCGGCGCACTGATGAGCCTTTATAAGGTTCTCTATCTCGCCCCTCATGAAGGGATCGCTGATGATAGCGATATGTCCCTCTAAGATCTCAGCCTCTTTATCGCCTGTAGACTTTCTTACGGCGTCAGCCTGCTCGAGAGTGTTGGCGGTAAACCGATCGACCGCGCTGTGGAAGCGTTCGAGCTCAGCGTCTATGTCGGCTACTTCTTTAGGGGTATATTCAAGCTTCTGCTCAACTACCA
Organism: uncultured Clostridia bacterium; assembly: GCA_946183365.1. Classification (GTDB taxonomy): domain Bacteria; phylum Bacillota; class Clostridia; order Oscillospirales; family Acutalibacteraceae; genus Ruminococcoides. The sequence continues at coordinate 16,947 of CAMHAH010000004.1, forward strand.
GCATAACTCTGCCGATACCGTAGCCCTCAGAAGCTCCTAAGCCTTTTAGCATTTAATTCACCTCATATTTAAAGATTGCCATCACGAGGCGCAAGCACCCCGCGATGGCAGATTATTTATTGATTATTCGCCGAAGCCGCTTTCGATCATTGCGGTAGCTTCAGCCAGAGCAGCCTCTTCATCAGCGCCGTCGCAAACTACCTCTACCTCGTTGCCGCACTTGATGCAGGCAGCGATGATATTCATCAGGCTCTTTGCGTTTACATCCTTGCCGTTTACCTTAAGGGTAACGTCGCAGGCGTACTTGGCGAGAGCGTTGGCGAAGGTCGAAGCAGGACGCATATGGAAGCCCTGAGCGTTAACGATAGTTACTTTTTTTGATACCATAATTGTTCTCCTTTTCTTTTTACGGTATCCGCGGAGGAGGATAACTCCCCCGCGGTATTATTCAGTTATAAATCAAGCATTCTCCTTGATGGGCTTCTTGAGCAGAGCGAGCATAAGCATACCTACAACCGAGCCGATAACCAGAGCGAGGAAGTACATCAGAGGATTGCCGATGGTGGGCAGTACGAAGATACCGCCGTGAGGAGCCATCAGTGTGCAGCCGAACAGAGCGGACAGAGCGCCTGCAACGGCAGAACCAACGATACATGAGGGGATTACCTGAAGCGGATGACCCGCAGCGTAAGGAATAGCGCCCTCTGTGATGAAGCTCAGACCCATAACGAAGTTTACGGGACCGTTCTTTCTCTCTTCAGCAGTCCATCTGCTCTTGAAGATCGTAGTAGACAGAGCGATAGCGATGGGAGGAACCATACCGCCGATCATAACAGCAGCCATGATCATGAAGGGGCCTTCGTTAGAGCCCATAGCGCCTGTGCTGAGCAGACCCGCGGCAGTAACGTAAGCAGCCTTGTTGAAGGGGCCGCCCATATCGATAGCCATCATACCTGCGAGCAGAGCGCACAGAGGAACTATCAGAGCGGGGTTCTTGGACATCTCGCTGACGCCGTTTGTCATAGCGGTGTTGATAACACCCATGATCGGGTTGACAGCGCACATCATAACGCCGACGATACCTAAGCCGGCAAGAGGATAGATAAGAACGGGTTTGATACCCTCAAGAGCGCGAGGCAGATGGTCGCACGCCTTTTCGAGCATCTTTAAGAGCCAGCCCGCGATGAAGCCTGCGAGCAGAGCGCCTAAGAAACCGGAAACGGATGTTGAATCGCCGCCGGGAGCAGCAAAGGTAGCGCCGATAGAAGCGAGAGAACCGCCGACAAAACCGACGAGCAGACCGGGACGGTCAGCTATGGACATAGCTATGAAGCCTGCAAGGATCGGGAGCATGAAGCCGAAGGCTACGCCGCCTATCGCTTTGAACCAAGCGGCTACGGGAGTAGCGGAACCGAAGTTACCGTCCTGAGGAGCGCCGGCGATGGCGTCGATCAGGAACGCGATAGCGATAAAGATACCGCCCGCTACAACGAACGGAAGCATATGAGATACGCCGTTCATCAGATGCTTATAAAGCTTACGGCCGAAGCTCTCTCCATCAGTGGAAGCGGATGAAGAATCAGCCTTTTTGTCGCTGTGGAAAACGGGAACTTCTTTATTAACGATCCTGTTTATTAGTTCCTCGGGCTTATGGATGCCGTCGGCAACCTTTGTGGATAAAACGGGCTTACCATCGAAGCGGGCAGTTTCTACGCTCTTGTCCGCAGCGATGATGATGCCGTCACAATCAGCGATCTCTTTAGCGGTGAGAACATTCTTAGCTCCGCCGGAGCCGTTTGTCTCGACCTTTACGCTGATACCGAGTTTATCGCCAGCCTTCTGCAGAGCCTCTGCAGCCATATAGGTATGTGCAATACCTGTGGGGCAAGCAGTAACGGCAAGCACCTGATAACCGTCCTTCTTAGCGGCGGGAGCGGCAGCTTCCTCGGGGAACTGTGCTGTCTCCTGTTTGTCAATGATGTCAAGGAACTCCTCGGGAGTTTTAGCGGCCTTGAGCTTACCGGTGAAGTCCTCGTGCATAAGCATCTGCATCAGTCTCGCGAGAACCTCAAGATGAACGTCGCCGTCCATAGTTGCAGCTATCATAAAGATGAGCTTGCAGGGAGCGCCGTCGGGAGACTCGTAGTCAACACCGTTGGGAACGGTGATAGCCGCGAGAGCGGGAGCCTTAACAGCTTCGCTCTTAGCGTGAGGGATGGCTACCTCCATACCGATAGCGGTAGTGCCCATCTGTTCACGTTTGAGAATGCCTTCTTTGTACGCGGCTACATCCTTAAGGTTGCCGCATTTGTCATGCAGCGCGACCAGCTCTTCAATAGCAGCGCTCTTTGATGAAACCGAGGAATTCAGCTTGATTCCGTCAGCTTTCAACAAATCAGTAATACGCATAAATACTCTCCTTTCATAATTTTATATGTATTTATATTACTAATTATAATCTTTTACAGCTTAGCGAATACCTCGTCGATCTTCGCTCTTGTAGCAAGACCTGGCAGGAACGAAGTAGCGTTACCGCAGGCAGAACCGAGCTTTAAGGCATAAGCGTAATCGCCTGTCTTGATATAACCTGCGATAAATCCGGCAACCATAGAGTCACCCGCGCCTACGGTATTGAGTACGGGCTGTTTTAATGTGCCGCATTTATGGGTCTCGCCGTTCTCGTCAAGGAGGAACGCGCCCTGACGTCCGAGAGAAACGATAACGTTCCTCGCTCCAAGCTTTTGAAGCTCTCTGGCATATTTTTCAACATCCTTATCGTTCTCAACGGTTGCGTGGAATATCTCAGAGAGTTCAAGTCGGTTGGGCTTGATAAGGAACGGATGACAGCTGAGAGAATTGACAAGAAGCTTCTTTGTCGCGTCAACAGCGATAAGGATCTTCTTATCCTTGACACGCTCAAGCATCTTCTCATAAACGTCATCGGGCAGCGTCTTGGGGATACTGCCGGCAAGGACGAGAACATCGCCGTCACGGATAGCGTCAAGCTTGGACATAAGCTGATCGAGCGCCTCCTGAGGGATATCGGGGCCCTGACCGTTCACCTCGGTCTCGCCGCCTGATTTGATCTTGATGTTGATCCTGGTGAAGCCCTCGTTCAATCTGATGAAATCGGTACGGATATGACTGTTGCGAATACCGTTCGCAAGAGCGTCGCCTGTAAAGCCCGCGATAAATCCCAGAGCTGTGCTGTCAAGATCCAGCTCAGCTAAAACCTGAGAAACATTGATACCTTTACCGCCGAAGTAGAATTCTTCGGAATCGGTACGGTTTGTAACATTGAAGCGCATACTCGAAAGACGCACTACATAGTCTATAGACGGACTGAGTGTTACAGTGTAAATCATAGCTTGACCTCCTTAACGATAGTTCTCTCACTGTATCTGTTATCGGGACATTCATCCGTGATGATGCACCCTACTCTTAACGGAGCGAATGTGACAGCGCATACCTTGCTGAATTTGCTGTGATCTGCTACAACAAAGGTCATATAGCTGTTCTGGACAGCGGTCTCTTTGATACGAGCCTCGTCGATATCGGGCGTAGAGAAACCGGCTGTAGTATCGATACCGTTGGTGCCCATAAAGGCTTTGGTAAAATTGAGACCCGATAGGCTCTTGATGCCAGAGGCGCCGACCACCGCCTCTGTCAGCGGCTTTATCTTTCCGCCTATTACATAAGCGTTGAGATTTCTTTGTATAAGATGCTGTGCGTGGATGATACCGTTGGTGACATAAGTGGCTTTTTTGTTTGTAATAAAATCAATAAGCCTTAAGGTAGTGGTACCCGCGTCGATATAAACAAAGTCGTCGTCATGGATAAGGGTGGCGGCGTATTTACCGATAGCGGTCTTTTCAGCGCTCATAGCGGACGCGCGGTTAGCGACGCCCGTCTCAAATACACCCGAGCTGTGGCTGAGTGCTGTCGCGCCGCCGAATACCTTATTGAGCTTGCCCATCTCAGCAAGCGTATTCAGGTCGCGTCGGATGGTGGACTCCGATATACTGAGCTGTTCGGAAAGCTGAGCAACAGTGACCGCTTTACGCTCTTCAAGGATACTTAAAATCAGTTGATATCTTTCCTCAGTAAGCACCTTTCTCACCTCTGTCATCATTATAGCACTCAAGCAATCAAAGTCAAGCAAAAATAAGCATTTTCAATCACCAAATCGATTATTTGTATATTATAATTATAATTAGTAAATTATTTTGTGAATGATTACCAAGCCGTTTTTAAGCATCTGCTCGAATTTGCTCATTTATGTTTTAAACATAGAAAAACCGGACAGCGTTTCTGCCGTCCGGTATGATGCCTGTTATTCAGTTGCTTCTTCGGATGCTTCTTCGGTTGCAGCGACCCACTGACCGTTCCGGTTTACTTCGTGAGCGGTCAGAGTATCGGCGCTGTCATAGGTATAACGCTCCGTCTCGTTACCATCGGAATCGTAAAGTGTTCTTTCGGCGCCGTCCTTAGCGCTGAAATAACCTTTTTCGATAAGATTACCGTTATTATCATAGTCATAGGTGTAATAATACTCGCCTATTCCGTCGCTGCGATAACGGGTCTCTTTTATCAGTCTGTTGCTGTCGTCATACTCATATATAAGATAATGGTCGTATTCTTGGTTCGCGTCATAAACGTCAAGCCGCGTGAGATCGCCGTTATCATTATGATATCTGCGTTCGTAACCTGTTACTGCTCCGCTCTCATCCTTGACCTCTTTCAAGACGCCTTCTTCGGATTTTGACGAGCTGTTTGAACAGGCGCATAATAAAGCGGTAAGTACGATCACCAGACATATACAGACAGACTGTAACAGTCGTTTTCTCATTTCGTCTTGGAGTGGAGCTTAACGGTACTGCCGCGCTTATCAACGGATACCTCACCTACTACGTCTGTACCGTAGATACGGTCGCCCGCGTCGCCGAGACCGGGGATGATATAGCAGTTCTCGTTTAGTCTCTCGTCCTTAGCTGCACAGAATATCTCAACATCGGGATGCTCGCGCGTGAGGACGTCGATACCCTCGGGAGCCGCGATGATGCATAGGAACTTGATGGAACGGGGATTTGAACGCTTGATGATATTGATTGCGTCAACTGCGCTGCCGCCGGTCGCGAGCATGGGATCTAGGACGAAAACATCTCTCTCGTCAACGTCGCCGGGGAGCTTGTTATAATACTCAACGGGCTTGTGAGTGATCTCGTCTCTGTATAGGCCGATATGACCGACCTTAGCGGCGGGGACCATTGTGAGCATAGCGTCGAGCATACCGCAGCCCGCGCGCAGGATCGGAACGAAAGCGAGCTTTCTGCCCGCGATCTTCTTAGCTGTCATAGCAGCCATGGGGGTCTTTATCTGAACATCCTCGAGCGGAAGATCGCGTGTAGCCTCATAGCACATCAGCATAGCGATCTCAGAGATAAGCTCTCTGAACTCCTTTGTGCTGGTATTCTCGTCTCGCAGGATAGCCAGCTTATGCTGGATAAGCGGATGGTCAAAAACAGTTACTTTACTCATAAATATCCTTCTTTCTTTATACTAAACTATTCTTAAATATTAAAATTACCGTTTTCAATATCAGTAATCATATTTACACGTTTATCATGTCTGCCGCCCTCAAAGGGAGTATTGAGGAAGATCGAAGCAAGCTTTACAGCCTTAGCCTCGTCTATAACTCTGCCGCCCATGCACATGATATTGGCGTTGTTATGACGGCGGGTCATCTCAGCGCAGAATTCATCGGTACAAACCGCGGCACGGATACCCTTGACCTTATTGGCCGCCATTGATACACCTATACCGGTACCGCAGCAGATGATTCCGAGCTCAGCGTTGCCGTCGGCAACACACTTGGCTACCTTGTAAGCGTATTCGGGATAATCTACGCTGTCGGTCGTATAACAACCGAAATCGTTATACTCGATACCGTTCTCCTTTAAATAATCAATAACGGCATTTTTGATATTGATACCGCCGTGGTCACAGCCAATTGCAATCATAATTCCGATCCTTTCTGCATAGCTTTAGCGTTTCTTTCTCTCTCAGCCTGAGACAGTCTGAGATATGTCGGCATAAGAGCCGCGGGAGATAATACCTCTCCCCTGTTATATTTATCAAGAGCCGCTATCGCGGTGGATGAGGCTCTCTGATATCTTATATTGGGCGCGGCGAGTATGACTTTGCTTTGTTCAGCGCTGTCATAAACCAGCTGAGCGCCGTCGCCGACAAGGATTATCTTCTCATTGTATTCAGATAATCCGTTCAAAAGCTCATCTACGGATATCGCCCGATCGTCACAGATACGTATGACCTTGTCGTTTTCGACCCTGAACAGCGCATTATATACCTGATTTCTCCTCGCGTCCATACAGGCGCAGACTATACAATCGTTGCAAAGGCAATTGTAAGCCATGCTCTCAAGAGTCGAAACCGCGATACAAGGCTTATCAAGAGCGAACGCCATACCCTTTACGGCGCTTACTCCTATCCTGACGCCGGTAAATGAACCGGGACCGTTATTGACAGCATATACGTCGATATCCCCGGGCTTTTTATCGCTGATCTTCAGAACAGACTCGATCATAGCCATAAGAGTGCGGCTGTGGGTAAACCCCGTGTTGAGATAATAGTCGGCAACCGTCTTGCCGTCCTCGTACAAGCATACAGAAGCGGGAGAAGCGGAAGAATCAACAGATAATATCAGCATAATCGTCCATCCCCTCTACTTCAAATATCCGCTCGTTATCGTCGTCGGTTTTAGTGATCTTTATCCTTATACAGTCGGGCTCGAGCTCGCTTTCTATGTTTTCGCTCCACTCTATAACAATAACTCCCGTTCCGAGATAATCATAGTAGCCTGTAGCGAACAGGTCGTCAATACTCGTTATACGGTACATATCAAAGTGATATACAGGATATTTACCGCTGTAAGCGTTGACAATAGCAAAGGTCGGACTGCTGACGCCGTCCTCGATGCCGAGACCTCTGCACAGTCCCCTTGTAAAAGCCGTCTTGCCCGCTCCGAGATCGCCGAACATAGCGATGATCTCGTTGCCTTTCAGCACAGAAGCTATACGAGAAGCGAAATCCTCTGTATTTTTTATCGATTTAGAAATATACTTTATCATGTCCATCTCCGATTTATCAATTAAATATTCTAACATAATCAAAGCATGGAATAATGCTACAGGGTAAAATTAAAAAATTTATTACAAACTTTTATCTTGTATTTACCGCCCTCATTATCTATAATGGTAATATATTAAAACTGATTAAGGAGCATTATGTCAAACATTATTAAAGGATTAAAGAAATTCTTTACCAAATCCGATATGATACTCTGGTTCCTGACTATATCGGCGTCGGTATACAGCCTGCTGCTGATAAACTCGATGCAGAGAGCCTCGGACTACAGCTATCTTACGCCTCAGATACTGGCTCTTCTTATCGGATATATCGCGGCTATAATCGTGACGCTCATAGATTATGAGCTGATAACTAAGCTGTGGTGGCTGCTGATGATAGTTTCTCTGGGGCTGTTGGTATTGGTATTCGTTATAGGCAGAAATGTCAGCGGTACAGACGACACAGCTTGGATAACCCTGCCGGGCGGAATATCGTTCCAGCCCTCGGAACTTGTAAAGATCTTCTTCATCATAACATTTTCAAAGCACATGAGTCTGCTTAAGGAATACGATATGCTTCACAGTCTTGTTGGAGTTATCACTCTCGTCATACATATGGCTGTGCCTGTAGCTATCATCCATATGCAGGGCGACGACGGAACGGTACTGATTTTTATATTCATGTTCCTGATAATGAGCTTTGTCGGCGGAGTTCAGTTGAGATACTTTTTGATAATGCTGCTTCTGCTCGCGGCGGGCATACCGATAATCTGGAATTACTTTATGAACAGCGAGCACAAGAGCCGCATCACAGCCATATTCGATATAGACGGCAACGCTATGAAGAATTACGGCTGGCAGCAGTATCAAGGCAAGGTGAGCGTAGCCTCAGGCGGTCTTAACGGCACGGGGCTCGGGAACGGAGCAAGAGTAGCCTCGGGCATAGTACCCGAGCAGGAAAACGACTTTATCTTCACGGTAGCGGGCGAAGAATTAGGATTTATAGGATGTCTGCTGCTGATAGTTATACTTCTCGCGATCTGTATAAAGATCGTCATGGACGCGACGTCATCGAGAGATTACCTCGGCAGGATGATATGCGTGGGCGTATTCGCTATGATAGGCACCCAGACCGTAATCAATATCGGGATGGTGCTGGGACTTCTGCCTGTAATAGGCATCACCCTCCCCTTCTTCTCGTCCGGCGGCACCTCGCTGTTATCGGTACTGATAGGTATAGGGCTTGTGCAAAGCGTGTTCTATCACAAAGATGTTGTCGAAACTCCGCAGGGCAAGCTGAAAAACAATAAATACAAGTATATGAACAATCAATCTCAATACATATAAAGATAACGCACTGTGTTTTGAAGCACAGTGCGTTTTTTACTTTATAGTAAACTGCTCGTTTCCGTAAAGCAAATTTGTATGCTTGCTCAGTATGCCGCTATGCGGCAACGAACGATGGGTATACGAAATGAGCGCAAAGCGCTCTTCCTTGTCAGATAGTTTCAACGGTAAGGCTCTCTCCGTCGGATGACAGTGAGATAGCGGAGATACCGCCCTCGCCGTGGATTATCATCTGCTCGGTGATCTTATCCTCTACCTCTCTGCGGATAAGATTGCGCAGGTCGCGGGCGCCGGACTGACCGTTGCAGGATTTCTCGGCGAGATACCTGCAGGCGTTTTCGTCAAAGCGGAACTCTATGCCCTTTTCTCTTAGTGTATCAACGTATTCGGAGAGCATGAGATCGGCGATCTTTACAAAATCATCAGAGCTCAAGGTCTTGAACGCGATGACCTCGTCGACACGGGCTATGAACTCGGGACGGAGGAATTCTCTTAACGCCTTCATTACCCTCTCTTTCTCAGCGCTCTCCTGGCTTTTTCCGAAGCCGAGAGCGTTCTCTCGCCTGTCTGAGCCTGCGTTTGAGGTCATTACGATAACGGTGTTAGCGAAATCGACGCTTCTGCCGTGGGCGTCGGTGAGCTTACCTTCATCAAGTATCTGGAGAAGGATATTCATAACATCCGGGTGAGCCTTCTCTATCTCGTCAAAGAGCAATACCGAATAGGGTCTGCGTCTTACCTTTTCAGTGACCTGACCCGCTTCATCATAGCCTACATATCCGGGAGGAGAACCGATGATCTTAGAGACGGAGTGCTTCTCCATGAATTCGGACATATCGAGGCGAATGAGGGTCTCGGGAGTATCGAAGAGCTCTTGTGACAGGACCTTGACAAGCTCTGTCTTACCTACGCCCGTAGGACCTACAAAGATGAACGAAGCAGGTCTGCGGCGGGGTGAGATCTGAACTCTGGAGCGCTTGATAGCCTTAGCGAGAGCGTCTACAGCTTCATCCTGACCGATGATCTTTTTCTTGAGCGCGGTTTCGATATCCTTGAGCTTGATAAGCTCGTTCTCTCTGACTCTCGACTGAGGTATACCTGTCCACAGCTCAATAACATTGGCGAGGTCTACCTCGGTGACCTCAGCCGTGAGAGTTGCTTCATCAAAGCCGTTCAAGTGCTCGTCAACCCTCGCAAGCTCTGACGTAACGGTAGCGAGAGCCTCATAGTCTATGGTCTCTTCGCTTGATATAGCTTCTTTGGTAGCTTGAAGTGCCTTTTTTTCATCAATGAGATCCTCATAGGTCTCTCGCTCTTTGTTTCTCAGAGAAGCGCAGGCGCAAGCCTCGTCAAGCAGATCGATAGCCTTATCGGGCAAGAAGCGGTCGGTGATGTATCTCTCTGAGAACACAGCCGCCTTGCGGACAATATCGTCGCCTACCCTGACATTATGATGGTTCTCATAGTATTCTTTTATGCCGAGAAGTATATCAATGGTATCGCCGATACTAGGCTCAGCTACCTTGACAGGCTGAAAACGGCGTTCGAGAGCAGAGTCCTTTTCGATATACTTGCGATATTCGTTGAAGGTAGTAGCGCCGATGACCTGTATCTCTCCGCGTGAGAGGGCGGGTTTTAAGATATTAGCGGCGTTCATGGTACCTTCGCTGTCACCGCCGCCGACAAGGTTATGTACCTCGTCGATAAACAGGATGATATTACCGGCTTCTTTAACTTCTTTTGTAAGTCCTTTGATACGGCTCTCATACTGACCTCTGAACTGAGTGCCCGCGATAAGAGCGGTGAGGTCGAGAAGCTGTATCTCTTTATCCTTCAATCTGTGTGGGACCTTGCCCTGAGCTATACGCAGAGCGAGCCCCTCGGCGATGGCTGTTTTACCGACGCCGGGTTCGCCTATAAGACAGGGATTGTTCTTGGTACGGCGTGAAAGTATCTGGATAACACGCTCGATCTCTTTATCTCTGCCGACGACGCGGTCGATATTGCCGCTGCGCGCCTTTTTAGTGAGATCCTCACAGTAAAGACCGATATGCTTGCGGTTCTTCTGTTTCTTATCCTTATTCTTCTTTCCTGTATCATTTGACGCGTTAGCAGCCTTATTGCCGCCGAACATATTAAAGAAATTAGGGAACGAAGGAGCTCCGCCGGGGGTAAAACCATCGTCGCCGTCGTTATCGGAAGGCTCGTTTTCTTCAGGCATACTTTGCATAGCCATATTCTGAGCCAGCTCAGACATATCGCCCATATCTCCCATATTCTGCATGATAGAGTCCATCTGCTCCTGGACCGACTCAAGGTCGTCGGGAGAGATACCCATACGCTTAATGATATCGTCGACCGGCTTTATGCCGAGATCCTTAGCGCATACAAGACAGTATCCGCGGGGTTCTTTATCATCCTTGTTGCTCGATACAAAAACAACAGCGGGACGTTTCTGACATCTTGAACAAATCATATATCTTCCTCCTTTTTATTGGGAATACTTCAATTAATAAAACTTATTTATCTTCGGTAATGGACGCCTGCACTGAAGTAACAGCGGCGTTCGTCTTGATATCTCTCTGGATCTTTACAAAGATAATTGCGTAATTGACAAGCGAAAAGATCATCATTCCGGCGGTTATACCGAGAACAGCTAAGGATAAAGGCTTGTTTACATAGCCGAAAACAGCCATAAGCACGACCATGCCGACCGATACATAAAACATAAATGTACTCAGCTTTCCGTACCATGATGATTTAGGCGGGATAACGCCCTGATTGATGACTATTGTACCGCCTATGATCATAAGGATATCCTTGAGCACCATTATTATCATGAGCGGCAGAACATACGGCTCTATAAGTATAAGGCAAATACCTACAGCGATCAGGGTGAGCTTATCGGCAAGAGGATCAAGAACCTTGCCGAGCTCTGATTCCTGATGGAATTTGCGGGCTATATATCCGTCAAGACAATCTGATATTCCCGATATACCTACGGTGATTGCCGCAGGCACATACATACGCAACACAAAAAACGCGACAAACGGCGTAATCAGAATAATACGAAAAAACGATATAGCGTTCGGGATAGTCATCAGGTCTTTACTGATCACTTCATTTTTGGTTTCATTACTCATTTTCCATTCCTCAAATTAACATCCTAAATAATTATAAACCGATCCAAGATAGTATCGCTGTGAATATATTACCACTATAAAAGTGATAAAATATGAAAGAATTGTAAATTGTTGACTCGTTGAATATACCGGAATTCGATTCAAACGTAGGCAGCAGCAGTTTTAAGAGATATCCGAGCAGGCTGACTATCAGGAAAGCGTCAACAAAACCTATGACACCGCCGAGTAATCTGTTCAGTCCGTTGATGATAGGCAGTCTGAATACTCTCAATAGCGGCTTAACGATTATAAAGCGGAGCAATAAAAAGATCAGTATAAACAGAACTATCGTCAGTATGAACGCAAGCATATTCACCGCCATAGGGCGTATAGCCTGGTTAAGAGCGTTACTGACATTACCTGACGTCGCGTTCACGTTATTACTTATGATAGAGGACAGATCTATACCCGAACTCTTCAATATACCTGTGATCCACGAAGGAGCGTTCTCATTGAATTTCGCTACGGCGTCGGTGCCGAGATTGCTCAGAGCCTTAGTTACAGCGTTGTCTACGGCTCCTCTGAGCATCTTATCATATATCAGAGAAGACAGTATCTTTCCGAGAGAGGTCGCGGCAAGGTAGGATATTATAGATACTATGATCCCGGCAAGAGACCTCGCGGCGCCTCTGTAAACGTTAACAATGATAAGGACAAGAAATATCAGTACAAGTATTATGTCATAAATCATATTTACCTCACAGTGAAACGGAATCTATGTAACCTGTACATAATACATATGCGACAGAACCCGTATATAACGCTACGGCGTGAGGATCCGACCTGAGAGTTTTCTTATTATACTGTTTTCCGTCTTTAGAATACAGCATGATCTCGTCGTTTGTAAGAAGCGCTATCCTGCCCTTATAAACCGACATATCTATTACCTTTTCATCAACGGTGAAGGACTTATCCTTATTACCGTTTGATGAGAAAGAAACTATCTCGCAGTTTCTGCCGTCGCCTGAATTAGATATCGAGACCGTATAGGTATTTGTATCGGTATTGATATCGTACGCGGTCAAAGCCTTGCCCTCGTATTCATAATTGACTACATTGCCGTTGCCGGTATTGATACAATACGAAGCCGAGCGTCCTATAGCGCAAGCGAATTTATCGCCGAGATAACTGACGTCATAAATGAGATCGTTTTCAAACTCAGACATATATACAGGAGTATCCTTAGTAAAATCAAGCACATACAGCGATGAGATATTCACGCCGTCAAGAGCCGATACGCCGGAAACTACCGCCTGCTTACCGCTTGAATTAAGGCTGACTGAGGTAACGTAATAATCAGCAAAAGAATATGCGTATATCTGTTTATTCTCCTCATCATAAACATAGAGCTTAGACAAATAACCGCTGCTCTGAGTTACAAGAGCATAAACGCCGTTGTCGTTGATATCCGCTACAAGGATATTATCGGGAGCCTCGGCGGTATACTCGACCTGTTTATCAGATAAGATCTGAAAGCCCGTGCTGCCGAGATTATATACAAGCTCCTTCTTTGAAGAAACGCACAGAACGGGATTGATAAACGCGTGCTGAGCCGAAAATACGGTCTTACCGTAGTTGTTGAGCTCTTTTGTATGGGTATCCGAGGCAAAGCATATATTCTGACCCTTACGAATAAAGTTACCGGGAGTTATGCTCTCACCCTGGATATCAAGCGGGAATTTCTCTTCGCTGTCGCGGTTGAAAACGCCGTAATTAAAGAAATTCGAAATACTTTGCAAAGAGAATTTCTCGGGATTAGCGGCGAAGAATACTACAGCAAACAGAACTACAGCTATAATAACGGCGATTATGACACGCTTTTTTGTAATTCCGCGCTTTTTCTTTTTGCGCTCGACCTCACGCGGATCTTCGAGCTCCTCTTCGGGAGTATCGTCGTAATGCTGAGCGCGCTTTTCAGCCTTGCGCTGTTTCTTGAGCTGTTTCTCAAGCTTCTTGGAGTTCTTCTCCTTCAGCTTTTTATCGTATTTAGTTTGCTTGGTTTCTGTTGTTTCAGATTGCTGTTCTTCAGATGAAGGAAAATCTATAATTTCCTTTTCATCAGAAAAGCGTCTGCCTTTTTTATCCATATTTTCACCTGAATAGAGTAATTACTCATTTATGTCAAAATCATAGAAAACCTTATTAAGATACAATCCGCAGGCGGGCGCGGTCGGTCCCGCCGCCTTTCGGCTCTCGGTTTCGATTATACCCGCGAGAGAACCGTAAGGCTTTCTGCCCTGCCCTATCGCCAGCAAAGTACCGACCATGATGCGAACCATGTTATAGAGAAAACCGTCAGCCGCTACGGTAAAGGTAACAAGATCGCCGTCGCGCTCTACTCTGAAATACTTTACGGTGCGGGTGAAATCACCCTTTTCTCTCTTATCAAGAGTGCAGAATGAAGTGAAATCATGTGAGCCTACAAACGCCTGAGCCTCATGGTTAAGCGCCTCTATATCCATATCATAGCGGTAATGGAGCGCGAGCTCCTGTAGAAACGGATTACGCACACGACTGTTCCAGACCTTATAGACATATTCCTTGCCCCTGCAGGAGTATCTGGCATGAAAGTCATCGGGGACATCAATGACAGACGTTACCGCTACGTCGTCAGGCAGATAGCGGTTCATAGCGAGCATAAGATGGTCGTTTGTTATTGGATGCTCTATCTTCATAGATACGCAGTACATATTAGCGTGGACGCCGCTGTCGGTGCGTGAGCAGCCCTTGATATCGGGTCGCTCATGAATGATCTGAAACAGAGCCTCCTGAAATACCTCCTGAACGGTGACGGCGTTATCCTGTATCTGCCAGCCGTGCAAATTTTTACCGCAGTATGAAAGTGTCAATAATAGATTTCTCATTTTATATCAATCATATCAAGTGTGGGAATAATACATTGAATAATACTACCCCCGCTATAACAAGAAGAGTAACGATCATGCTGAGATAATCGCTCTTTGATAAATGCAGCTGCTTCATTCTTGTGCGTCCTTCGCCGCCCTGATAACAGCGGCATTCCATAGCGATAGCGAGCTCATACGCGCGTCTGAACGCAGATACGAACAACGGTATCAAAACGGGCACCAGCGCTTTAATACGCTGAATGATACTGCCGCTCTCCATATCGGCTCCTCTCGCCTTTTGAGCAGACATTATCTTGTCTGTCTCTTCAAGAAGAGTGGGTACAAATCTTAAGGCGATAGTCATCATCATAGCTATCTCATGCACCTTGATATGGAATACCGTAAGAGGCTTCATAAGGCGCTCGAGCGCGTCGGTAAGGTCTGTAGGTGAAGTAGTGAATGTCAAAGCCGAGCTTAAGAGTATCAGACACACTATACGCACACAGACGAATACTGCGTTATGGATACCTGCCCATGTGACCTTGATAAAGCCCCACTGCCAGATGGGCTCGCCCGTGCCGTAGAACAAATTCAACAAAGAAGTTATGATAACTATCACGATTATGACCTTAAGGCTCTTAAGATACATCCTGACAGGTACTTTACTGAGCAGAACAACGGTAAGGACAAATGCCGCGGCAAAAGCCAGAGAAGCGAAATTGAAGGTGCAGAATATAAGCGCGATATACGCTATCAGGCTCAATATCTTTACACGGGGGTCAAGGCGGTGGATGACTGAGTCCGCGGGAAAATACTGACCGAGTGTTATATCTCTCACAGCCGACCCTCCCTCTTAAGATATTCAGTGATATCTTCAACAGCCTGTTCAACGGTGAGAGTACCCTTTTTAAGCGGGATACCCGCGGCTATAAGGCTGTCAATCACAGAGGTGATCTGAGGGATGCGCAGACCTATGGAATTAAGGCGATCACCCTCTGAAAAGACATTGTGAGTGGTATCATATAATTCGAGATGAGAATGGTTCATGACCATTACCTTGTCGCATACAGAGGCTACGTCCTCCATTGAATGAGATACCAAAAGCACGGTATTGCCTCTTTGCTGATGATAACGGTATATCTGAGAGAGAAGTATATCTCTGCCCAGAGGATCAAGACCGGCGCAGGGCTCGTCAAGGATCAATATATCGGGATCCATAGCTATAACACCGGCGATAGCCGCTCTGCGTTTCTCACCGCCCGAGAGGTCAAATGGAGATTTCTCCAAAAACTCAGAGTTGAGGTCAACAAACTTAGCCGCGCTGAGCACACGCTCATGTATCTCTTTTTCACTAAGTCCCATATTGGTCGGACCGAAAGCTATATCCTTCTCAACGGTTTCCTCAAAAAGCTGATATTCGGGATATTGGAACACAAGACCGACTTTAAAACGTATCTTACGTATCTCTTTGGGTTTATCCCAGATGTTTATGCCGTCAAGAGCGATAGTGCCGGATGAAGGCTTCAAAAGTCCGTTGAGCATCTGTACAAGGGTCGATTTACCGGAGCCTGTATGACCTATGATGCCTATAAAATCACCGCGCTCGACATCAAAGCTGATATTGTCGACCGCCGTGTGCTCAAACGGGGTACCCTTGGAATATACGCAGCTGAGATTTTTCACACTGAGGATACTCATAGCAGCACCTCCTTGAGCATAGAGGTACATTCAGCCTCAGACAGAGGCAGGGATTTTATCTCGACGCCGCAGGCGCGGAGCTTATGACACAGCTCTGTGACCTGAGGTACGTCAAGCCTGTGCTTCTTCATCAGCTCGACCTGAGAGAAAACCTCTCTCGGAGTACCCGAGGTAAGGAGTTTTCCCTTGTCCATAACAAATACTTTATCGGCAAGAACAGCCTCTTCCATATAATGGGTAATCATAACGATGGTTATACCGTTTTCTTTATTGAGCTTTGTTATGGTGTCCAGAACCTCTTCCCTGCCCTTGGGATCGAGCATGGCGGTAGGCTCGTCGAGAACGATGCAATCGGGCTTCATGGCGATTATGCCCGCGATAGCCACGCGCTGCTTTTGTCCGCCGCTGAGCTTATAAGGCGCTTTGAGCCTGTGCTCATACATATCGACAGCCTTTAATGCCTCGTCGACCCTTACTCGTATCTCTTCACTCGGGATACCGAGGTTCTCGGGTCCGAAGGCTACGTCCTCCTCAACAATACTCGCGACAAGCTGATTATCGGGATTTTGCAGTACAAGTCCGACCTTGCGACGAATATCATAAACGAGCTTTTCGTCTGAAGTATCCATACCGTCTATAAACACCTTGCCTGTATTAGGAACAAGCATTGCGTTCAGATGCTTTGCCAAAGTGCTCTTGCCCGAGCCGTTATGACCGAGAACAGCCGTAAAAGAACCCTTGGGGATATCAAAGGAAATGCCGTTTAACACCTGTTTAGGCGGCTTTTCTTCAGACTGAGACTCATATTGAAATGTTACATTTTGTATCGAAATGAATTCCATATACTCTCCAAAGTATTAGCGCACATCATCCGCGCCAGATAGCGGTAGAACCGCACGGGAGGGTAAGCCCCGTATCGGTGACCGGCAACCCGATCTCATCTGAGCTGACCGAACCGCCGAAGCGGCTCTTGATCACCGTACCCAGTATGTATTCCATGACCGAGGGTGAAAGACCCGTAGTGTAAGAATTAAGTATAACAAACGCGGAGTTGTCTGATAAAACGTCAGCGCATAATTCCACAAAAGAATAAAGTTGCTCTTCGAGCTTCCATATCTCTCCCGAAGGTCCTCTGCCGTATGACGGCGGATCCATGATGATACCGTCATACTTATGACCGCGCCTTATCTCTCGGGCGACGAACTTAGCGCAGTCGTCGACTATCCAGCGGACGGGACGGTCGATAACGCCCGATGAAGCGGCGTTTTCTTTAGCCCATGCCACCATGCCCTTTGACGCGTCAACATGGCAAACCTTAGCGCCCGACTTAAGGCAGGATATAGTCGCGCAGCCGGTATAACCGAATAGATTGAGGACATTTAGCTCTCTGTCGCTGTTCTTGATGATATCAGCGGCAAGATCCCAGTTGACAGCCTGTTCGGGAAAAATACCGGTATGCTTGAAGCCCATAGGCTTCACGTTGAAAACAAGATCTCTGTATTTTACCTGCCAAGCGTCGGGGATAGGTTTATAGACCTGCCACTTGCCTCCGCCTGTATTGGAGCGGTGATATCTGGCGTGAGCCTTTCGCCACAAAGGGTTCTTTCGTTCTGTTTTCCATATGACCTGAGGATCGGGACGGATGAGGATGATATCACCCCAGCGTTCAAGACGCTCACCGTCTGAGCTGTCTATAAGCTCATAATCCTTCCAAAAATCTGATTTTCGCATATTTCACTCTTTTTAACGGATCGATATATTACGCTCCGTTTTGTCATTGATATTAATTGTCAAAAAGACTGCCCTGAGCCGCCGCGGTATTAGCCGGGACTTTGTAACCTAAGTGCTCATACGCCGCCGCGGTAACGCATCTGCCGCGTGGTGTACGGGACAAAAAGCCTATCTGCATAAGATACGGCTCATACACATCCTCGATAGTTACAGCCTCCTCGCCTATCGCCGCAGCTAAGGTCTCAAGACCTACGGGGCCGCCGCGATAATAACGTATCATCGCGTCGAGCATACGCCTGTCGTTCTGATCAAGCCCCAGCTCGTCTATCTCGAGCCTGTCGAGAGCGGTCTGAGCGACCTCGAGAGTAATAACGCCGTCGGAGATGACCTCTGAGAAGTCGCGAACACGTTTAAGCAGACGGTTTGCTATACGGGGCGTACCGCGTGAACGAGAGGCAAGCTCCAGCGCTCCCTCTTCATCTATCTTTATATCGAGTATGCCCGCGGAGCGTGTGATGATCTTAGCGAGCTCCTCGGGAGTATACATCTCAAGCCTTAATACAACGCCGAAGCGGTCTCTGAGAGGCGCCGTGAGCTGACCCGCTCTTGTTGTAGCGCCTACGAGAGTGAACTTAGGCAGCGGCAGGTGATATGACGCCGCCATCTGACCCTTACCTGTGATGATATCTATAGCGAAGTCCTCCATCGACGGATATAGTATCTCTTCGACCGAGCGTGAAAGTCGGTGTATCTCATCGATAAACAATACATCGCCGGGGTTTAGGTTGGTAAGAAGCGCCGCGAGATCGCCGGGTTTCTCGATAGCTGGACCCGAGGTGATGCGGATATTGACGCCCATCTCATTAGCGATGATGCCCGAGAGTGTGGTTTTGCCCAATCCGGGAGGACCGTAGAGAAGAACATGGTCAAGGGACTCTCCGCGCTTCTTCGCGGCTTCTATAAATATTTTAAGATTTTCTTTCGCCTTATCCTGACCGATATACTCGTCGAGAGTTTTTGGTCTTAACGGGTTATCGGAGTCTATGGCGTCAGACGGGATCTCAGAGGTATCCATGATCCTGTCTTCAAAATCCATTTCAAAATCAGTATTGTAATCCATAATTACTTCCTTATATTTCGGTGCTTATAATTGGTTTCTGTTATAAATCATCAAGCCATTTGCTTTAAGGTCGCGGCTATCATAGCCTCAACGCTCATATTCGGGTCAAGTCGTGATAATATCGGCGTGACGTCAGCCGCGGAGTAACCAAGAACAGCCAGAGCCGCTACAGCCTTAGGCACGTTGCCTGTATCGGCTATCACAGAGCCCTTGCTGACTTCAAAGCCCGTCGTATCAACGCTCTTTATCTTGTCCTTTAACTCGAGTACGATCCTTTGGGCGAGCTTCGGTCCTACTCCCGAGGCTCTTGTCAGGGTCTTGCTGTCGCCCGCAGATACAGCCATCGCTATCTGCTCAGACGATAACTCAGATAATATAGCCAAAGCTACCTTGGGACCTACGCCTGTGATGGCTATCAGCATTTTGAAGGTAGATAGCTCAGACTTCGTCGCGAAGCCGAAAAGCTCCATTGCGTCCTCACGGACATTCATGTATGTATAAAGCATGACCTCGCTGTTAAGTTTCAAGGTCTTTTGGGTAGATATAGAGGTCTGGACTCTGTAGCCTACGCCGCCGCACTCAACGACCGCAATGCCCGCGTCCATCAATATAAGATTGCCTCTGACAGAATATATCATTATTTTATACCCCGTTTCATCATATAATCCCTCAGATTTGTGCCCGCCGCCTGAGTATGCGTTATAGCAATAGCCAGAGCGTCGGCAGTATCATCGGGCTTTGGGACTTCCTTTAGATGCAGAAGTCTCCTGGTCATCTCCATGACCTGTGGTTTAAGCGCCTTGCCGTAGCCTGTAACCGCGGTCTTGACCTGTAAAGGAGTGTACTCATACACAGGAACATTTGCCTGACGAGCCGCGAGAAGGATAACGCCCCTCGCCTCGGCAACATATATGGCTGTGGTAGTATTGGTATTGAAATAAAGCTTCTCTATAGAGAGCGCGTCGGGCTTGCTGCGTTCGATAAGCTCAACGGTATCGTCATATATCTGCTTTAATCGCTCATTGAAATCGGTATGAGCCTCTGTAGTGATAGCGCCGAAGGCAACCGGACGGTGAGTATTATTATTGAATTCTATTACACCCCATCCGACTATCGCGTAGCCCGGGTCGATACCGAGAATGATCAAGCTTACAACTCCCTAATACTATTCATAATAATAAAATACATATATGCACAATTTGACAGTTTATTATATCACAAAAACAATGATATAGCAACAGATAAAAGAAAAAAGTCGCAATAAACTGCGACCTTTATTCTCACTATATTTATACAAGTTAACGTTATTTTTCGGCAATTTTGGCAACTACCGTCTTTTTGAGAGTATGGAACAGCACAGCGCCGACAAGATTGCCGAGTGAGACCAACAGGATATACACGATCCCCTTGCCTGTGTAAAGCAGATATCCCGATGACGCCGCAAAATAAAACATATCCGCAACGCTGTGCTCAAAACCACATAGTATAAAGGCAGGAACGCAAGTGAATACAAGCAGATATTTCGGGAACGCCTTTTTGTCTTTGTCGCTTCTGAAATAATCGACGGCGATATATACCAATATGCCGCATAAAGCACCGAGAATGATCGTCTGCCACGGCGCCTGGTTGAGCTTTGCCTCACAGATTTTCTGCGCTGTCTCGGCAAGCTGAGGCTTTGCGAGCCCTACCAAAAGACCCGATAACATACATCCGAGGATATTGCCTACCCATGCCGTAAGCAGATAAAGTATATAGCTCGGCTTATTCTCTAAGAGATACGCGGTCTTGCCCGTGAACAGCAAAAAGCCCTGTATCAATATGACTGTCAAACCCAGAGAGAACATTATCGCTCCGAGAGGAGCGTTATCTGTCGCCGAACAAGCAAGATATACAGCGCCGCCGAAGGATATCATTATTCCCGCGAGAACGGCGGAGATAAGATCTTTTATATAAGTCATATTCATCACCGCCATCATTCTATCAAAGACAGCGGATAAAAACAAGTATATAGGAGAATTATAAAGAATTAGGTCAATTTTTTCAGAGATATAGTACCGTTGTCCGCGCTGAGCTCAACCCTGTCGCCGTACAGCTTATATTCAAAGGCGAAATTTGTATCTGAATTCTCATCAAATATAACGAAGCTCTCATTATCGATCGCGCATAATCCGCTGATATCCAAAGTGTGATCGTCATTGACTATTATCAGCGTCGCATCTGAGCCGTCAAAGCTGAGAGAAACGGTATTGCCGTTATCGAATTCGCTCTGCCAATCATACATACGAAGTTCATCCGATCGACCTTTGACAGATCTCGAACAACCCGAGAGAATAAACACAATCACAAGCAATAAAGCCGTAACAAAATATTTACCGCGCATACACATCACCTGATAATGTATATGCGCGGCTGATGATTGATATTAAATCACTGTCCCATTTCTCTTCTCTTTGTCGCCTGAAAGCCCTGAGCGGTCATAAAAAGGGTAACGACATTTATGATAAGGGTAATAACAGCGCCGATAGAGATAGCTCCGCCGATACCGAAGGTTATGGCTACAGCACAGGCTATACTGCATAAAGCGCTTACGAAATACTTTTTCTTGGACTTCTTATCAAGAATACAGAAGAAGAAAGCTACCATCGGGAGTATTACCAATATAGCTCCTATGATGACCAGCATATAATCGCCGCTGTCGGTATAGCCGTTGTTCTGTACCAGCATATTGAAGGCGGTTATATAGGTGAAGCCCTGTTCTATGCTGCCCTGCATGAACGGAAAAGTAGTAAGAACGGTCTGTATAAAAAACATTACAGCAAGAAAAATGCGTATTCGCTTCTCGGATTTAGTCTCAACATTTTCGTCGACATAAGTAAATTTAGCCATAAAGCACCTCGATCATTTGATAACAATGGTTATTCTAACACAAAAAAACAAATAATTCAATAAGAATTGACATTACTCAAAAAAATGATATACTTTTAGTGCCGATTTGTACGGCTGACCTACATACGCAAATGAACAGGAGGTATATTATGCATTGGATCAACGACGCAGTTATATACAACATCTATCCGCTCGGCTTCTGCGGAGCACCTAAGAAAAATGATTTCAAGCAGGAATACAGACTTGATAAGCTGTATGACTTTATCCCCCATTTCAAGAAGATGGGAGTAAACACTATAGTATTCAACCCCGTATTTGAGAGCACAAAGCACGGCTATGATACGATAGATTACTTCAAGATAGACAGCAGGCTTGGTACCAACGAGAGCTTCAAAAAACTGTGCGATACCCTCCACGGTAACGGAATAAGAATAATGCTCGACGGCGTTTTCAATCATGTCGGCAGAGATTTCTTCGCGTTTAAGGATATCCAAGAGCGCGGAATGGGCTCTATTTACACCTCGTGGTTCCACAATATCCGCTTTGACAGACAAAGCCCGTACGGAGATAATTTCAGCTATGAAGGCTGGGCGGGCTTCTATGACCTTGTAAAGCTAAACTTACAGAATAACGACGTTGTTGAGTATCTTCTCGACGCGGTGCGCTTCTGGATAAACGAATTTGACATAGACGGTCTGAGGCTTGACGCGGCGAACGTCATGGATATAAACTTCTTCAAAAGGCTCAGATGGGTATGCAAAGAGAGCAAGCCCGACTTCTGGATGTACGGCGAGATCGTGGGAGGCGACTACAACCGCTGGGCTAACCCCGATACTCTCGACTCAGTCACAAACTATGAAATCTACAAGGCTCTCTACTCATGTCACAATGATCGCAACTATTTTGAATTTGCTCATTCTCTCGACCGTGAATTCGGCGACTGGGGCATATATAAGAACCTATATCTGTACAACTTCGCGGATAACCACGACGTTACGAGAGTAGCGAGCATAATCCGTGACAAAGGTCTGTTGAAGAATGTTTACACCATGCTTTACACCATGCCGGGCGTTCCTTCGATATACTACGGCAGCGAATTCGCTATGGAGGGTCACAAACAGATGCACTCCGACGACGACCTGAGACGGGAGCTTAACCTCAACGCTCTTGAAAATCCCGATTACGATCTGTTTGAGCATATATGCAAGCTCGGCAAACTCAAGCACAGCTTAGAGGCGTTGCAGTGCGGAAAATATAAAAACGAACTGATACAGCTTGAGTATATGTGCTACTCAATGAAATCGGATAACCAAAAGCTGTACGTTATGCTCAACCAAAGCAACGATACTAAAAACATCGGCATAAACACTAACTTCAACGGCGTTCTGACCGATGTACTCAATGGCAACGCCCAATACGGCTGCAACGGTTGGTTTGAGGTATCAGTACCGCCGATGAGTTCGATGGTACTCGTTGAAAATGACGGCTCATTCAAGATCGATTTCAACTTTGATGAAGCTGAAATCGCAAGTGCCGAGAACTCTGCCGAAGAGAATGAGGCTGTCGAAGAAGCAAAAGAACCCGAGCTTGTACCCGAGGAGATAGTCAAGGGCAGATACAGACATTTCAAGGGCAACGAGTATGAAGTCGTCGACTTTGCTAAGGACAGCGAAACTGCCGAGAAGATGGTCATTTACCGCGCGCTGTACGGCGAACGTGAGCTCTGGGTACGCCCTTATGAGATGTTCCGAGAGATCATCGAGCGTGACGGAAAGAAAATGAGAAGATTTGAACGCATAGACTAAAACAGCATATCCACAGAAAAACCGTCGGCGAAAAACCGACGGTTTAATTTATTTATTCAGTTCATTATCAGCCTTTTCAAGGGCTTTTTTAGACCTCTCGGCTTCTTTCTTGATATAGCTCTTGTCATTATCCACCTGCTTGCCGTAAACAACGAAGCGAGTGAAAAGAAACTCGGTAACGAAATTCAATATCATACTGAGGATCTCTACGACATAGTGGTTCCATTTAAGAACCTCGGCAAGATAGTTTCCGCCTATGGTCGAAAGCGGTGTGAACACAAGGTAATAGAGAAAGACCTTGAACATCGCGAGCGGGACGTTAGCAGCTGAATGGAAGGTGAATTTGCGGTTTACGGTAAAATTATAAACGACAGACAATACTAAAGATATCAGGTAGCACGGCCAATAGCTGAGAGAGGTGAACTCCTCAAGAAGAGTAAAAGATACAAACTGTATCACTCCCGCCGAGATAGAAAACAGTGTGAACTTTACAGAACGGATAAGCTCCTTTTTACGGTTATCACTCATGACTGCCTCCGACTAATATGTGTTAAAGGTAAAAAAGAAACCGTGCGCAGTACACGCACGATTTCAAAACTCGATTAATCAATTTGCGGATGAGCTTTTATTTGAGCCCGATACGGTATCTTCATATATAAATTTAGCGACATCGCTTCGAACATTATTCCAGTCAGTGATCTCGATTATGCTCTGACCGTCGTCGGAATGGCTGTAACGCCAATTGCCCTGAGTAGGCAGAGACAGATCGACCATATCATAGCCGAGGTAAGTGAGCATATTAGAGATAAGGAAGGTGATATCCCCCTTCTTGAGGTTAGTCGTAACAAGCGGGCCTATCTTATTGGCGATCACTACAAGCTCTGTGAGAGAAGCCTTGGCTCTGAGATCCTTCAAAACGGTATCGATCAGCTTACGCTGACGCTGTGTACGATCCCAGTCATCGCCCGAGAATGTGTAATTGGGGTTGCCGCCGAGGTTTTCTTCGCCTCTGTCACGGGCATACCAGAGAGCCTGATATCCGTCAAGGTGCATGACCTGTGTTTCTTTATTCGGATCATACTTCAGGAAGCTGGTCCTGTCGAGCTGATCATTAACGTCGATCTGAGCGTTGATATACTCGATCTCTTCAATATTGAGCTCGATATCAACGCCGCCTAAGATACCTATGATCTCTCTGAAAGAGTCAAAGTCAACGGTAGCGTATTTATCGACCTTAACGCCGAAGTTGGTCTCTATGGTATCTATAGATAATCTCTCGCCGCCGAACGAAAAAGCGGAATTGATCTTGTTATCGCCGTAACCGGGTATAGCGACATAGGTGTCGCGCTGGAAAGAAGTCAGCTTGAGCTTCTTGTGGACGTTATCGATAGAGAGCAGGATAGTCGTATCTGAACGACCGTGATCGTCTTTGCTCTCTGTATAATCCTTACCGAAAAGAAGGATGTTCAGAACGTTATCACTCGACAGAAGAGTCGCACCGCCGGGCGTGATGCTTACAGAGGTCGACTCAGACGTCTTTGATGAAGTAGGCTGAGTAGCCGAGGGCTCAAGCTCCTTAAAATTCATTGAGTCGAGAACGTTGTAGTAGAATACAAGTCCCGAGCCAACCAGTAACATAACCGTAGAAAGTACGAGCACTATGACGCGGCGCGCCGTACCTTTATTCTTTTTCTTTGGCTGCTGATATCTGCGATCTTTGCTGTATACCTTGTTTACATCGGCAGATGAAGAGATATCTACAAAGTCATTATTAGATCTCGCCATATTGAATAGCCGCCTTTCGAATACTGATTTAGGATAATTTTTATTGAATTCACTTATAGCTATACATAATAATATACCCTAACATTATACTCATATAAGGGGGATTAATTTTCTAAATTAGAATTAAAAGTCGAAATTAATAAAAATTTTACAACTTATAGTATATTTTGTCAGAAGCTCGGGCATATCTTGTGTAATATCACAAAAGTATCAACCGAGTTCGTCAAGAGTGAGATAATATGAAGGCAGACATTCCTTCATAAATATATCCAAAGCGGGGAGTTCCATGCAGTCAAGAGACTTCTCGGTAGCCTCCTTAGCCTTAAGGAATTCATTATTACCCATGCGTACCTCTTCGATACACTTGATAAGAGCCGAGAGCTTATCCGCAGCTTTGACGTAGCGCTCCAAAACCTCGTCATCATTGGATATGACAGGTCTGTAAACATCCCTCAGATCCTCGGGAAGCATTGAGATGAGCTTATCCTCGGCTACTCTCTCGACCACCTTATAGGCGTCTCTGATCTCGGGATTATAATACTTTACGGGGGTAGGCATATCGCCCGTTAATATCTCAGAAGCGTCATGAAACAGAGCTATTACAGCC
Organism: uncultured Clostridia bacterium; assembly: GCA_946183365.1. Classification (GTDB taxonomy): domain Bacteria; phylum Bacillota; class Clostridia; order Oscillospirales; family Acutalibacteraceae; genus Ruminococcoides. Next base: position 43,099 of record CAMHAH010000004.1, read on the forward strand.
GCCCGCTCAGCGTCAAGCGCTTCTCCCAATCTGACGTTCGCTATGTTGACGAGAGCGTGAGCGAGTATAGCCGTTTCAAGACTGTGCTCAGAGATATTCTCGGTTTTTGTATTGTTCATCAATCCCCAACGGTCGATATATTTCATGCGTGATATCATCGCAAAAAAGCCGCTCATAAACAAATATCCTCCTAAATTAACAATATTTCAAAAAAATAGTGCATTTTCAAATATTATGTGATATAATATATCAGTTAAATTATATGCTATATATTATCATATTTTGATGATAAGGTAAAGCTTTTTTGATTTTTATGCCGAAAAAGGCTTAAACAGAGTATTTTCGGCTTTCTGAATAACGAAAAACAGAAATCATTTTTGGAGGCAGGACATGAGCTTTGGAGAGAAAATTTTAGATTATAAGGAAGAGATAATCACCGATTTAGCCGAGCTGATAGCTATTCAGTCGGTATCGGGCATACAGGAAAGCACTAAAGAAGCTCTCGACTGGATGATGCGTAAAGCGATAAGCTTCGGGCTTGAAGCAAAAAGCATCAACAATATCGCGGGTCACGCCGAGCTCGGTAAAGGCGGAAAGCTCTGCGGCGTGCTCTCTCACCTTGATGTTGTTCCCGAGGGAAACAACTGGGATTCACTTCCTTTTGAGCTTTCTGTCGGCGACAACGGTTATATGTACGGCAGAGGTATCGCCGATGATAAGGGCGCGGCGCTGATCAATCTCTATTGTCTCAGAGCTCTTAAGGACAACGGTATTGAAGGCAAGAATACTCTCAGAGCTATCTTCGGCACCAACGAAGAGCGCGGCATGACTGATATGGATGAATATTTCAAATATGAGCCTGTACCGGAGCTGTCGTTTACCCCCGACTCTGACTACGGTATCTGTATCGGAGAGAAGGGCATAATCCAGCTTGAATTATATACTGATACACACGACGGAACCACGCTCACACAGTTCCACTCGGGAAAGGCTGTCAACGCGGTTCCCGATACAGCCTACGCTCTGCTCGACTGTACCGAGAACGAGGATCATCAGCTGGCGCGTCTCGCCGACGCTAAGAAAGGCTCGTTCGAGTTTTACTATACTATCGACGGTTTGATGGTGCTATCACGCGGTAAAGCGGCTCACGCCGCGAAGCCCGAAGAAGGTCTGAACGCCGCTACGGCTCTCGTAGACCTGCTCACCTCTAACTTTGCTCTGCCTACTATGGGTACTCTCCCCTCTTTTATCAGCCATTATATCGGAACGGATATTGACGGCGTCATGCTGGGGATCAAAACAAGAGATAAGGAATCGGGACCGTTGACGCTCAATGTCGGTACTATCCATATAGATTCCGGATATGCTACCTGTACCGTAGATATCAGATATCCTGTTACGGCAAACGGCGAGGAGATCCTTGAGAAATTAACAAAACAAGCTGAGCGTGAAGGCATACACGTTAAGGTGCTGACACATCAGAAGCCTTTGTATCTCTCAAAGGATACCGAGATCATCAAGATACTCTCAAAGTCATATGAGAGCATTATGGGTGAAAAGCCCGAACTCTACACCACCGGCGGCGGTACATACGCCCGCAAGCTCCAAGGCAAGGGAGTTGCCTTCGGCCCTATCTTCAAGGGTGAGGTAAGTAACGTCCACAATGCTAACGAGTGTATAAATGTAGATAAGTTCTTTAAGCACGCTCAGATATGCTTAGAGGCAATGTATAACCTTTACACTAACGCTTAATTCATATAAGAAAAGCACAAAGGAAGATGATTTTTTGTCTGCAGAAGCAATAATCAAAGCCCAGGCGCGTGACACGCTTAAGGGAAACTATATAAGAGCCGTATCGGCTATGTTGATAGTCTTGCTGCCGTTCTTTATAATAGACGGAACAACTACCGTGTTATCCGTTATCCTGTCTAAGGCCACGAGCGACTTGACCCTCACCAATCTACTGGTATATTCGATAGGCTATCCCGTTGAGATAATCGGATTTTTCCTGTTCTCGCCTGTAATAAACGGTTATATACGCGCGTATTACAGAGCCTCATATACAAAAGATATGGATATGAGCGACGTATTCTTCTACTTCTCAAAAGGCAGATACGGATACGCTTTAGCGCTCAACACACACTATATTATCAGAATGTTCTTCCCCGCTCTGCTGTTTTATCTCCCTCTTCTCATATATATCATTGTATTCAACAATATAAACGCAGACTTTACAGAGAGCGTATTGTATTATGATATTTACTTCTTATTATCGGTCATAGGTACGGGTTTGACTATAATCTTTTCGCTCAGATATCTGACCGCGTTTACTATAACCGTAGAGAACGATACTATCGCGCCTAACCAGGCGTTTGAATACGCGCGTCAAATAAGACGCAACAGCCAAGGCTCTCCGGCTAAGCTGTTCTTAAGCTTTATACCGTGGATGCTTCTTTGTCTGCTTATACTGCCGATGCTGTATGTTATACCTTATATCACACAGTCGCTGTGTATAAGCGCGAAATGGAAAACCAAGGCTACTTTTGAGGTGAACTGAAATGAGAGTGTCGCTGTGTACCATAGCGCATAATGAAGAAAAAGCTCTTAACGGATTACTGAGAGATTTCAGCGATCAGAACTATCCGCACCATAAAATAGAGATAATAATGATCGACTCCAACTCTGATGATCACACTCATGAGCTGATGGAGGACTTCAAGAATACCGACAACGGCTTTTATGATGTGAAGATATATAACTCATACGGAGCAAATCAGGCTTCGGCATGGAATGTAGCTATCGAGCACGCTACCGGAGATATCATAATCAGAGTCGACGCTCACTCAAAGATCCCGCGACAGTTTGTATCGAGGAATGTTTTCAATATCCAGGAGGGTGAGAATATCGTCGGCGGAGGACGACCGAATATCTGCGCCAATCCCAACCCCTGGACAGAGACCCTGTTAGCGGCTGAGGAGTCGCTGTTCGGCTCATCTGTAGCCGACTACCGCAGACCCGCCGCTCAGAAAGAATATCACGACAGTCTTTTTCACGCGGCTTATCGCAGAGAGGTATTTGCGACTGTCGGCGGCTTTAACGAGGATCTGGGCAGAACCGAGGACAATGAGCTGCACTACAGGATAAGGCAGGCGGGCTATAAGATCTGCTGCTGTCCCGAGATCATATCGTTCCAGCATACCAGAAGTACGTTTGGCCGTATGCTCAAGCAAAAATACGGCAACGGATACTGGATAGGACTGACGCTCGGAGTTTGTCCGGGATGCTTAAGTTACTTTCACTTTATCCCCTTTGTCTTTTTGCTGTCGGTCATAGGCACGTCGCTTATTTGGCTGATTTTCGGACAGCCTGTATTTTTGGCGATCATCGCTGCTATGTATATAATGTTCAATTTTGTAAACACAGTAGGCGCTTTTATATTGAAGAAATCGGCTAATCCGCTGTTCCTTTTGCTGCCGTTCCTCTTCCCTATACTTCACCTGACATACGGGATAGGAACGCTCGTGGGACTTATCAAGCTGCCTTTCTGGAAGAAAAAGCTTGACGGAAGCGCGCAGAGGCGTATTGAAGAGGTCAAAGAAGCGGTAAAGAGAAATACCGTTATATATGATGACGAAAAAGAAGAAGTATTATGAGCGAAGTATTGAATCTCGACAGAGAAACCCTGAGAAAACTGCAAATAAAAGAGCTTGAGTCACTCGTATATTTTGATGAATTCTGCAAGAAGCATGAGCTTAGCTATTTTTTGCTCGGCGGATGCGTCATCGGAGCCATAAGACACAAGGGTTTTATACCGTGGGATGACGACGTCGATATCATTATGCCGCGCAGAGATTACGAAAGAATGCTGAAACTGTGGAAAGAGCATGAGAGCAACGAACGTTTCCTCATGCTTAAAACCGACGGAAAGGTATTCACCGGAAACAGCTTCGCTACCATGATCGATACCTCCGCCACGATGGTAAAGGATAACCAGAAGGATATCGATGTACCTCACGGTATCGTTACAGATATATTCCCGCTTGACGGATGTCCCGACAGTAAGTTCAAAAGATATCTGCAATATTACCACGCGATGATGTACAGCCTGTATATAACAGAGGTCGTACCGACAAAGCACGGCAAGCTGATACAGTTCGTCAGTTCTGTTTTGCTCAAATTCATCCCCAGCCGTGAACGCCGTACAAAGATATGGCAAAAGCATGAAAAGAAGATGACCAAATACGGTTTTCGTACACATGAAAAATGTACGGAGCTTTGCGCCGGGCCTCACTATATGATGAACGAATACCCTCAAAAGGCTTTTGACAAGGCTGAGTATCATGAATTTGAGGGGCTTATGATGCCTCTGCCTCAGGGATATGACCAATATCTTAAAATGGCGTTCGGCAACTATATGGAGATGCCGCCCGAGGATAAGCAGGTACCCCACCACGACTTGGCCGCGTTGGATCTTGATAAGCCGTGCGACGGATATGAAGCATAATATCTATGTTTGACACTCGGAACATCCGAGAATTATTATAAAAAACAAATCTAACAGAGTAAGAGAATACGCGTTAAGTGTCTGCCGAACGGGGAGTTGACGGCAGAACGAAGGGCAAGCGCGCCTGCGTTTATTCTATCATTCTAAAGTCCATGATAGAAAAACACTCGCGTCCCCGCGGTGTATTCTTTGCATCCCGCTGTTGCATACGGAAACCTCCTTATGCGATAGAACACAGCGTTGCTGTGCTGAGGAATGCAGAAGGAGGTATTATTATGTCATTTTTTGAAAAGTTCAAAAATTCTGCAAAAGAATTATCTAACGTCCATGTTCTCGCAATATGCGCTATGATGCTCGCGCTGAGGGTAGTGCTCGGGATATTCACCAATTTTACACTGGCGATAATGCCGTTTGTAAAGATAGGCTTCTCATTCATACCTATCGTTATCACCGCGTATCTGTTCGGACCCGTGTGCGCGGGGATAGTCTCGGGAGCGGGAGATATATTATCAATAATCATCTCAAATCCCACAGCGTTCTCGATCAATCCGCTGCTGACCCTATGCTATGTATTCGAGGGCATAATCTACGGCGTCGCTCTGTATAAAAGCGAACTAGAGCTGAAAAGAATAATACTCGCTAAGGTCGCTGTGCTGCTGCTGTGCGCTCTGCCGCTTAATACTCTGATACTCAGCGGAATGATGAACATCCCCTACCCCACCCTGCTGTTATACAGAGCCGCGGTGTTAGTCCCGTTCGGAGCAGTAGAGGTAATCATCATAAGACTGATGAAGCCGCTGTTGAAAAAAATAAAAATACAAAAACATAACGCATAATCAAGAAAACGCACCATTGGATATACTCCGATGGTGCGTTGATCTTTCGCTGTTATTATAATGCCGCTTTGATAAGTGCCATAAGCTCTTCATATGTATCGCAGGCGGGGATATCGGGATAATCAGCCTTGATACTGTCGGGAGCTCTGAACAAAAAGCCCGCTTTGCTCGCCTGTATCATAGCAAGATCGTTGAAGCTGTCGCCGCTGGCGATAGTTTCAAAGCCGCATGACTGCAAGGCGCGTACGGTAGTCAGCTTCGTCTTTTCACAGCGCAGCTTATAATCCGTGATCTTGCCGTTCTCATCAACTATGAGCTCGTTACAGAAGATAGTAGGCATACCGAGCTTCTCCATAAGAGGTTTAGCGAACTGTGAGAAGGTGTCGCTGAGGATAACAGCCTGAGTGATGGAACGGAGCTCGTCCATGAATTCCTTGGCGCCGGGCATAGGATCGATCTTTGCAATCGTCTCCTGTATCTCCTTAAGTCCTAATCCGTGCTGATCGAGGATATCGAGGCGATATTTCATGAGCTTATCGTAATCCGGCTCGTCACGGGTAGTACGCTTGAGCTCGGGAATACCCGAAGCCTCGGCAAAAGCTATCCATATCTCAGGAACAAGAACGCCCTCTAAATCCAAACAAACAATATTCATAATAACCTTCCTTTCCGAAAAAACTACAATATCATTAAACTACAGCAGGAGCTGTTTGTCAAGAATAATATTTGACAGAACACAAAAGCCCCCATCCGTTTGGATGGGGGCATAATAGATTGATATCAGTTTGCTATATCGGGGTTATAGTTGTAATAGCTTACCCACTTGCCGTCAGCCTTGCCGACATTCTCATCATCGATAACTACCCAGATCTCGGGATAATCGTCGTATGAGATAGGACCGTAGTCAGCTGTCTGAGGATTGCCGTTCTTACTGATGATGAAGTAGTAATCAAGTCCGCCGGGGATCGGGAAGGTAACATTGTACCAACCGTCAGCGTCGGGGTTGGTCAGCATCAGACCAGGCCAACCGTCATAGCAGTTGATCGGAGTAGGACCGTCGTATGCCCATGCCCAGAGGTGGGGATCCCATGTCTCGCTGCCGCTGTGCTTAACGTGCATCTTGGGACTTGCTACGCTGTAGGAATAGAAGTAATCAACTGTGACATTATTGGTAACTACGCCCTCAGCGTTAGCGGGCTGGTCAATAAGTGAATAATAAGCGATCTTCTTAGCCTGTGTTGAATAAGGCTCACCGTAACGGATACGGGTGGTCTCGGCTGTTGTCAGAGCCTTTATAGAGCCGTCTTCCTTCTTCTCCATATGACGGGCTGTAACGTTATAAACAGGCTTTATCATATGAGCGAGGAAACGCTGTAATACAACTACGTCGACAGAATCGGTCTCACGGTCTACGTTGTAGTCGCCGCGAGCTATATGCTCATCATCGAGAACGATCATATTGATCAGATATCTCTGAAGATAGGTAGCGTCTACGATATCTACCTCACCGCTGTCGTCTATATCACCTGCGGGAGCAGCAAAGGGTGTGGGAGTATAATCGGTATAATTGAAGGTAACGGTCTTGTCCTCTTCGCCGAATGTGCCTGCTGTATCTCCGTCTACGTTATCGAGAGTGTACTCGAGCGGGATGGAGTCGTCAGCTACGAGAGAGTAACCCTCGCCGGGCTTACCGAGAACAACGCTGGTGTTGAGCACTTCACCTGTCTGCTCATAAACATGGTTTACATTGATCTTAGAGAAAGACTCGGGGATAGCGCACTCTTCAAATGTGCTCTTCTCAACCGCGATGATAGCGGATGAAGCGGGAACCTCAAAGGTGATACCCTTGACCTCGCCGAGCTTTGAAACGCCGGCGGTCTTATCGTTGGCTACGATGACCCACTCGGTGTTCTCGTCGATGGTCTTATCCTTCTTGGTCTTTGAGTTGAATTTAAAGTTAACAGGAGACTTCTTGCCGTTGTAGATAACAGCGACCTTGCTCCACTCACCGGGAGTATTGTTGTGAACTGTATAAGCGATAGTGCTCAGTGAGGATGTCTTAGAGGTGTCAAAGATATACTCATAGCTGTCGTCATCCTTGTCTGACTTGTTTGCTGTGAAGGGAGAGAACGCCTTACGCAGTTCGAACATACCCTTGTAGTAGGATACGAGGTCAGCGTTGGTCTCAAGCAGCGACCAGTCGATCATATTGAGGGTAGCGGCGCTCTTGTAGGAGTTCTCATCGCCGTCCTTGGAGCGACCCATCTCTTCGCCGGCGAGGATGAAGTCGATACCCTGTGAAGAACTGATGATAGCCGCTGTGAGCATATTCTGAGTTACAACGTCGGTATAACGAGCGCGATACTCTGAGTTCGCGCCGTAGTTTGCGCCAACCAGCTTATCGTAAAGTGTCATGTTATCGTGGCAGGAAGCATAGGTAACGCACTGCTCGGGAGTTATAGCGGACCATCTGCCCTTGCCCATTGTATTAGCGTTGATACCGATAGAGATATCCTTAGCTAAGGTCATGGTGCCGTTTACAAAACCCTGAGCCTCAGCGCCGTCAAATACGCCGCCCTTGATGCCGTCACGGATCTGGTCGTTGAAGAAACCGATGCGGGTGGGGAGCTTAGAAGCGTTGCCCTGAACTGTCATATATGTAGCTGTGCCTGAGCAGGTAGTGGGATCGTATACGGTGTTGCCTGCCCAACCCTCGCCGTACATTACGATACGGGGATCGATAGCGTCCATATCCTCGCGGATCATGGTCATGGTCTCGCCGTCGTGAACGCCCATGAGGTCAAAACGATAACCGTCGAGGTGATACTCCTCTGTCCAGTACTTGAGCATCTCACGCATATACTTGCGGTACATAGCGCGCTCTGAAGCAGTATCGTTACCGCAGCCTGACTGCTGGCTGTAACCGCCGTTGGCAGCCATTCGATAATAATACTCGGGAACAGAATAAGTAAAGCAGGAGTCTACCGAGTAAGTGTGGTTGTAAACAACGTCCATGATAACACCGATACCGGCGTCATGCAGAGCCTTTATCATAGCCTTACACTCTTTGATACGAACGTTGCCGTCAAAGGGGTTGGATGAATAAGAGCCCTCGGGAACACCGTAGTTCTTGGGATCGTAGCCCCAGTTGAACTGAGTGTCGTCGCCCGCTTCGTTGATAGTAGCGAAATCATAGAAGGGGTTGATCTGAACATGAGTTACACCCAGGCTCTTAAGATAATCGATACCTGTAGAAACTCCGCCCTCATTGTCGAGAGTCGTACCGGTCTCTGTAAAGCCGAGGAACTTACCGCGGTTAGCTTCGCTAACGCCTGAGTTGGGATTGTAGGTGAAGTCCTTTACGTGAACCTCCCACACGATAGCGTCAGTCTGTTCATCAGTGAAAACATGGCTGTCCTCATTCCAACCATCGGGATCGGTCTTGCTGAGGTCAACTACCATAGAGCGGTCGCCGTTTACGCCGACCGCATAGGAATAGATATCCTGTGTCTCGTGGGTAACGGTGCCCTTGCTGTCATAGATGTGATCGGGGTTAGTGATAGTGTAGGTGTAGTAGGTGTTGACGATGTCACCGTTAACGGTAGCAGTCCAAACACCTGTCCACCTTTCGCCGTCCATCAGCTTTTCCATAGAGACAGTGCCGAGGTCAGCGGCGCCTTCTTCGGAATCGGAACCTGTAGCGTAGCGGTTAAGTATAACCTCTGTAGCCAAAGGAGCCCATACCTTGAAGGTGGTTGACTCGGGAGAATAGATCGCGCCTAATTCTCCGTCGTAGGCATATTCCGCGTCCAGAGCCATGGCGGCGTCGCTGTAGGGATTAGTCGCAGCGGAAACATTCACAGCCGCTACGGTAAACATGGATACAACAAGAGCCAAAGCAAGGATCAGAGATATGACCTTTTTTGTCTTTTTCATGTGTTTTCCTCCTTAAAATATAATATAAAATTATTTAAAAAACAATTTTAACCAGATCAATCGATGCGAATATTATTCATCTTGCGCTTCTTCATCATCCTGAGGATAAACCCGAGACCGACAAAAAGCGCGACAGCGCCGCCCGCGATCAATATATACATCAAAGTATAATTGACCTTATGGCGATAATAAACGATTACGTTGAGCTCCAACGGAGAGAACAGAGCGTTGCCGTTTGAAACATCGTAGTATTCAAGGCCGTCAAAGCTGAGATCCTCTATCTCGAGCGTATCACCCTCAACACCCATATAGGATTTTAGGTCGAGAACGGTACCATCATCTGACATATAGATAACGTTCGCTCTGCATTTATACTCGGTGTCTGTCTTTTCTTCCTCAGTTGTCTTTTTAAAATGATAAGCGACCTCGATAGGCTGCTCGGTATAGATACCCGCGCCGTTCTTGGGAAGAGCCTCAAGATCGAGCGTATACCCCTCTACCCCGGGGATAGACGGAGTATAATACTGCTGACCTACTCTGTTCGTCATTACAACAGTATCGGCGATAAGCTTATCATCTTCATTAAAAAACTTTATCGTAACGGTCGAATAATCGCCCTCATAAGCCTCACATTCAATGTCAATGATATCAAAGTCCTTTGAAAAAGTGCCGCTCAAAGTGGATTTCGAAAGGATATTATAATTGAAAAGTATCTCTGATGGGGTATTCGCAGTATAACGTTCCTTGAGTTTACCCTCCAATTTCTCTTCGCATACAACAGAAGAGGATGCCTTATCATGGTATCTGATATATACAACGCTCTCCGGCTCTTTTGCCTCTATATCTGAGAAGCTGTCGGCGTCTATCAGTATCATCGCCGAGGTCGGAGAAACATTTACGCTGCCGCTCGCGGAAGAAATCGCCTTTAATCCCGCTCGCTTATCATCAGCGACCACGACCCAGTCACCGTCGGGAAGCGATACCTTTGAAGAATTCTCGGTATCGCCGTTAAAGATGATAACAGCGGACGGAGAACCTTCTCCCGTGACAGTATACGCAATGGTCTTTTTATCTGTATCATCAAGATATGTAATAGTAGAATTCTCGCCTGTAGGATCGCGCAATGCCGCTACAGCTTTGCGGATCTCTATAAGGCCTTTATAGTACTCGGTCAAAGAAGTGAACTTATATCGTGATTTCCAATCGATCTGATTTATTTCTATTGAAGAAATATAAGAATTCTCGTCGCCCTGTTTTGTGCGACCGAGCTCCTCGCCCGCGAGCATGAACGGAACGCCGCGCGACATCAGCACGATAGCGGCGGAAAGCTTGTTCATAGCTACAAGATCCTCGCGGCGTGTAGTATATTTATCATCATTGTATACAGAAGCCGTCAGCTTATCGTACAAGGTGAGATTATCGTGGCATGAGACGTAGTTTACGCACTGCCGTGGATCATCAGCCCAGCCTGAGCCGTCGCCGTCTATAGAACTGCGTACTCCGCCTTTGGAGGAACCCTCCTGGACAAAGCCCTTTTCAACTGAATTGAAGTTAGAGCCCTTTATCGCGTCGCGTCCGGTATCGTTAAAAGCGCCGATCCTCTTATCGAGCTTGTACATATTATCCTGATTGGCAAGCTCTGTGCCGGAATCAGCCGCTGTCTCCATGTTCCAAGCCTCGCCGTACATGAGTATCTTCTCTCCGTTCGGAAGCGTATCGAGATCGGCGCGGATACCGTTCATTGTGTTGATATCCATAAGACCCATCAAATCGAACCTGAAGCCGTCAATATGATATTCGTCAGCCCAATAGCGTACCGACTCGCGGATCATCTTGCTGACCATCTTACGCTCGGTAGCTACATCGTTGCCGCAGCCCGAACCGTTTGACCATTTGCCGTCCTCTTTGATACGGTGATAATAGTTAGGAACAAGCTGATTAAAGAATGAATCCTCAGAGAAATATGTATGGTTATAAACAACATCCATGATAACTCCGATACCGGCGTTATGGAGCGCCTGTATCATCTGCTTGCACTCTTTGATACGAACTCTGCCGTCATACGGATTTGATGAATACGAGCCCTCGGGGACGTTATAGTTCTTAGGATCATAGCCCCAGTTATACTGCTCGTTGAGATCCCCTGCCTCATCTATGGAAGCAAAATCATAGAAAGGATTTATCTGAACATAATTTACGCCTAATTCCTTGAGATAAGAAACACAGGTAGACATATTTCCGTCTATACCGTCAAGGGTAGTATCGCCCTCGGTGAACGCGAGGAACTTGCCCCTGTTGCTCTCGCTGACGCCCGAAGCGGGATCAGCGGAGAAGTCACGCACCGAGACCTCCCATATCACAGCGTCTGAGGCGCTGCTGACACGGTTAAAGCTGTCGTCAGCCCAGCCCTCGGGGTCGGTGTCGTTCAGATCGACTATCATACCTCTGTTGCCGTTGACGCCTACAGCCTTAGCGTAAGGATCGACTACCTCGTTGGTGACGCCGTTAACGGTTACCTTATAGGTATAATACATATTCTTATAATCGCCGTCGAGGGTCACATACCATGTACCGACGCTCTTGGAATACTTCATAGGCTTTACTACGAGAGTATTGAAGCCCTCTTCATCATCAGAGCCGGTCTTATAGATACAAACCCTAACGTCGTCAGCCGCGGGTGACCAGACCTTGAAGGTAGTATGATCTTCGGTATACACCGCTCCGAGATCCTTATCGCTGTAGACGGTCTTATCGAGCGTCTTGACATAAGCGGAATATCCGAGCTCCTCAGCGGTAGGCTTAGGAGGCTCGGTAGGAGCCTGAGTAGGCTTCTTTGTCTCTTCTTCTGTTTCGTCAGTCATGGCAGTATCCTCAGCCGAGTTCTCTTCTCCCTCTGCATAAAAACACGGGACAAACATAGAAAACAGGCAAATTATTACAAAAAATAGTGAAATTATACGTTTATAAATCAATTTTACTACCTCAATTTGGCGGTATTATACATGGATATCATATCAAAAAAGCATATACATATAATTCCGAATAAGAAATAAAGATAAGAATATTATGTAATTTTACAGAGAGATGATCAGCGGCTCGTATGATGTTAACATAAAGCCGATTATGAGCATAGAATATAATACATAAAACTGAAAGGAGAAGGTCATGGAAATGCTGAAATACACTGTCAGACCGGGCAACACCCTGTATGCGATAGCTCAGTTCTTCGGTACAACACCGCAGGATATAGCTAACGCGAACGGTCTGATACCGCCTTATATGATATATCCCGGTCAAGAGCTTATCCTGCCGGTCGAAGATATACGATCGCCTCGGTATTATGTCGTAAGACCCGGTGACACGGTAATCAATATAGCCGACAGATACGGACTTGAGCTTGAAAATATACTGGCTCTGAACAATCTTGAAAACCCGAATATAATATACCCCGGTCAGATACTCAGACTGACAAGATGAGAAAAGCCGCTGTCAATAATAAGGCAGCGGCTCATTCTATGTGCATATTTTACAAATCTAATCGGGATATTTTGTGTTGCGATATTTTGAAGCATATGATAAAATATAATAGATAATATGCTTTGGAGGTTTTCTTATGAAAGCTAAAAGAATAATCACGTTCCTGCTGGCGGCAACTTTGATCTTCAGTTCACTCACCTTTGCGGCAAGCGCTGAGGACACGGCTTCAAATACCGCTGAGGTCACCTTGAGGACACTCGAGGGCACTACAGCCGTAAAAAGCTTTGATGTCGGCGATACATTTATGGTATACACCTACATGAACACAGTCAGCGTAGACGACGGTAAGCTCTCGTCCGTCAGAGGCGAACAATACTTCAATGAAGATGTATTATCCATATCGGCTGAATATATCACTGAGGACGAACCCGTCAGCGATGATACCGTCTTCCCTGTTATGGGTGAAAGCGCATACGGAAATACAGACGGCAACGCATTTTATTTTGTAGGCTCAAAATCTTCTTCGTTTATATTTGATAACGACGACTGTAAGCTGGTAGTGACCGAATACACCGTAAAGGCCCCGGGACAAGCCGAGATATATACTGAGATGTACACTCTGGCTAAAAGCGATAAAGCCCTTACAAAAATAATAGATAAAGGCGTAGTTCAGGACGGTTATTCAGTCGGGATATACTCGCTTTTCTCCGATATGGACGCTCACAGTCATGCGTTGACAACGGTCAATGAAGAAGCTCCAACTCAAACAGCGGACGGACATAGCGCTTATAAATATTGCGCTGAATGCGGCGGCATCTTTGACGATAGCGGCGACAGACTGGACCTCAACTCAACAGTAATAGAGCATCAGTATGTCGTAGGAAACCAGATCACCTTGAAGGATGAGATCGGTATCTATTTCTACCTGTATGTCCCCGATTACTTCGGTTCAGATTTGGATGTGACCTTTACATGGGGTAACCGGACCGCCGAAGGAACGCTCAGAACGACCTCAAGCTACGGCGCGAACTACAGGACCATATGCTATGTGTCAGCAAGATGTATGACCGACAGCGTACATATGTCTCTGACCTCGGGAGAAAATGAAATACTGTCATATGATTACAGAGTAGTCGACTACGCTCAGACCGCGGCAGAGTTGTTCAGCGACAGAACGGATCTGAAAGACCTTTTGTGCTCTATGCTGAATTACGGCGGAGCGGTACAAAGATACGCTAAATACAAGACCGATGACCCCGCTGACAATTACATCAGCTTGGTCAACAGCGAGTGGACAGCACCCGTAGCCCCAGCGTCATTAGATGACAACGATACCGATATCAACACATCAAGCCTCGATGATTACGGCGTAAAATTTGAGGGTACGATTTTAAAAACCACCTCAAAGGCCGAGATCGAACTGTTTTTTACAGTTACGGACAGTGAGCTGTTCAATAATACATCTGTACAGATCGGTGGCAAGAATTACTGCTTCACGGATTATAACGGAGGCAGATATAAGCTCATCACTATCACAGGTATCTCAGCCAAGAATATCTTCGACCCCTATACGCTTACATTCACAAACGGATCGAATACACTTGACACAGTCTACAGCGCAAAGAATTATTACAACCGTATACTAAATGATGATACTTACTCAGAACAAGCGATAGACGCTCTTAAAGCCATGTATATCTACTCAGAGAGCGCTAAGGCCGTATTATCATAAGCACAGCAGCAAAGCCGCCGGATAACACCGACGGCTTTTTCTTTACGGAAACTTTTCATTTCCGTAAAACAAAAAAAGATTTGTATGCCCGCTCAGTTTTCCGCAGTGCGGCAAAGAGCGATGTCAACGCTAAACGCGCGCTTTCAATTTAAGCGCCGACAGTTGATACCGGCGCTATGTATGAACTTCCCTATTCTTGTTTATCCTTGGTCTTTTTGATACCGTAAATTCTCCTGAGAAAAAATGACAGTATCTTAGGATGGTCAAGAACTACTACCTTCATAGCTACCTCCTTATGCTCAGGCAGGTGATAATGAGCACGACAGCCGCGATTATACACACCGCCTTCGCCGGCAGCACCGCCGCTGTCAGCAGCCCCGCGGCAAAGGCTATAGAAGCAGTACAGCGTTTGCATCGTCTCATTTACATCACCCTTATCATATTACTCACAGGATAAAGAAATGTTACCGTTGAAATACAGCGGTATTTTTGGTACAATAAAGGCGGTGATAATATGAGAACATTGATGATATCAAAGAACGACTCAGGTCAGCGCCTTGATAAGTTCCTCTCAAAGCGGTTCAAGACAATGCCGAAGTCGCTGATGTATAAATATCTCAGAACAAAATATATAAAGCTCAACGGCAAGAAGACACAGCCTGACGTCTTTCTCAATGAAGGCGATGTGCTTACCTTTTATATAAAGGATGAATTTTTCAACGAACAGAAAAGCTATGACTTTCTGAAAGCCGGGAAAGAACTGAGCATAGTTTATGAGGATGAAAACATCATTTTGCTCGATAAAAAGGTTGGGGTCATCACTCACCAGGACAGCCGATATGATACGGATACGCTTAATCTCAGAGTGCTCAGATACCTATATGAAAAAGGCGAGTATGATCCCGATACGGACAAGGCGTTTACCCCGGCGCTGTGTAACCGCATCGACAGAAACACGGGCGGAATAGTAATTGCCGCTAAGAACGCAGAAGCCCTAAGGATAATGAACCAAAAGATCCGTGACAGAGAAATAGAAAAATACTATCTATGCGCCGTGAAAGGTACGCCCAAGCCGCCTCACGCTATACTAAAAGCGTATCATATAAAGAATGAAGCTAATAAAACGGTGACGATTTATGATAAACAAAAAGAGGGTACTAAGGAGATAATCACTGAGTATTATGTTATAGACGCCTCCCCTGCCCTTTCGCTGTGCGAGGTTCTGCTCCATACCGGCAGGACCCATCAGATACGCGCTCATATGGCGCACATCGGTCATCCGCTGTTGGGTGATGAGAAGTACGGCGACAGAAAACTCAACGCAGCGTTCGAAATGAAACGGCAGGCGCTGTACGCGTATAAGCTGAAATTCTGTTTTACAACCGAGGCGGGTTGTCTGGAGGCTCTTAACGGCAGGAGCTTTGAAGTAAACGAAGTTTGGTTCGCAAAAGATAAAAAACTGAGTATAAGAAAGCCTCCGAACTGATCGGAGGCTTTAACTATAATATAAATACTAACATTATTTCTCGGGATTTATACGCAGCATAGCGCACATCAGTCCCCTGTCACCCTTGGTAGCCCTGTGGCTCCACAAGAGGTCGCTGTTGTCCTGAGTGCATATATCACTCAAGGTTATATTCTCAGGCTTTACACCGCTCTCGACAAGGATCTGACGGTTGCACTCGAGCATATCGACCATATATTTGCCGCCTTCTTTAGGAAAGACGAACCTGTCGCTGTCAAGTTCTAATGCGTAGAACTCGTCCGCGCAGGGCTTATCCACCTCATAACAGCACACGGATATATTGGGACCGATAGCGCAAACAACATCCGCGGGATCTGTGCCGAAGCTCGCTTTCATAGTGTCTATCACCTTTTGTGCTATTCTGCCTACAGTCCCACGCCAGCCCGCGTGAGCGAGACCGATAGCGTGAGTGACGGTATCTACAAAGAAGATCGGAGTGCAATCTGCGTAATAGGTACAAAGAGTTACACCCGGCTCGATGGTCACTAGAGCATCAACACTCATTATATCTTTCTTGCGATAGACACCTATGCCCTTTTGAGCCGAGGTACATACCCTTACGAAGGTATGGTGATCCTGTGAAGAAGCCACGAGAGAGGTGTAATCAAGACCTGCGGCATTACACAGCAGCTTATAATTATGAGTTACCGCGTCATAGTCGTCATGGTCAAAGCTCATATCCATAGAGTGCTTTGTGAGCGAGCCTTCACCGAGCTTTGTTGAGAACGCGTGACAGATAAAAGGTATACTGCTTAAGGCGTCAAAAGTCAAATAAGAAACGCCGTCAACCGTATTCAAAGTAAAAACAGAGGAATCAAACTCCATATAATCACCACATAAACAAATAATAACACAGACTTACGCTGTCGATAAATCATTATACTACGTTGATGTTGTACTTGCAATAGTAAAGATATAATGTTATAATAATATAAGCAACCGAGAACAAATCCGAACCCGGTTTTGACGGGCATATTTCCGCCCGCTCTTTGTTAAAATCCTCGCGAACCCGTCAGGGTTCGCTGTGGTTTTGCCGCGATCAGACGAAAATCTGCTCCGGCAAAACTCCGAAGGACTGAAAATGTGCAAGATTTCGAGAAGAATTCGGTGCAGAAAGTGCAGGCAGGCTGGCGCCTGCCAAGATTGATAAGCCGAATTATTCCGAAATATTGCCATTTACAGCGTGTTCGGATTTGTTCTCGGTTGCTTAAAGCAATTGAAATGGTGATCATATGAAAAAGAAGATTTTCGGCAACAATATAGTACCATCATGCGTTTATTGCTCTCACTCAAAAACTGAGGGAACATCGCAATTCTGCGAGGTACATAAAACGCTTAAAAACGGTAAATGCAAGAAGTTTGATTATAACCCCATAATGCGGGAGCCTAAAGGAATGGCTCCTCTGAAACCACATAAAAAAGAGGAATTCACTCTTTGAATAAAGGATAAATGCCCGCCGAGATGACGGGCATTTTTGATTGACGGACTACGATCACCGTTCATAGAAAGAAGCTACTTTCCTGAGCTTCAGCGTTGCCGCCTTGATATGACGCGATACCGTAGACTTGGACAAACCTAACTCTTTAGCTATATCCTTCATCTGCGTACCTTCCAGATAGTATCGCGTGATACAGTAACGCTGGCGATCTGTAAGACCGTGTCGGATCGCTCGGGTAAGGATCTTCTTCATCCTCTCGCGCTCCGGTCGGTTGGTTGAGCCGCGGTTGTAGAGCTGAAACGCGATATAATCGCTGTTTTCATCGCTCATATAAACGCGCTCACGCCTCATAGCCCGATCCTCCCGCTCGTCTTCTCAGGTGCTCGGCAGTCGATAACAACTCGCGGTAAATACAGCGATATGCTATGATGACGTCATTTAGCTGCTTGCGGGTGTCAGCCGTAAGCTTCGGTTCATTCAAATGTGCTTTCTTCTTCTCGATCACTTCAAGTACGCGGCGAGCGTCTTCAAGATACTCATCCGCCCATTCAAGATAATTCATTTCTCATTCCTTTCGCTTAACTGCATCAAACAACAAATCATTGCGTATTCACTGAGCATGGGGCTGCTCACAGGAGAGCTTAAGCATCATCGCTCTCTGTAATTATTATTTTAGCACATCCGTTCTATAATTTCAATACATTTTAGAAAATTTGTTCTAATTTATTATAAAATATACGGCGTTACCAAATAATCACGGTAACGCCTTGTTTGTTTCATATCGTTTTTCTTTATCGGATAGGTCGACGATCTTTTTGATAATAGCGACGCTGTCATAGTATTTCTTAAAGGTTATCCTGCCCTCAAAGTCTCTGCGGCAGCGCAGACAGCGGAACTCAGCCCTGAAGCTCTTGTTCTTAAGTCTCCACTTAGAGCGGCGCAACGCTCGCTTGCCGCATCTATCACAGTTGAAAAACATCTCTCGCCTGTCGACCAAAGGATCTCTCAGATCGCAGATATTATAATTTTTGAAGGATACGCGCCTGTAAAAATCATCGTTGCACTCAAATATGAAGTCTTTGAGAAGCTCTTCATCATAAAGAGCCTTGAAGCACTCGGCAGTAAGCTCAGCGTCGTTATACGCTCTGTGAAGAGTATTATCTTCAAACTTGAGACCCAGCGCCTCGGCGCAGGCAGAAAGCCCCATCTGTCGGGCGCGGTCGCTGTATCCGAGAGCTCTCTCACAGTACTTCTGCAAATTGACGTAATATTTCAGAAACATGAGCTTATCATTACCGTAAAAATAACGGTAATTCTCAAGCAATACAAGAATATCGCTGTTGCTCCATGTCATCAAAATACCATCGCCGAGGAATTTGCGAAACTTTGACATAACATGAGAGAATGTGCTGTTTGACTGCTTCAACTCGTCAATAGTGATATGTGTAAGCGCCGATACATGAGTATTGAGCTTTTTTGAAATCTGTGGATTAACAAGCTCAGAGAAGGTATCGATAATATTAAGTTGTTCATCACATTTAACAGCGCCGAACTCAATTATCTCGTTAACAAAGCGATGTCTGTGCTTTGAAAAGGCAGCGTTAAACTCCAAATCAAGTATTATATAATTCATATCGAAAGCATAAGGTGAAAATGGGTATTTGCGTTTCGCACCAATAAACATATATAGCTTTATTTGCTTATCATTTACTTATTCTTAAACTGGTGCTTCATACGAAGCTCCTTGCTAAGTATCTCTTTACGCATACGAATGCTCTCGGGTGTGACCTCGACGAGCTCGTCGTCGGCGATAAACTCGAGGCATTGCTCGAGCGAAAGGACCGACGGAGGAGTAAGCTTTAAAGCATCGTCTGAACCTGACGCGCGGGTATTTGTGATATGCTTCTTCTTGCACACATTGACGGTTATATCCTCAGCCTTGGGGCAGGCGCCGACAATCATGCCCTCATAAACATCTACGCCGGGACCTACAAACAGTCTGCCTCTCTCCTGAGCCGCGTACAGACCGTAGGTAACGGTCTGGCCTGTCTCAAAGGCGATAAGCGAACCCTGATGACGGGTAATGATATCACCCTTATAAGGCTCGTATGAATCAAACACATGGTTCATGATGCCGTTGCCGTTGGTATCGGTCAAGAACTCGGGACGATAGCCCATGAGACCTCTGGACGGTATTCTGAACTCGATATGGGTAGAACCGCCGTCGCGAGTACCCATGTTGATCAGCTCCGCCTTGCGTGAGCCGAGCTTCTCCATTACAGCGCCGACATAAGCTTCGGGCACTTCTATCATGAGATATTCGATAGGCTCATTGAGAACGCCGTCGATCATCTTGGTGATCACCTGAGGACGGCTGACCTGGAACTCATAGCCCTCGCGGCGCATGGTCTCAATTAGAATAGAAAGATGCAGCTCTCCCCTGCCGCTCACCTTGAAGGTATCGGCAGAGTCGGTCTCTTCTACTCTTAATGCTACGTTGGTCTCTACCTCTTTGAAAAGTCTGTCGCGTATATTTCTCGATGTGACATACTTGCCCTCTCTGCCCGCGAAGGGAGAGTTATTGACGATGAAGTTCATCGATACCGTAGGCTCGTCGATCTTTACGAAGGGCAGCGGATCGATATGGTCGGGAACGCAGATGGTCTCACCTATATTGATATCGGCTATACCCGATACGCAGACAAGATCACCCATCTCAGCTTCATCGCACTCAACGCGTTTGAGACCCTCGAACTCGTACAGCTTGCTGACGCGGACATTAGTGGTAGTACCATCCTGATGACACAGCACGGCGCTCTGGCCGCTCTTTACTCTGCCGCGTTCAACTCTGCCGATACCGATACGTCCGACATACTCATCGTACTCGATGTTTGAAACAAGGAGCTGTAACGGCTCGTCGACCTCGCCCTCGGGAGCGGGTATCTCACGAATGATAGCTTCAAAAAGAGGCTTCATATCTGGCGTCATATTGTAAGGATCGAGTGAGGAAACACCCTCTCTTGCGGAGGCGTAGACAACGGGGAACTCAAGCTGATCGTCATCAGCTCCGAGCTCTATGAACAGATCGAGCACCTCATCGATGACTTCCTCGGGTCTCGCGCCGTCACGGTCGATCTTGTTGACAACAACAAGAGGCTTCTTGCCAAGCCCGAGCGCCTTTTTCAGAACAAAACGGGTCTGAGGCATACAGCCCTCAAAGGCGTCTACAAGCAACAAAACGCCGTCTACCATCATCAGTATGCGCTCAACCTCGCCGCCGAAATCTGCGTGCCCGGGGGTATCGACTATATTGATCTTTGTATCTCCGTACATTACGGATGTATTCTTAGACAGTATCGTAATACCGCGTTCGCGCTCGAGATCGTTTGAGTCCATTACTCTCTCATTGACTACCTCATTTGAACGAAAAATGCCCGACTGACGCAGAAGCTGGTCTACAAGCGTAGTCTTACCGTGGTCTACATGGGCAATGATAGCGATATTACGCAGATTTTCTCTTTTAGACATACAATCACCCTTAGTCTTTTCATATACTCACGCTCAAAGCGCACTTCTTTATTTTAACCTTATAAATTATAGCACTAACGAGTTATAAATTCTATGTCAAAAATCACCGAAAAAGGCGTAACATCATCAAGATTTATGTGATAGATATAATTTACATAAATAAATATGCTTTGCCATAAACCAAGAGCAGCCGCGGAGTTACCGCGGCTGTCTGTATAGATATATTACTTTTTCTTTCTGTAGGCTTTTCTGTCGATTTTACCGTTATAGGTCTTTTTCAGCTCATCGACCGCCTCGATAGTTCTCGGAATCTTATACTTCTCGAGTCTCTCGGACAGATAGGTATTGAGCTTGCCGGGATCGAATTTATCCTTATCCTCGACTATAACAAGCAGCTTGATATACGCTACATTGTACTCGTTGATATCTTCGATACAGATGCACTCCTGAATCATATCCTCCGGCAAATCTTCCGCAACAGTTTACCACAGAAGTAAAAAAATACATTGATTTGTAATAATATTACGCATACTGTAATCGCTTTTTTGAAAGTTTATGGTAAATGACAATAATTATACATTTTTCAAGGTTATAGTTAGTAAAAAACTTACATCTTACTTAGCACATAAAATAAATCACTTTACATTAAATTAAATAAGTTGTATAATAATTGTATCTATCGGCCAAACGGCGGACTGACGGTCACTACCCTCAGCCTGCCTTACACAATAGAATGAAAAGACTTTTTGAATAAACAGGAGGAAAATATGGGTTTAACATTAGCAGAAAAAATAATAAAGGCTCACCTTGTAACCGGTGAGATGGTAAAGGGTACGGATATAGGTATCCACATCGACCAGACCCTTACACAGGACGCTACAGGCACTATGGCTTATCTTGAATTTGAGGCTATGGGTATCGACAGAGTTCGCACAGAACGCTCTGTCGCTTATATCGACCACAACACCCTGCAGACAGGCTTTGAGAACGCCGACGATCACCGATTTATCCAGACAGTATGCAAGAAGCACGGTATCTGGTTCTCTCGTCCCGGTAACGGTATCTGTCATCAGGTACATCTCGAGCGCTTCGGTATCCCCGGCAAAACTCTCATAGGCTCTGACTCACACACACCCACAGGCGGTGGTATCGGTATGCTGGCTATCGGCGCGGGCGGTCTTGACGTAGCGGTAGCCATGGGCGGAGGCGAATATTACATAACTATGCCCAAGATCGTTAACGTTGAGCTCAAGGGCGAATTACAGGAGAATGTCTCGGCTAAGGATATCATCTTAGAGGTATTGCGTATCATGTCCGTAAAGGGCGGCGTAGGCAAGATTATCGAGTATACAGGCGAAGGCATAAAGACCCTCAGCGTACCTCAGAGAGCTACTATCACCAACATGGGCGCCGAGCTGGGCGCTACAACATCTATCTTCCCCTCTGACGAAAACACCCTCGAGTTCCTTAAGGCTCAAAACAGAGCAGAGGTATATACAGAGCTGAAGGCTGACGATGACGCCGAGTATGATGAGCACATCGTTATCGACCTTACAAAGCTCGCTCCCTTAGCTGCTTGTCCCCACTCCCCCGACGCTGTCAAGAGCGTAGAGGAGCTTGAAGGCATGGCTATCAATCAGGTATGTATCGGTTCTTGCACAAACTCAAGCTACACCGACCTTATGAAGGTCGCTCACATCTTAAAGGGCAAGACTGTCGCTGACGGAGTTTCTCTCGCTATAGCTCCCGGTTCTAAGCAGGTCCTCAATATGCTGGCTCAGAACGGCGCGCTTTCCGACCTTATCGACGCCGGCGCGAGAATACTCGAGAGCGCTTGCGGCCCCTGTATCGGTATGGGTCAGTCGCCCAACTCAAAGGGCGTTTCTCTGCGTACCTTCAACCGCAACTTCTTAGGCAGAAGCGGAACAAAGGACGCTGAGATTTATCTGGTATCCCCCGAGGTCGCCGCTGTATCGGCTCTGACGGGTGTTATGACAGACCCCAGAAAGTTTGCCGACGGCTATAAGGTCGATATGCCCGAGCACTTCCTTATCAACGATAATATGATCATCGAGCCTGCGTCTGTCGATGAGATGGACAAGATCGAGGTTCTTCGCGGTCCGAACATCAAGGAGTTTCCCAAGACCACTGCTATGCCCGAGGATATCTCGGCTACCTGTTCATTGAAGGTAGAGGACAACATCACCACCGACCATATCATGCCCGCGGGCGCGAAGATACTTCCCCTGCGCTCAAATATCCCCGCTATCTCTGAATACTGCTTCACCGTTTGTGATACAGAATTCCCCAAGAGAGCCAAGGAGTTGGGTTCTTCGATCATCGTAGGCGGCTCTAACTACGGTCAGGGCTCATCGCGTGAGCATGCCGCTCTCGCTCCCCTGTACTTAGGGGTCAAGGCCGTGCTTGTAAAGAGCTTCGCCCGTATACACAGAGCGAACCTCATCAACGCCGGTATTATTCCGCTCGAGTTCGCCGATGAGAACGATTACAACAATATCGAACTCGGCGATAACCTCGCAATCGAGAATATCCGTGAGCAGATCGCAAACGGCAACGGTATCGAGATCATAAACAAGAGCAAGAATGTGACGATCAAAACCAACTGTGTACTCACCGAGCGCCAGAAGGATATCATCCTCGCGGGCGGTCTGCTCAACTATACAATGTCTAAATAACAATCGGAGGTAAAATATATGGCTAAGATTCAGATGAAAACGCCGCTCGTCGAGATGGACGGCGACGAGATGACCAGAGTTATCTGGCAGATGCTCAAGGATAAGCTTATCCTTCCCTTTGTAGATCTCAAGAGCGAGTATTATGATCTCGGTCTTGAGAAGCGTAACGAAACTAACGATCAGATCACTGTAGACTCAGCAGAGGCTACAAAGAAATACGGCGTAGCGGTAAAGTGCGCTACCATCACACCCAACGCCGCGCGCATGGACGAGTACAACCTCAAAGAGATGTGGAAAAGCCCGAACGGAACTATCAGAGCTATCCTCGACGGAACCGTATTCCGCGCTCCTATCCTTGTTAAAGGCATCACTCCCTATATCCCCACCTGGACAAAGCCCATTTGTATTGCCCGTCACGCTTACGGCGACGTTTATAAGAATACCGAAATGAAGGTAAAGCAGGGTTCAAAGGCTGAGCTTTGCGTAACAGATAAGGACGGCAACGAAAGCCGACAGACTATCTTTGATTTCGAGAAGAGCGACGGTATCATCCAGGGTATGCACAACCTTGACAGCTCAATCAGTTCATTCGCGAGAGCCTGCTTCAACTACGCTCTCGACCAGAAGCTGGATATCTGGTTCGCTACAAAGGATACCATCAGCAAGAAGTATGACCACACCTTCAAGGATATTTTCGCGGAAATATTCGAGAATGAATACAAAGAGAAGTTTGAAGCCGCGGGCATAGAGTATTTCTATACCCTTATCGACGACGCAGTAGCGCGCGTTATCCGTTCAAACGGCGGTTACATCTGGGCTTGCAAAAACTATGACGGCGACGTAATGAGCGATATGATCGCTACTGCCTTTGGCTCACTCGCTATGATGACCTCGGTACTGGTATCCCCCACCGGCGTTTATGAGTACGAGGCGGCTCACGGCACCGTACAGCGCCACTATTACAAGCACCTTAAGGGTGAGGAGACCTCTACAAACTCGGTAGCAACAATCTTCGCTTGGTCCGGAGCTCTCAGAAAACGCGGTGAGATGGACGGTCTTGACGAGCTTATGGCATTTGCCGACAAGCTTGAAAAAGCTACCATCGACACTATCGAGAGCGGTATCATGACAGGCGACCTGTATCTCTTGAGTACTCTTGAAAACAAGAAAAAGGTCAATACCGAGGAATTCCTTGACGCTATCCACGACAGATTAGCCGCTATGGTTTAAAAGCTCAGTTTGTGCTGATAAGGAGATCATCTTATGACAAAGGGCGTTTCTATTCAGGTCATCAAGCGTCTGCCGAGATATTATCGTTTCTTGACAGAGCTTGAGGCTAACGGCACAGATCGAATTTCTTCAAACAAACTTGCTGCTGTTATGAGCTCTACCGCCTCTCAGGTGCGTCAGGATCTCAATTGCTTCGGCGGCTTCGGTCAGCAGGGATACGGCTACTCAGTACATAATCTGCGCGCTGAGATCGGAAAGATATTAGGTCTCGATAGAATACACAGCACTATACTCATCGGAGCGGGCAACTTAGGTAAGGCGATCGCTACACACCTTAACTTTGAACAGCTCGGTTTCAAGCTGAACGCGATCTTTGAGAAGGATCCAAAGCTGGTCGGTAAAATGCTCAGGGGCATAACCGTATTGCCGGATAACGATATAGAGAGATATGTTAAGGATAACTATGTTGAAACCGCTATCCTCGCTCTCCCTAAGGACGCTGTCGAAAACATTACCCAAAGACTGTACGCGCTCGGTATAAGAAGCTACTGGAATTTCAGCCACTATGATATAGCAAAGAAGTATGACGACGTCGTCGTAGAAAACGTACATCTGAGCGACAGTCTTATGACGCTGTGCTACCGCATAAATGAGCTTGATAAATCGATAAACGAAGAAGAATAACACAAGAAACAGCCGACCCACACATGGATCGGCTGTTCTTATATTCAATTACAATATTAATGGCAAATGATCTTTTTGTCCTCTATCGTGACCGTCTTATCGCATATAGATAAGGCGGCTTTCTTATGCGAGATAAGGATACAGGTCTTATTCCTGAGCTCTCTTAGATTATGGAGCAGCTGAAGCTCGGTAGCCTCGTCAAGAGCTGAAGTAGCCTCATCGAGCAGAATTATGGGAGCCTTGGTAAGTATCGCTCTCGCGATAGCGACGCGCTGTACCTGACCTTCGCTCAGCCCTCCCCCGCGCTCTGAGATAACGGTATCAAGACCTTCAGGGAGCTCGCTTATAAAATCATAGGCGCAGGCGATCTTCGCGGCGGAGTAGATATCCTCATCGGTCGCGTCGGGTGCTACAAAAGCTATATTCTCACGCAGGGTGCCCGATAACAGGAAATTTCCCTGAGGCACATATGAGAACAGCTTTCTCAGGCTCTTATCGACCTTATACTTCTGATTATCTGTCTGTACGAATATCTCGCCGCCCAAGGGCTGATATACGCTCAGCAGCAGCTTCATCAGCGTGCTCTTGCCTATACCGGAGATACCCTCGATAGCGACAAACTCGCCTTTGTTTACATCGAGCGAGGTCTCTTCGAGGACGCTGTCGCGGTCAAAGGCAAAGCTGATATTATCGAAGCGTATCTTCTGCATATGCTCATATATCTCGTCTATATCGGCGTTAGTGTTTATCGCGGGCTCGTCCGGAATATCCTCTATCTCCATTATACGTTCAGCTGACGCCAATGCATTGAAGTAATTCGGGAAAATATTGCTCATGCCTTGTATCGGAGAACGTATCTGACCTATCAAAGAGGTTATCTGCATAAGCACGCCGTAGGATATCTTGCCTAAGAACAGCATATACGCACCCCAGCTGAGACCCCATACAAAAGCGAGCGAGAACACGGCTGTCATACTTGTACCGGTCAATATAGAGTAGATATTGCGCTTACGCTGAGCCTTATAGCTGCTCTCCTGCAGATCGAGAGCAGAATCGCGCATTTTGTCCTGCGCGTCGAAGGTCTTTATCATCAGCATAGATTCAAGACCCTCCTGCATGAAAGAGCGAACCAATCCGTCTTTAGCCTGAACATCCTTATGCAAACGCTTGGTCAGCGGCTTGAACAACGACGAAAAAAAGAAAAGAGCGACGCCGCCGATTATAAAGATCAGCGCGAATGAGATATCTATCCTTACAAGAATATAGATGATACCGATCAGCTTTACTATATAAAAGACTACGTTCGGCACTATCGATACTACCGCCGATGTTACTACGTTGACGTCATTGGTCAGGCGGTTCATCAGCTCACCGGAGTGATACTTGGAAATATCCGAATACTCCTTAAGCAGCATCGAATGGAACAGCTTAGACTTAATGCTCATATCGAGCTTCGCGCTGACCTTAAAGCCGTGATTGCGAGCCATAATGAGGGTGACGATCTGGATAACGGTTATACCGAGATACAAAAGAGCGTATTGGATAACCTCATCGACAGAATTACCTTTTACAGCCGCGTCAACAAGCTGTCTCGCGAACTCGGTATTATACACGCCGATAAACGCGTTCACGCCGTATACGATAACAAGTATAAATATGTTGATATACTGAGGCCTTGAGCTTTGGATGATCCAGCTCAAGGCGCTTTTTTTATTCTTAGGCACAGCTGCCTCCCAAAATCATACTCTCTCTAAAATGAAATCGAAATCGTTTACGTCTCTTACGCCGAAGAACTTGACCCTGTGCATAACTCTTTCAAGGACAAACAGGGTATGCTTTGTGCGTTCATGACGGATATTGAGCGCGACAGCTCTCATAAAGAACGGTACAAAATCCTTCGCTTCTATCTCCCGCAGGGAATCAAAGCGATCGGAGTCAACGAAAACGACAGAAGACAGCTTCAGCTTTCTGCCGGTCTTTGACAGCATACCATTCGGGCCGAAGGGAGTATCAAAAACGAAATAATCATCATCCTGCATACGGATGCCGGGATAATCATAAACAAAGACCTTATCGTTCGGCAGCATTGATACCAGATCGACTGAGCTGTCAAAGGGTGCCGCGAACAGCGTGCAAACTCCATCGTGCTCGACGCCGACAGCTTTCATGGGAAAGCCGTTGTAATCAAACAGTGCCCAGCAATAGAGCGTGGCGAGGAAGGTCGCTTCAAGCACGTCGGCTGTGACGCCCTCGTTCTCTTCCATCAGCTCTATCATTCTATCGTCCGAGAGCTCAAGGGTGATATTGGGATCAGCCTTATAATCGACCTCGTAGCGGCGGATACTCTCGGCTAAACTTTGTGAGTTTGTTATAATAGAAACATTCAGATCAGAAATTCGATATAAAGCCATCGATAACCTCCGAAAAAAACAAAACTTAACGTTTGAATATAGCGCGGTAGATCTTCTTTAAACCTATTCGCGAAACCTTGCGAATCATCATATAGCGAATATAGATACGATACGACAGATCGGTAAGCTCGTGGTGCTTTCCCTTATGAGTAAAGGAACTCATTATCGCGAGGATATCGTCATAAACGATACCGTGTTCAAAATAATACTGGCCGTCACCCGAGAAGATATAACTGCCGTCTTTATCAAAGCCGACAAGCCTATGCAGGACAAGCTGACCTGTAGGCCTGCGACGATAAAAGAGAACATCATACTTCTTGACCTTATCGGGCTTTGGAGAGAATGTGACCTTATCGTTCTTGCCGTCAAGCATTGGCAGCATACTCACACCGGAGGGTGTAAAGATCAGCTCCTGTCCCCTACTGAACGTGTCTTCAAGGACAGCGACGAACTCAGCGTTTGAAAGCTTCTCACTCAAGGAGATCAGCCTCTTTGAGCTTATCGACAAAGCGGTCTACATCAGCCCTCGCCGTTTCTTCATCTACCTCATATTTATCGAGCAGCTTAGTGACAAGCTCTTCTTTCTCACAACCCTCGGCGAGAATATTCCAGAGGAAGGCTCCGCTCTCTGATAACTTGATGATACCCGAAAAATCAACGGCTCTCGTACGAACAGGAACAACAACATAAGAGCCTGCTATTTTTTTGAGAAGGAAATCACTTTTGATCTTCATAACATAAACCTCTTCAAATACATTTAATAATATAACTTACAGAGAAATTATAGCTTATCACGCCATAATTTGCAAGTATTAAATAGATATTACATAAACAAAGCAGCTGCAGCATGAATTATGAAAGTTTATGCAAAATAAAATGTTACACAAAAGTCAGAGTTTTGTCATAAATATTACAAGCCCTACATAGATATGTTAGTTCCTCAATAGAACAATGACATTAACAGACTAAGCACAAAGCAATTTAATTCGAATTCAGAATAATTACAAAAAAGTTACACAAAATCGCCATTTTATGCATTTTGCACAAAAGTCACAAAAGTCCTTTTATTGAAAAGTCAATAATTCCGTAGATTTCAGTATGCAAAAAGTATGCATTTGACAAATGATTAACAAAGTTGACATATGTCGTAATATGCAGGAAATATGCAGGATTTACGGAATATAAATAAGTATTTTTTATCTGTTACGGCAGTCTGTAAACAGGTGTTTACAACTCAGTTCGGAGCGATATCCGGCAGAAAGTCCAAAATGTCAGTTTTTGTTTAATTTGCACAAAATTGACAAAACTGCCAAGCAAAGGGATAAAGGTCAGTTCCCGCTGGGTATTCGGATGAGCCTCCACGATTTGTTTGTTGGGGTGCTTGAACAAAAGCTCTTGTGTTTTATTACTTCAAGATTGTTTTGTTCTTCCCGCGCCGACTGAGTTCACAACGCTTCATAACGCAGACCGCCACGGTGTAACAATAAAGGAGGAATCTTTGACATGACAAATAAGATCGACCGCACAAAAACAAAAGCAAAAAGCGTAGGCACCCGCACACTCGCGATGGTGCTGTGCTTTGTCATGCTCCTTACAGCTATCGGCTCCGGCTCGGTCCTGAGCGCTATAGCTGCGGGCTTTGATAAAGGCGACGCTGCTGTATTGGCAAACGCCGTTAAGCTCGGCGCGGATATCTCCGCCGCTAAGGCTGAAGATAAAGCCTCCGACGAGCCGTTTGTCGACGATATCGAAGACGGCTATACATTATCCAAGAAAAAGTCCGACGCAGATTTGGTTGCGACAGGCGCCACATACTATAATGTAGATTTATATTATGGTACATCTACCAGCAACGTTGTTTGGGTAAAGAATATTTCTCTGTCAAGCAACAGCGGTACATATGACGCTACGTTAGCCGCGAACACCACTTATTATTTCTATTTC
The DNA here is from genome assembly GCA_946183365.1 of uncultured Clostridia bacterium. Lineage (GTDB taxonomy): Bacteria > Bacillota > Clostridia > Oscillospirales > Acutalibacteraceae > Ruminococcoides. The sequence goes on from CAMHAH010000004.1 coordinate 73,041, forward strand.
AAGCAGGGCGCTGACAGGTACTACGGAGGCGGCTTCAATCTGCCTAACGACAGAGAATACAATTTGGCTTATTCCGGTACATCTATTTCTTCGAGTAATTATATCAAATATACTACTACCACTGCCGGCACATATACCTTTACCGTTACAATTAATGAGAACGACGGAAAGATCAAGATAGCAGGCGGCTCCGGCGGCAGCAGTATCTCTAGTGATAGTTGGAAAGTCAAAGGACATCAGTTTGGTACTAATCCTTGGACTGATACCGAAAGCATGACAAAGGATGATGTTTCCGGTTTCTACTACATAGATAAATCTTTTAGTAAAGGCAACAACTATTTCCGATTTGTTTCTTCAAATGGTACTGATGATACTGAGTATAACAGGAGTAATAGTGACGAGGCTGCTATTGACCTTGGCACTAAGTATGATTTAGTTGCGTTTGATCCTTCTGCAAATAAAGCGATCCAAATAGCAAATACTCTTTCCGGTAATTATACCATATGGCTTGATGATGATACTGATAAGTTCTGGGTTCGCACACGATACAAGACCCTTACAGCTCCTGCGAATGTCAAGATCAACAACAACACAGGCACCGTTACGTTAGGCGCTTCGGCTGCCGAAAACGCAACCCTTACATGGGATTCGGTTACTAATGCGGCAGCCTACAGAGTATATAAGGGCTCCACTATTGAAGCTACGGTAGTCGGCACGTCCTATTCCATCCCCCGCAAGACAGACAGTGCGGGTGAATACACGGTCGTAGCGATCCCCGACGCTACCGTGCCTGTATACGGCGAGTATTTCAAGTCCGATGCTTCGACAGCCGTTACCCTCGCGATCACACCGATCGATCTTCCTCAGCCCACTATCACGATCACAAAGGACGGCACAGCGGTTTCTTCGGCAAACAGCTATGATACAGATATCAAGGTCAACATAACCAACTATGCCGCTCTCAAGGATTACTGTACGTTTGAGTTCTCCGGCTTGGCCAACAAAACCGGTCCCGACGCTAACGGAACATATTCTATCACCTCGTTCGTCACCGACGGTGCTTCCAAAGAGTGTGAATACAACGGTAAGGACAACAGCATCACCGTCGAGGCGACGCTGAAGGAAGGCTTATCCTATTATTATACGATAAATTCTTCCTCCACTTCCTCTACAAGCGCGGCGAGCACTCTTAAGGTGTTTAATCCTAACTACTATGTTTGCGGTGGAATTACCGGTATTTCCAAGGTAAACGGCAGTACAGTAAGTTTTTCAAGTGACCACTGGTCAGACGCCAATAGTAATCTATTCATTAATGGTGATACCGGTGTGCCCGGAAAATACAGCATAGTTGTGACATTGGGATCAAATGATAAGTATTTTGGTTTTACCGACGTGAATTCGACCAGGCACTCATTCATTTATGGTGAAGACAGTTATAATTCTTACGGTATGAATTTAGATATTGATAGCGAAGGTGGTATACCTGAAGGCGGTTCAAAGGCTCTCTACAGTTTGAATGGCAATGAAGGTGCTTATATTCTTAAAAAGAACAAAACCTATGTCATCATCGTAGATCAAAGTGTTCGTAATTCCGACAGTGATCCCTACGGTCGCTTCTACTTCCTGACCGATCAGGTTCTTGTTACCCCTGCCGCATATAAGCAGACATACAATACATCCAACGCTACATATAATACGCCTGCCGCCGACAGCTCTTCCGACTCCGGTACGGTTACCGCGATACCTAATTATGTGACCAAGAGCAGCGCTTCAGCTTCATCTACGCTCAAGGCTGTCGCCAATGACGGTTACTACTTTGTCGGATGGTATAACAACAGCGATTTTGCTGACTCTCATCGGGTTTCTACCGACGCCATCTATACCGTTACCCCTAACTCTGCGTCCGATGTAACCTATTACGCTCTCTTCAAGCAGAATGAACCCGGCAAGTTTAAGGTTAATCTTGCCGCTACAAGACATGGTACCGTAACTGCTGAGTGGAACGGTACTACGGTAACGAGCAAGAATATATCAAATGATGAAGGCAATGAGGCGGTCACCCTCTCCGGCGTGCCTGCGGGCGCTACCGTTACGCTTAGATATACTCCCGATACGGATTACGCCAAAGAATCTGTGTCCGCCAAGAAGACGAACGGCTCCGACGTTACCCTTGCCGAAAGCGACGCATCCTTCACGATGCCCACCAGCGCGGTGAACGTTAAGGCAAACTTCGATTTGGATTTAGGTACTGCGGATTCTGGTAGATACTTACTAGGTCAGGTCAGCAGTTCCGGTAACCCTGATAAAAATGTCGCAAGCATGACTAATCAGAGTCTTGTCGTGACAAAAAAGACGATAGAAACAGTTGAGCACCATTATGTAAAAATTCCTAAAAGTAAATTGACTAAGTATTATAGCTTCTATGGTATTTCTAAATCCACATCATACACAGATTTGATCTATAAAAATAGTGATGGTAACGATGTCCAAGTATTGATAGAAGACGGTCAAGCAAAGTATTATTCTGACGGTCCCAAATATGAAGGATATGATAAGGACAGTAATACTTATAAGTATTCCGGACTACGACTGAATTCACTTTATTATGATGATATCGACTATCTGATTTTAGAAACTTGGTATTATCAGGATTCTTCCAATAATTGGCATCAGCGTTATAAATACACCGTCGTCCTCGACGAGGATGCTCCAGCTAAGGCTGTTGTATACGCCAAGGACGGCGCGGCTCCGATCTACTGGGGCACAGCGGCCCAGAAGGAAGGCGCTTCGGTATCTGATTTCAGCGGTACCTCCTACACCTTCGGCGCTATCGCCAAGACTGAGATCACCCAGTACGGTACAGCTGCCGACGCCCTTGATGATGTCGCTGCCGGTCTGGTCACAACTACAACCCTCGGCGGAAGCGATACATCCGGAAACACCCAGAAGGCTTACGCCTCCAGTAAATACCAATCCGGCTCATTTACCGCTGGTTATACGATTAAGGTGAAGACGACCGTAGCGAGCGATTACAAGAATAAATATTATGTACGCGGATGGTGTATCAACGGTCTGACATACTGCAGCCCTGCTACAGCAGACACAGCGTCCGTCGTCGGCGTCAATACTATCCCTGATACGACTAACGGAGAGTATGAGCTTGTATATACGATCCCCGAGGGTCAGACCGATCCCGTAGAGATCACCCCGATCTATTATTTCACTGATGCTTATAAGACTACTCTGGCAGCTCAGAGTGGGTCGAAGAAGAGTGTTGAGTTTGTAACCTTCTATCTGCAGGGTTATTCCGAGAAGCTGCAAAATGAGCGTGGCTGGGGCAACACGCCGTATATCTACCCATTCTACGGTGACCTGAGCAACGTTGACAACTCCTTCGGTACCTATCCCGGTCAGCCGATGGTCAACCTGAACGGTACTTATTCAATTGAGATACCGATGGCAAATGCTACTATCGACTTTAACCGTGCCAATAACAGCACTAACGTCGTAAAAGGTATCACGATATCAAACGGCTACGCCGATCATGTTCACCGCAACCTGATCTATGACTGGAGCGCGGGCTCGAACAATGATGATATCGATCATATGCAGACCTATGACTACGACGACTTCTACAAGATCTATCATGACGGTACAAAGCTGATCAGCGGAACCCCCGAGCATCCCAACACCATCACCTTCCGTATCAAGGATGAGACCGAAACCTTCAACGCCAAGACCTACGGCGGCTTAGGCGCGGGCACGGCGAGAGTCAACAGCACCAAGAATGAATTGACTGAAGCTGACATTACAGCCATAGGCAACGCTAACGGCTGGGAGAAGCTGACAAACTTCTTCGGCAACGACGTTAACATCTTCAACCAAAGTTACGAAAAAGAAAGCGTTACCCTTGACGGATGGGATAAGCATCCTCTGTATGTAATTTCGACTGGCTACAACGGCAATATCGCCGGCGACTACGGTACGGCATGGAAGATATTCGCTTACGATACTTCTACATCAAAGTATAAGCTTGTTCAGGATACAACGAACGGTCGTTATGCTATACCGCCTTCGGTCCTCGCGCTGCAGTTCGATGATGCTACGACTTCGTTCCCCAATGCCGCTGACTATCCCAAGGCTAACCACAGCGTTACCGGCGTAAGCGGCAACTATACCGACGAAGTCAATAAGTATGTGAATATATACAACACACTCTACGATAATTACAGAACTAAAAATGTATATATCACATACGAAAAGAATACCCGCGATATACGTGACAGTGGCGTAGCAAAGGGCGCCTACCGCTTAGACGGCAGATGGCTGTATACCCACTCCGACGACACTGTTAAGTCTGATATCAGAATCGAATACTATGACAGCGCTTCCGGTACATATATCGCCGATACATATGCCGATAATGCTGATACGACCATAACCGGAAACACCACCGGAGCAAAGGCATACTTCTTAGACAACAGCGGTGAAACCAAGAAGAGAGTTTCAGCAAATAAGAGCATGAAATCGGATTATTATAATATCTATGCAGACGCAAATGCTGAACGCGGCGATACGAAATGGGTATTTGTCGGTTGGGAACTCGAGATCGACGGCGTTCGTCAGACTGTTTCCGGTGCGGGAACATCTGCTAAGATCCTTGCCGAGGCGAGCGGCACCTTTGTTGCCAAGTATATGCCTGAGGTAACTGGTGAGCTGACCGTAACCCATAAGGTTGACAAATATTCCGAGGGTCAGGGTTCAGCGGGACTGCGCGTATCCGTTATTAACGCTTCGGATCAAATCATCTTCCAGAATGAAGATACCGATGTTGAATCTGTATACATCCCCGAGACCTTCATTAAGAACGATCTGAATTATAAGATTCGAATCGAGCTGCTCTCTACTCCGTATCTTGACGATACCTTTGAAAGTATAGGATATCCCGCTGTTCAGCCTGAATATGATGCTGATCCTGTTACAGACGATACATCTGTTCCCATCGTTACTACTATGGAGTTTGATGTTATCGGTGATTTGTTCGGCGGAGGTACCTCACCTCAGCTTACGAAACGTCTTGATTACACCAGCTTCTTCAGCGAGACTCTCCACTACTACGAAGTAAAGTATACGTTTACAAAGAGAGACGGCACTCCCGGTTCATTTACCTCAAGAGGTACCCTTGACGCCACTACGTACGCCAATAGCGAGTTGATCAGCATCGACGGAAGCACAAGAACACTGACTAATGCATTCCTGCTCGATTACGCACCCCATGAAAGCAATTTTAATAAAAATACGGGCATCGATTTTACAGCTCCTTCAGCTGTCAAGGATAACATTTATAACGACGGAACCAAGACTCATACCGCAGAGGTAGCTTTTTCTGAGACCGACAAGAAGTATAAGGCTGAGATATCAATTCCTTATAAGTATTATTCTTCTGCGAGCAGCGGTGAGGGAGAAATTGACCTCGACGGAAATCCGTATAAGAAGTATACCGGTCAGAAAGAAGCAGTTAGCATCGACGGTGTAAATGTCAATATAGTCAAGAAGCAGGATCCTTATTGTATTGTATTTGACGAGATTAACTACGGATGCTTCCTGACCTCCGCCGAAGGTAACTCTCAGACAAAGACCAGTAAGGATAGTGAGACTGCTAACCATGTAAATAACGATTTCATTACTGTTCCGACAGAGATCTGGAATCAAACTGATAGCAAGAAAGAATACTTTAACTACTGGGCAATCTATGACTACAACGCCTATAAGAACCATGAGGGAGCTAAGGCTCTGGTAGCTAAGGTATATTACCCTGATTTCAACTATCGTCTGTACGGAGATTATTACATTGAACCCGTTTACGGTGAATCAGAGACCAGCTTTGTTTTTGAGCACGATAAATCTGAACTTGGCGCAAATATTCTCTATCTCGGAACGTCTCGCAACCAGTGGAACGACGCAACGAAGGCCAAAGGTACATATAATAATGTTGCTGACGCCGCCGATCTGATCTACAACGACTTTGCTTTCTCGTTCTCTTACGGCCAGGGTAAAGAGCTTTATTATCTGTCTGATACTGATAAGAGTAAGATAAAACTTGGCATGGTGCTTGAGAAGATCCAGACAGGTACAGGCGATGGCGGAACAAAGATCTTTGCTGAGGGCGATACCGGTACACAAGATATGTATTCATACAAGAGTAAGTATCAGAATACCGGTGCACATGCTGCCGCAGAAGGAAAGACGGTTGAAGAAACTACAAGAGATAAGATCAAAGCCAGTCTTGAGGATACTAACGGAAATGTCAAAATGGGTATAAGCGGCAAGAACTGGGTATTTGCCGACGGAACGACTAATCCTAGTAATATTACAAACAGCATAAATGAAAAAGGTCGTACAGAGCAGTGCTACAGTTATTACAGCCAGCTTGGCGAAGTGATCGACGACCACTCGATAGAGTTCGCTTTTTCAGATGATACCGTAAACTATGTTTACAGAGCTTATGCGTATATTCTGATTGATAACGGTGACGGCACTAAGTCTGCTGCGGTCAGCGAGCCTGCTTATTTCTCCATGAGATATGAAGCTGTACAATAATAGGAGGTAGTATAAAATGAAAAAAATATATTCTGCTCCTGAATTTAAGTATGTTAAACTAAATATTTCAATTGATGTTCTTGCTTTGAGTGATCCTGAACCTTCTCTGCCTTCAGGCGGCAATAACCCTACGCCTACAGAAGGTATTGGCGACGATATTTGATCATCGTTATTGGGGCTGTCGCAGATTTTGCGGCAGCCCCCTGTAATAAAAGGATGTAATTTGTATGAATAAGAAAACTATTAGATTGTTTTCCGTGATTTTAGCAGTATGTTTGGTTGTTTTTAATGCTTCCGGCTTTTTTGCTGATATGATTTATCACAGCGACGGCTTTTCGTTTACTGATTTAGGCAATGGTGAAATTTCTCTATGTGGTTGGGACAATAGAAGCCCTGAACTCATAGTCCCTGAGTCTATATTAGGTAAAACCACTGCCGGGATCAGCGATGTTGCTTTCAGAAATAATACTGTGATAACTTCTGTGGATTTTTCATCTGCATATTTCCTGAGGAATATTGGCACGATGGCTTTTCAGGGATGTATATCACTTTCGGGTGATATTTATGTTCCTTCTTCGCTGGAAAAAATAGGTACAGGGGCTTTTCAGGAATGTCCTTCTATTGAAAATGTATATTTTTATCCACGAATAAGTGTTTCATCGCAGTGCTTTTATCATTGCTCCTCATTGAAACGTGTTGTGCTTGACGATGATGTGATTTCTATCGGTAGTTATGCATTTGCTGAATGTCCGCAACTTGTTTGGATTAGGATACCGGACACAGTCACTTCGATAGCTGATTCTGCCTTTAACGGCAGCCCGAACTCGGTTATATACTGCTATACCGACTCATATGCTCATACCTACGCTGAGGAAAAGGGTATCAGCTATGTCCTGATAGACGCTCCTGCTCCGACCGAGCCCTCTACAGAGCCTGAGACTGAACCCGCAACCGAACCCGCTACCGAGCCCGAAACTCAGGAGCCTACTCTTGCTCCTGATGAGTATATGCTCGGCGACGCTGACAACAGCGGCGATATCGATGTTATAGACGCGACATTTGTTCAGCGTTATTCTATCGAAGCTTTCATTCCCTGTGAGGATACGATCATGCAGGCTGATGTTGACAGCAGCGGTGATGTATCATCTATTGACGCTACATTTATCCTGCGTCATTTGATACATATTTCGGTCGGTTATCCGATAGGCGAATATGTCAGCTGATTTATCAATAGTTAGTTATTATATTTATCAAAAGCTCCCTTTTCGGGAGCTTTTCTTTATCTTTTTTCGAGTGCGGATGCTAATGAAAACGATAGTTGGTCTGATACTAAGTAGCAATAAAACACTTTAATATCTATTGCGGAGAATTCCGCATAACTGCGTTGTCAGTCTTGACAGGCGCCAGCCTGCCTGCGCCCTCCGCCTTGTTCTGCGAAATTCTCCGCTAATATCTTTTTAAAGCTTTTTATTCCTACTTAGCATGAAATGTATATGACTTTGTATCATTATTTTTATTGCAAATTATATATATATGTTGTAAAATGTAAATGTATATACATTCTTTCGGGAGGAACGTTTCATAATATTCGCTTCCTTCTGATCTGCCTCTTCTGACCTGATTATGACAAAAACGAAAGAGTGAATATGTAATACTATCATCTAATCATGAAATAGAAAGGACGAACGCCATGAAAGATCTGATCCGCCAAATCCAAAGCAACGTCGAGAATTTTCCCGATATGACTATCATCGTCGATCAGGGAGAGAATAACTATTTCACATATCGTTCCTTTGACGCGTATGCACGAAGGATCGCCGCGAAGCTGAGCCGCATCGGCGTCTCACGACGCGATTTTGTAACAATCGAACTTCCGCGTAACAAAGAATACATCGCTGCCATGTACGCGGTTTGGATGGTAGGCGCGGCATTTGCTCCGCTTTCACTCAACTATCCTGAGGAACGTCTGGCTTATATCCGCGATAACTGCGATGCCAAAGCTGTTATCAACGCAAAATTCCTGCGCGTGATCGATAGCGAGGAGCCTCTGCAGACGACCGTGTTGCCCGAACCTTCAGATCCTTCTCTGCTGATCTATACGTCCGGTTCAACCGGTAAGCCCAAGGGCGTATTGCATTCGCACGCGAGCATCACCGACTCCGTTAACCGATATATTGAGTATACCAAATCTCCGGAAGGTTCCCGCGCCGCGTTGGGCGCTCCGTTCACATTTGTAGCCTCGGTACAAGGCGTTTTTGCGCCGCTTTGTTCCCGCATCATATCCTATCTGATGCCATTTGAAGCAATGCGCGACCCGGTTCTGCTTGCGGACTACATCGAAGAAAATAAAATCAACCGTACCTTCATCAGTCCTAAAATGCTCAAGGTGTTCAAGCAAAAGGGCAATAGTCTGAAAACTGTCGTAACCGGCAGTGAACGTGTGTCGAATACCTATTCCGACGAATTCGAACTTATTGTTTTATACGGTCAGACAGAGTCTGCTTCCGCGGCACTTGCCTTCAAAATAGATAAGCCCTATGACAACACACCTATCGGAAAGCCGATCGGTGATATCAGAGCGTATATTCTCGATGAAAACGGAAACGAAGCCAACGAAGGCGAGCTATGTCTTGCGGGCGTTTTTGCGGACGGCTACCTCAATCTGCCCGAGCAGACCGCAAAGACCTTTGTCGACAACCCCTTTGCTAAGCAGGACGGCTACGCAAAGATGCTGAAAACCGGCGACATCGTCAAAAAGGGCGACGACGGCAATATCATCTACCTCAACCGCAAGGACTGGATGGTAAAGATAAACGGTCAGCGCGTAGAGCCAGGAGAGATCGAAACGATCATCAAGCAGACCCAAGGCATAAGCGACGCGGCGCTGAAGGATTTCAAAAACCAGTACGGTCAGGTCTACCTGGTCGCATATTATGTAGAAAACGAGCCTGTTGACGCGGATGAGCTGAAAGAAGAAATCGCGCAGAAGCTGCCGCCCTATATGATCCCCGCTTTCTTTGTGAAGCTCGACCGCCTCCCTGTCAACGCGAACGGAAAACTTGACAGAAGCGCTCTAACCGCTCCCGAGGCGGGTAACTTTAAAAATGAATATATCGCGCCTGAGACCGATATGCAAAAGGCGCTTTGCTCAGCGTTTGAGGATATCCTCGGTGTAGAGAACGTAGGCATCGACGATGATTTCTTCGCGCTTGGCGGCGATTCGATCAAGTGCGCCATGGTATCGGAGAAGTGCGCTTTGTACAAGATCTCTACAGCAGACATCTTCGCGGGAAAGTCGCCGCGTATGATCGAGCGCCTGCTTATACAAAAGGCAAATCGCAAGGAGCGTGTAAAGAAGGATAAAAAGGTAAGAGTATATCCGCTTACCCCCTCTGAGCGCGGTATGTATCTTGAGCAGAAGCTCAATGTTGATTCGACTGTATATAACCTTAATATTGCTGCGATCATCCGCGGCTCGGATATAGAAACTATCAAGAGATCGCTCAACGCTGTCTTTCAGGCGCATGAGGCTTTCACCTCATATTACGGTGAAGAAAACGGACTTCCGGTTCGCATTCTGTCAGATAAACTTCCCGAGATAACCGAAAAGACCGCCGCTTCGCGAGATGAGGTGATCGCGCTTATAGACAGCTACTCAGAACCCTTTGACCTCAACGCCGCTATCCCTGTCCGCCCAACCCTGTACTCAGTAGCCGACGGCAGTATTATCCTGCATCTTGCGATCCACCACATCGCCTTTGACGGCGGCTCAGCAAAGACCTTTGTCAAGGAGCTGATCGACGGTCTGAACGGTATCGAAGTCACCGCTGACGAGATAGACCTCTCCGATCTGTACGACGACAGTATTGATGAGAAATACGAGAGCGGAATGGTATTCTACAAGGAGCTGTTCAAGGACGGCGTCCCCGTGAACGAAATGCCCATCAAGGGCAAGCGCCCCAAGGTACATCCACTCTCCGACAGAGAGATAACCTTTGATTATGATAACGAACAGCTCAAAGCGATCGACAACACCGCGCGACAGTTCAGCGTGACGGAATTTGAGTTGATCTTCTCGGCTGTATCAATGGTACTGGGCAAGTATACCGCGTCTGAGGACGTAGTGCTCGGCGTACCCACCAATATGCGTCCGCAAGACGCTGACAACGTTATTGGTATGTTTGTCAACACTGCGCCTGTACGTGTGAAACCTGTACGCAAATCCTCCTTGACCGATTATTTGAGCGACGTCAGCAACGCTGTACGCAGCGCTACCTACGGAGCGTATCTGCCGTTTGAGGATGTAGTCGGCGAATTTGTCAAACAGCGCGATGAATCCCGCAATCCTATCTTTGACGTAAGTGTAAACTTCATGTGGAATCCGCCCGCGTATGACCGAAACGGTCTGAGCGTGGAGCTCTACTCTCCGCTGCAAAAAATGAGCCGTGATATCGGTATCGTTATCCGTAAAGGCGCTAAGGGTCTGCACTTCATGGTTCAGTATTCCTCAGAATTGTTTGAGGACGTCGTTATCGAAAACTTTATCGGTCAGTTACAGCATACGCTAAGCCTGCTCGGCGGCTCTGCAAAAACAGTTCGCGACGCGCTTGCTCTACCCGAAGAGCAGAAAGCTCAGCTCGACAAATTCAAAAATGAAGCGACCGCAGAGCTCTCCGAGACTTTACTCCACAAGCTCTTTGAGCGAAGCGCTGAAGAAAACGCGGATAAGACCGCGCTGATTGCCAAGGACGCTACGCTGACCTACCGCGAACTCAATGAAAAAGCTAATATCGTTGCCCATAATCTGATCGACAGAGGTATCAAGACGGGTGACAGCGTCGCACTGCTGTTGCCCAGAAAGAGCTCTTTCTTTGCTTGTCTGTTCGGTGTTAACAAGGCGGGAGCGGCATTTATCCCGTGCGATCCTCAGTATCCCGCCGACAGAATAAATCACATCATTGAGGATTCAGAGGCATCTTTTATCATCACCACCGCCGACAAGCTTGCCGATTACCCTTCAGAGAAAGCGATCAATGTCGCGGATATACTGATCGGCGATCGAACCGATAATCCCAATGTTGAAATGAGTGATACAGAGCTCAGTTACATGATATACACATCCGGCTCTACCGGAAAGCCCAAGGGCGTTATGCTCCGTCACAAGGGCATTTGCAACTACCTTGATCCGCACCCGGCAAACTCACATATCCATTATCTCAAAGAGAATATCTCCACCTATCTTTCCGTCACGACCATTTCCTTTGATATGTCATTTAAGGAGCACACCGCGGCGTTCTGCAACGGCAAGACTCTTGTCTTCGCCGCTGAGGATGAAATGAACGATCCGCGCGCGCTGGCACAGCTGATGGAAAAATACAGCGTCGACTGTATCAACGCGACCCCCTCTCGCTTACAGCAGTACATGGACTTTGAGCCGTTCAAAAACGCTCTTTCTAAGTGCAGACTGGTCATGTCCGGCGGCGAGGGTTATCCGCTCGCGCTTCGTGACGCGATCCGTGAATGCTCAAAGGATATCCGCATTTTCAACACCTACGGTCCGACTGAGATCACAGTCTCATGCAACGCGGCTGATCTTACGAACGCGGATTACGTTACCGTCGGCAGACCGCTGCTCAACTATAACGAGATCATCGTCGATAAGTTCGGCGATCCTGCTCCCTACGGCGTGATAGGCGAGCTGTATATAGGCGGCGTCGGTGTAGCGAAGGGCTACAAAAACCTTCCCGAGAAAACCGCCGCGGCGTTCGTGGAATACGACAACGCTCGTATGTACCGCTCAGGCGACTACGCCAAGTGGGACAACAACGGCAACGTACATATCCTCGGCAGACTGGATAATCAGGTCAAGCTAAGAGGTCTGCGTATCGAGCTCGGTGAGATCGAGGGTCTGATAGCCTCTCAGCCGCATATCAAGAAGGTCGCGGTCATAATCCGTAAGCTCAGCGGTCAGGATAACCTTTGCGCTTACTTCACCGCTGACGCCGAGATCGACATTGATTCGCTGAGGAATGAACTCAAGAAGCATCTGACCCATTACATGGTTCCGACCGCTTACCTGCAGCTCAATGAGATGCCTATGACCGCTAACGGTAAGACCGATACCAAGAAACTGCCCGATCCGGTCCCTGTAAGTCTCGGCGAATATGTCGCGCCTATAAACGCGACTGAAGAGTTCTTCTGCGAATCCTTTAAGAAGGCGCTGAAGCTCGATAAGGTAGGCGCTACCGACGACTTCTTCGAGATCGGAGGCACCTCGCTGATCGTCACCTCAGTCGTGCTCGACGCTTCCGAAAACGGCTTTGAGATCACTTACGGCGACATCTTCAAATATACTACACCGCGCGCTCTCGCGGAGCTCTTCAAGGACGGAGAGATCAATGACACTAACAAGCTCTTCGACTTTGATGATTACGATTACACCAAGATCAATGAGCTGCTCTCAAATAACACTGTTGAAGCGTTCAAGAGCGAGCCCCTTAGAGAGCTCGGCAACGTGATGATCACGGGATCGAACGGATACATGGGCGCTCATCTTCTCGCGGAGTATCTCAAGCGCGAGAGCGGCAAAGCATACTGCATGATCCGCAAGGGCAAGTTTGACACCGCCCGCGAGAGGCTCGAGAACATACTATTCTATTACTTCGGTTCCGATCTCGAGAAGGAATTCGCAGAGCGCGTTGAGGTGCTCAACGGCGATGTAACGGATTATAAATATTTTGAACAGTTCGAGTCGCTCCCGATCAACACGGTATTCAACTGCGCTGCGAACGTCAAGCACTTCTCCAACGGCACCGACATTGAGGACATCAACGTCGGCGGAGCGGTCAACTGCGTCAGACTATGCAAGGCGCTCGGCGCAAGGCTGATCCACTTCTCGACTATTTCCGTATCAGGTACCACCGACGACCTCTCAAAACTCAGCCGTAATGAACTTGACGAGCAGTCGCTCTACTTCGGTCAAACGCTTGATAACAAATACACCTCATCTAAACTCATGGGCGAGCGCATGGTGCTTGAGGCTGCCGCTGACGGTCTTGACGCAAAGGTCATTCGTGTAGGCACGCTTGCCGCGCGTGAGTCGGACGGCGAGTTCCAGATCAACTTCCTCACCAATAACTTCATGGGTAGACTGCGCTCATACAGCCTGCTCGGCTGCTTCCCGTACTCGATGATCGAGAACCAAGTCTGTATGGGTCCGATCGACCGTTCCTGTGAAGCCTTCTTAAAGCTCGCAAAAACACCTAAGGCGTGCTGTGTATACAACGCGGTCAATAACCATACCCTCCCTCTGGGTGATATCATCCGCCAGATGAACCTAAGCGGCAACAATATCGAATTCGTCGAATATGACGTCTTTGCAGAGGCGCTGAACGAAGCTCAGAAAGATCCCGACAAGGCGGCGATCCTCTCCAGCATGACCGCTTATATGAATACCGCTCACGGTAAAAAGATCGTCGCGCTGCCGTGCAGAGCACATTTCACCACTCAGATCCTCGCGCGCATGGGCTTTTTCTGGAACGCAAGCAACGAGAAATATGTCAACGACTTTATAAACGTACTTCGCGGCTTCCTCTTCTTCCGCAAAGATAATCTGAAACGATAACCGAGGTTTGATGCGATGAAACGAAATGGTATACTTCTGAATAAAAAGTATCGGATCCTTTTGGTCTCGACCCTTGCGATGACAGCCTCGACCTATCTTTCGAGTATTCTCGACGGCATCATGGTCGGTCAGATCCTTGGCACGGTCCAGCTATACGCGATCAATCTGACAACATCTATCGTTTTCCTGCGCAGCATCCCGATCGCGATGTTCACCTTCGGCGGCAACACGCTTTCTGTTATCCATAAAAGTAAACGTGATCAAAAATCCGCCGATACGGTGTTCACGCTGTCCTTTTGGGCGGGCATCCTCTCAACGGTAGTTTTGTCAATCATCGGCATTGCCGTAATGCAGCCGACCGCTCAGCTTCTGGCACAGGGCAAAGAGGAACTGATAGGCTATGTAACAGATTATCTTCTGCCGCTGTGGGTACTGACTCCGCTTGTCGCCGTAGTAAACCAGACAGCTGCTTACGCGAGGACCGACGGTCTGCGCAAGCTTGCGACCGCCCTGCCGATCGTAGCGAATGTTATCAACCTAATCTGCGACTATATTTACATGGCAATCTTTCACTGGGGCGTCGCCGGAGCAGGATGGGCTACGGTCACGGGCTATGTCGTCGGCACATTGCTGACGCTGATCTACTTCAAGTCAAAACAGCGCACTGTACATTTCACCGCGGCAGCTTTAAAACAACTCCGATCGCTCGGCAAGATCTTCGGCATAGGTCTGCCGTCAGCATTGATCTACGTCTGTAACTTCCTGCGACTGTACTTCACTAACGCCATCATCCTAACTTATACCGGCGTTACGGGCGGCAAGATCGCCTCAGTCTCTTTCTCGCTCAACAGTCTCGCGTTTATATTGGTAGAGGGCGCGTCTATGACTCTGCTGCCTATCCTCGGTGCGCTGTACGGAGAGAAAGACTCCAACGGCCAGCGGCTCACGCTGCGCTACGGTATGATCTTCACGGTCGGGCTGTCGATACTGGTGCTGATAGTATCCGAGCTGTTCCCGGTACAGCTTGCGTCGCTGTACGGACTGACAGAGCCCGCCGTCACTGAGGTGTTCGCGGTCACCTTCCGTATCTTCTCTATAAATATCCCGATCTTAGCGGTCATCTACGTCATGCGAACGTTCTTCCAGGCAACAAAGCAGCGAGGGCTTGCCAACCTTCTCGTCATGCTTGACGGCGTGCTGACTATCGTGCCGCTCATGTTCTGGTTCGCTCATTATGATATATACTGGCTGTGGTTCTCCTTCCCTGTGTCAAAGGTCGTTACCATAGTAATCACCCTGATAGCTATGCTCATCAGCAAAAAGGTACAGCATAAGCAAAACATCCTCGGTATCGAAGAACAAGAAGGCGTAATGTATGACTTCTCTATCAAAAATGAGGTACCGGAAGCGATACACGCCTCTGAAGAAGCAATGGCTTTCTGTGAGAAGAACCGGGTTCCCGAGAACACCGTTAACGCCGTCGGCGTGACCGTAGAGGAACTGTGCCACAATATCGCTGTTTACTCGTCCGAGAGCGGCAGTAATGCTGTCGACGTATGCGTGCGTGTATTCGACGACAAGGTGAATGTTCGCCTGCGTGATGACGGAGCAGAATTTGACCCCACAGACTATATCGACAACAGCGGCAAACGTATCACCGGACTTAAACTTGTGCGTATGCTCAGCTCTTCCGTCGATTATAACCGTATACTCGATTTTAACGTTACCAACGTTGCTATAAATTATTGACAAGGCGGTGAGATGTATCGTTAAGAATAAAAAAACGAAAACACGGTCTGAATTGACCGAGGATCTGCTCCGCTCTGCCGAACAGCGCGTCAACTTCGTCTATATGATGGTGATGATCGCACTTGAGTTTGCGATAGGTATATATGTCCTGATAAACACTTGGGATATCTCGCGTTTTTATTTTGGAGGTATAGCAGGAGCTCTCCTGTTGATCAGTATCATAATCAACGCTATGTTTATCAAAAAGCCGTATCCGTGGATAAAATACATCGACAATGCTTTGATAATGGTCTCGTTTTTCTATCTCGGCGGATTATCAGACCTGATAATCCTTTTGCTTATCCTGATACCGTTTATAAACAGCTTTTATATGAGACCGTATTTCACTGCTGCCTCAGGACTGATCTGCATCATAATGATGTACTTTGGCTATATGGGTGTTGTTGCGCCGATATTCGATGAGGGCGGAAATATAGTTTACGATATTTTCAGCGTTATTAAAAAGTCTATTGACTTTTCCGATGAAACGGTCGTCGCTCTGCTTCAAAACCGAAGCTTCCTGATAGCCGTAGCTGTCACGCTTGTAGCCGTCTCGGTATATCTGTCTGTCAACAGCAGAAGGTTCGCTATCCGCCAAGCCGAGCTGATGAGCAAGACACTTTCGACAGAAACAGAGCTGAATGTTGCGCGCGATATCCAGGAGGGTATCCTATCCACGGATTTTCCGGATAATGAATCTTACGCGATCTATGCCGATATGTCTACTGCATCACAGGTCGGAGGCGATTTTTACGATCATTTTCTTATCGATGAGACCCATCTCGCGATCGTTATCGGCGACGTATCAGGTCACGGAATGGCAGCAGCTATGTTCATGACGCTTTCCAAAACACTGATCAAGGTCTATGCACAATCGCACAATCCTACCGATAAGGTCCTTGCGCTGACAAACCGCTATTTATTAAATTCGAATCCCGCTAAACTATTTGTTACAAGCTGGCTGGGTATTCTCGACCTTACAACGGGAGTTCTCTCATACTCTAACGCCGGTCACAATTATCCCGTGATGATACGCGCCGACGGCAAGCCTGAGTTCCTGCGAGCTAAGCCTGATTTTGTTCTTGGCAGGAAACGCCTGATAAGGTATAGAGAAAACAGGATAAACATGGAGCCCGGTGATAAGCTCTTGATCTATACTGACGGCGTGACCGAAGCGCAGTCTCCTGAAGGCGTCTTATTCGGTGACGAAAGACTGCTGAACACCATAGAGCTTAATAAAGATCTCGATCAGAAGGAACTTATCAATCAGCTGAGAAGCTCGGTCGAAGCGTATGAAAACGGAAACAATCACAACGATGACGTTACGACACTTGCGCTGTACTTTAAGTCGTATTATAAGGCGGATCGACCTAAGAGTAAGACCTTCTTTCTCAACAAAGAGAGCTTCGACAGCGTAACGGATTATATTATCGGAGAGTGTAAGGAGGCAGGCTGTGACGAAACCGCTATCGGCGATATCACCGTCGCTGTGTCTGAGATCCTCGCAAACATTGATCTCTATGCTTATGAAAAAAAAGGCGGAGAGGTTGAGATACAGACCAAATGCCGCGATCAGAGGATGAGCATCGTGTTCAAAGACAACGGCAGTCCGTTCAATCCGCTTCTCGCTGAAGATCCCGACATATCCAGCGCGCTTCATAAACGCAAGCCCGGAGGGCTTGGCATATTTATCGTGAAAAAGCTGATGACCGATGTCAGATACGCCTATTACAACAAACAGAACGTGCTGACGATCGAGAAGGATTTTTGATCAGAAGGAGTGACTATGAAGAATACAAGGATCATAATCGCGGGTGATCTTCTTCCTATGCCCTGCAACTATGAACTGTTCTCGGCGGGCGACACTCGGGCGTTGTTCGGAGAAAAGCTATGTCGGCTTTTCTCCTCCGCTGATTATCGCGTATGTAACTTTGAGGGATGCTTCACCGACAGCGACCGTCCGATAGAGAAGATCGGCCCGAGCATCAAAGCTCCGCCCAACACCATTTGCGCAATCAAAGCGCTCGGCATTGATTACGCGACCCTCGGCAACACCCATTCAATGGATTACGGTATACAGGGTTACCTCGATACCTGCCGCGCGCTGGCCGAAAACGGCATCTCCTTTTTCGGCTGGGGTGAGAATACCGCGTCTGTCAAAAGCTATGCCGAGATCGAAGACGGCGGCAAAAGGATAATCCTATACAATACAACGGAACGCTTTGATAACGCGCCGAAATACGATTACCCGGGCGTCAATCTATATGATGAGTACCGCGTATGTCGTGAGCTTCAGGAACTGAAGGAGCAGGCGGACTTTTTGATCGTACTGTATCACGGCGGCATAGAGGGAACGCACTATAACAGTGAAACGATACGCAGTCGGTTCCACCGCATGGCAGACAGCGGCGCAGATGTAATTATCTCACAGCATACTCACGCCGTCGGCGAAGAGGAGCGATATAACGGCGCGTATCTTCTCTACGGTCAAGGTAACTTCTGCTTCCATTTCCGTTCTGAAGTCACGCCTCTTCTCGCCGAAGGACTTGTGCTTGAACTTGAGATCGGCGACAGCGATTTTTCTGCTAAGCCGCACCGTATCCTGCGAACCGACAAAGGCTGTGTATATGATGACGCTCAAGACCTCACTGAGTTTTATGAGCGCAGCAAAACACACGACCGCCTGCTCACAGGGGATGAAACAGCTGATGCGGAATTCACGCGTCAGTTCGGCAGAGATTGCGCCAACTGGACAAACGTATTCTTCTCGCTGTTCCGCGGAGCAAATCCGCTCGATAATGAGAAGCGCGCATCGCTCAGTCCCGCTGAATTCACGGAATACCTGAAGCGATCCTATACAAGACAACAGCTCCTCGGTATGCAGATGTTCATGCGCAATGAGGAGTTCAATGAAGTAGGTAATCAAATTCTCAGCGACCTGCTGAAGAATACAGATACAAAGGAGAATCTATCATGACAATCAAAACTTTTGAAGAAAACGGAACTACTGTGATCGCGCCTGAGGGCAAGATCGATCATGTGACAGTAGAAGAATTTGAGAACAAGATAAACGAGCTGGTCGAGTCTAACGATACCCTTACGCTCGATATGATCGGCGTAGAATATGTCAGCTCCGCGGCGCTCAGAGCTATCCTGAACGTTAATGATAGCTTAGAGTCCAAAGGCGGTCTGGTCATAAAAAACGTTAACCAGAAGATCATGGAGATTTTCCGCATTACGGGCTTTGCCGATTATCTTGATATCAGGTGACCGGCTACCGACCGCGACCCATCGTAACTAAATATCATTAAACAGGATGTCACAAAGGACATCCTGTTTTTATGCTATCAAGCGCAGAAATAAAGCAGCCGTCAAAAGACGACTGCTCTGATAAGTTTCTGTTAGTTTATACGTTGATGATCTCTCCGATATTATAATTCACCTTTATGTGAATAAGATATCGAAGAATATAAGTGGCGTCAATTGACGTTACTTCGCTGTCATTATCCACATCAGCCTGCATGATCGTATCCTCACAGGGAATAAATGCTCCGATCGAATAACGCTGAACAAATGTCGCGTCTATAACATCGATATCGCCGCTGTTATCGGTGTCGCCTAACATATACGGAGCTTTAGGCTCTGTAGGATCGGTCGACGGCTCAGTTGCGGATGTCGGCTCTTGTGTCGCGGGCTCGGTTACAACCTCTGTTGCAGGTTCGGTTACGGGTTCAGTAACAGGCTCGGTAGGTGTCGGAGCGTCGATCAGAACATATTCGATCCCATTTTCCTCAGCGAAATACTGAGCGTATGAATCAGTGTAACAGTTTATGACAAGATCATTTATATTAGAAAAAGCTGTAGGATCTATTTTAGTTACAGATCTTGGAATAGTAATCTGTTCCAATGCTATACAATTAGCGAAAGCAAGCTTATTGATAGACACGAGATTCTCAGGAAGAGTAACATTAGAAAGCGTGCTGCAGTTGTAAAAGCATTGATCTGAGATAGTCGTAATCATTCTTGAAGTCATATTTACTTCACTCAGTGATGAGCAGCCCATAAAAGCTGAGGCACCAAGTGTTTCAATTCTTCCACCGAGAACTATCGACCCGGTAAGACCAGTACATCCGGCAAACGCGTAATAGCCGATCCTGTCAAGAATGATAGCCTTAGAAAAATCTACAGTTGTGATATAAGTATTGTTCTGAAAAGCAGAATCCCTGATATCAACAATATAATGTTCGTTGACCTCTTTAGGAATAATTACTTTATCACTTCGATTGTCCCAGCCGTATACCGAAGCAGTAGTTGAGCTGGGATAAGTAAACGCAAATCCATCCTTGTTATATACAGTTACAGCTGAAATGTTACAAGCAATCGCTGCAAATAAAGCTATACACAGAATAATACATATAAACGTTTTGAGAGTTTTTTTCATAATAACACTACCTTTAATCGCTAAGGGTATAAGCGATATCGCTTATACCCTTAGTTTGATTTAGTTATTATACATCAATTAAAATCATCAGGATTAGGAGGATCAATGATCGTACCGCCTGAGGTGGGCTTTTCATCAGGGCTGTTGAGAAGCACCTCGCCAAAGCTGATTTTAACAAACTCGAATTCGGGAGATTCATAAATCAATTTCAATTGTATTTACCTCCTTACTTAATTGCTTCTTTATACATTGTGAAGTAAACAGGATCAGACAATGTTACATCAGAAGCTGAATTACCATTCTTGACATAAGAGTATGCTCTATATACATAGTTCTTATACGGATAAACACTCTGTGCTGCCTCAGTTTCTGTCTTCCAGCCCTGTGACTGATATACCGAATAGAACCACTGTACTCTGTCCTTATTATCAAGGGCGCTATTAGCTATCGAGATATTATCGAGCTTCAAATTACCCTTGTTGCCGGTTGCAACGAACGTCTTAATTGCATCTGTCGCATCGTTACTCTTATATTTCTCCTCATAATAACTTGCTTCACTGTTAAGAGTACCGTCACCGTAATCTTCAAGTAACCCTATTCTCTGTACAACGAATCCGACATTGACATTATCACCGGCATCACCGCTGTAGATATCCTTACCCTTGTAGTTGTAAGAAATAACGAAGTCATTGAAGAGAAGGTCAGCAGCATCTACATCAGGTCTGGTCACAGCATTTTCTTTCTGTGTGCCCTGACCGTTATAGTTCCACTGGTTACGGGTAGTCTCGAAGAAGGTGATAGATGTTGAGATATCGTTATCAGCAGTCTTATCATACTTAGTTGAAGCGTAAACAGGAGTAACGATGCAATTCTCAAATGCAACAAAATTATATCTTGTTGAATAGCACTTAGCGATTACCCTATCAGAAGCTGTAGACTCGACCTTCCAATACTGGAAGTAAGTATTATTACCATCGTCAACAAGTACCTTAGGAGCAGTTACATATGTATTATCATAAGTTGAATCTGCAGAAGTATGAACCTTATTCTGATCTACTTTAGTGATGGTACCGTACGGTACTGATAATACAAAGTCAGCCTGTGTTGATTTTGTCATCGACTCTGGATCAGTCGGATAACCATAAGTATTATAAGCGTAATCAAGCTTGAAAGTAGATGTTACATTCTGAGGAGCATTTGCCTGAGTTGCAGATACAGTTAAGTTCAGAACATACTTTGTACCGGATTGTTTAAATGCTCTTTGAGTAGCATCAACGTTGCTGAAATCCCATGTAAGGATTTCGCCGATATTAGATTCCTCAGGAGCCTTTGCGGTTAAGAAATCAGTTGACAGAACGTGATTATCAACATAAGTCTTAAGCTCGTTAGCAGTCATAGTGCCCTTGCGCTTGAATGACTGACCTGTAGCGAGTCTGCCGTTAAACTGATAAGTGATCTCATATTCATACTCAGTCTTAGTAAACATCGATGTATATACGAGAGTTTTAAATGTCTGAGTATTGTTTGTGAACAGATCACCAACCTTGAATGAGAAGTTTCTTGTATCTTCGGTACCGGGATTATAAAAGAACTTGCTCTCTTGATTTGCAGGGGTTGTAAGTGCGGTAGAAGAATACTGATCCTCACCGGCAGGCACAGCAGTTAATGTAACATCGATAGTGTAAAGAGCGTTTTCGGTATTGATGTATTTTTTGTCAAGCGAGATAGAACTTGTAGTCTCGTCAAAAGTCTTTACGGGGTTACCGTCAGCATCCTTGACAACTACAGCTATCTTAGCGGAGCCGCCGCCTGTATGAGTAGTGTCTGTACCTACAACGTGAGAGATGATCAGATCGCCTTCTCCAACCTGCTTGAAGCGAGCGATGAAGGTGTAAGAACCGGAGCGCTCGGTATGAGAAGCGTTATCGGTAGTGATCTTAGTACCGTCTTCCATGAACCAGCCTACAAACTTGTACTGAGCGTTAGTTGTCTTAGCCTCAAAGTCGAAGGTCTTGTCGGGGTCGATTGTGGTAGCATAGGTCATCTGACCCTCAACACCCGTGTTGGTGAAGTAAGCGGAGAGACCTGTGACATGACCGGTTTCGCCTTCTGCGGGATTATCAGTATAGGTCTTGCCGTCATCGGAATACTGGATCTTGATCTTAGAGGTGATGTTCTCACCGTTCTTAGAGTAGAGCCAACGACCGTCGTTACGGGTAGCGCCGCCACCGCCGGAGGTTGCATAGTTACCGGCGCCTATCTGGGCGTCAGCCGCCTCGTAAGAGATCATTACGGGCTTGCCGCGATATGCCTCGAGAGCTGTATACAGAGCCTTCCAGTTTTCAATTGTATGATTGGCATCAGCGGAAGGATAGGTCGTAGTGTTGAAGCTTGTTGTATCGTCGTCGTTAAGTACGAGTACCTCAGGCGGGATAGAGCTCTTGTCGCCGGCTGAGATTCTTGAATAGCTTGAACCGTCAGAGCTTCCGTATACCATCCACTCTGTAGCATAGTAACCTGCGATATTCTCAACGCCTGCGGAGCCGTTGACGCCGCCGATAGAGATAACATAAACGGGAGTTGTCTTTGAAGGATCAGCCGCGTCGCCTGACAGAGGTGTACCGAAGAGGTCGACTGTTCTGCCGTGGAAGTTGGTCAGAAGCTCAAAGCCGTTGCCGTTTGTGCCGTAATTAGAATCAAGATTAGTCCTTGTTATAGTTGTACCGGGCTGATTCTCGAAGTTATGCTTCTTAGTTCTGTACTTGAAATCAAATACGATGTTATCTACGGGCTTCTTCTCATTGAAGATCTTATAGAAATCGCCGTAGTCATAGGTCTGAACATGGTCGGCTGATGCGCCGTTGCTGCCGTAGCCCATGACCTGTCTGTGAACGATATCATAGTAACCGTTAGACATGGTTACGCCGGATACATAGGTATTATGAACATTAGTTTCTTTCTGTACATTAGTGGAACCGCTCAGGTTTTCGTCATCATAGTAGATATCCCATGCGGTGCTCTTCTGAGGGATCTGCATCTGATACTGACCCTTGTAGTAGACCATCGGCTGACCGGGATAAGCGCCGAGCGCGTTGTTGTTGGAGCCGAGCTTGCCGTAGAAGGGGTAGGTATAGAGCGTATCGCCCCAGTTGGGCTTGCCTTCGCCAATAGCTTTAAGCTCATCTGTAAAGCCTGTTACACGGTAGGTAACGATCGGGTTATCGGTAGTATTCTTGAGGTAATAGATCGGAGTGATCTCGATCTTTGTGCCTTCATAATCCTCGGGGATCTTGTAGGAGAGGGTATAGAGACCATCTGCGTTCCACTCGAGCAGCTGAGAAACCTCGCCGTTTACACAGAAGCCGCGTACATAGTACTTAGCCTTCAGATCGGCAGCGTTAGTGAGTGTACTGCTGTCGGTATCGCCGATCTGAGTCTTGATTACGATAGTGTCGCCCTTAACGCCCTTATATGTCTCCCAAGTCTGGTTTGTGATATTGCCGCTGTGCTTTGTTCCTACGGTTGTAGAACCGTTTGATGCATATATCTTTGTATCAGCGATATTAGCGTATGTTGAACCATATGTTTCGCTGCGAATAGCGCCGTCCTTAGCGTAGACTGTAACATTTTCGTCGTCACCTGCAAGAGGCTCAGTCGACCAAACAACAACAGGTCCGTCATTACCTATTTTTTTTGTCACATTATTAATTGTATATGTATTTCCGGGATAAAGTACATTGATATAGTAATCATTGCCTGCGCCGTTTGGCTTCGCGAACTGTGTACTACCAACACCATGACGGTAGAAACCGGTTGTATTAAATATAGACTTACCATTTTCATCAGTTGAGTAAATCGTAGAGACATTAGAACTATCAGTTTCATAGAAGTACTCAGTACCAACATTCTTTAAGCCCTGGTCGTCATGTCCGGTAGACCATGTACCAACGTTGTAATGACCGGAGCCATCCTCAGTACCGTCCCAATAATAAGCGCCGCCGCCGGATTCTGTCAGGTCAATATCAACGGTTTGGTGAGTTCCATTATCATTGAAGGTAACTCGATCAACATCGGTAGGAATATCAACACTGTAAACACCCTGACCGAAATCATTGTTCCAGCTCCAGTTCATACTGTAGCCGGGCCAAACTTTAGGTGCTGAACCGCCGTTTTTCCAGAAGTAAGCATAAACATTACTCTGGTTCCAGTCTCCGCTTCCGGGTCTGGTAAAGTAAACTTTACCGTTGCTGGTGCCACTGTGACCGAGAGAAACAGTGAAGAGCTGATTTTCTTCGGTTCTGCCCTCAACATGATAGTAAGAGAACTTCTCGCCATTGAGTATACCCTCGGTCATCTGCTTGTCATAATAATTTGTGACAGCGTTACCACCGGTATCATAACCGTTGTAATAATAATTTGATTCACCGGAGTATGTATCAAATGTAGCGTTGATAGTAACAGCGGAAGCTTCCTGCATTTTCATTGTTACTGTCTGGCTCGCGCCTACCGCAGCAAGAGCGATGCTTGCGCCGAGCTGAGCGAGATCAGCGGCTCCGTGTGCTTTTGAAAGAGCGGCTGCACCTGATGTTTCAGTAACCTTATTCCACGTATTTGAAGGTACGCCGTTATTAACGGTGTTTTCGTATGTTGTGTTGTTTGCTGTATAGGTAGCCGTAAGAGTCTTAAGTATACCCGCTGCGGGAGTGATCGTGATTGTTACGTCCTCATCCTTAGCGGCAGTTGACTTATCAACGGTAATAGTACCGCGGCTGCTCTTATTAGTCTTTGCGGTAACCGTATATACCTTAGACGCGGTAACAGAAACGGTTACATTTTTAGCGGGCATAGTGAAAGAATAGGTATTGTTGCTGCCTGCGGTCAATGTATGGTCAGAACCGTCATTATACTTGACGGAAACAATAGCATAACCGCTATTTGGTGTAACCGTAAAGCTGACGGTATCGCCTGCATACGCAGAAGCTGGGTTTGTTACCCATGTAACATTAGAACCGGAATACGTAATAGTATTTGCAGCAGCACGAGTGAAATTAACATATACAGTTTTGATGTCACTTACACTATAAGTGTAAGAATTGCCCGAAACTCCTGATGTAATTTTTGTGGATAATGAAGAATCAGAATAAAATCCTTCAAATACATAACCAGATTTAGGAGTAGCTGTTAATTTTACAGAAGAAGTCTTAGCCGCATAAATACTATTAGAAGTTGATGTTAAGGATGAGCTTGAATTATGCGTAGAACCAACAGAATCACTGTTCATTGAATAATAGTTTGCAGTTACATTTCCGCCGGTGGTAGAAGTTGATTTATTCAGATAAACCTTTATTGTCTGTGTTTTATTGAAGTACTCATTGTGAGATGTACTGCTCCATGTGCCGGACAAAGTACAATTATTACCTGATGAAGAAGAAGTGAAAGGATACGTATTATTTGAGTTGTTCAACTCAGGAGAATTTGAAGTATAAAGCTTGGAATGCATCAATACATTGCTTTCAGCTAATAAGTCAATAATATTCTTTTCAACCGAAGAAGTATATCCGCTCAAAGCAGAGGACGAAGAAACTACAGCATAATACTTTGCGTCGCCAAATCCATTATCGTCACTAAGATGAACACCATACAGATTTGTACCTGATACATACTCCATCTCATATGCCTTAATCCAAGTATCATGACCAACTACAAAATATATTTTACTGGCGCCGGACCAATTTGCGGTGGTATTATCGTAATAAACCCAACCATATTTAGCGTTACGACTTGTACCGTTGAAATAGCTGTCAGCAAAATCAAAATAGTAACTGTTAGCAGCGAGTGTCGGATCATTTTTAACAGCCCAAACACTATTCTGAGTTGGATTAAACAAAATCCAACCTGTTGAAGGTATATTTATATTATCAGACCCAGTAAGAGAAATATCTCCAAGATCATTCTTAATATTGGATGAATTCCATTTTGTCTCATCCCAATTGCTACTAATAGTAATTTTAAAGTCACCAGTAGTAGTAACTTTAAAATAATAATAGCCCGAATGACCGGATACAGCAGACAAAGAAGTAGTGCCCCAACTGTTTTGAACGCCACGGTAATAGTATGTAGCACCCGTGCTCGCCAAATCAGCCTCACGGCCGGTCTCAGCGATATCAAAGCCCTTCTTAGCGGCGAGCGCGAGAGCGTTCTCGCCCTGATCGACAGATACTACCGCGCCGATGACTGACGATACGCTGCCGAGCACCATGAGAAGAGCCAATACCAGCGAGGTAGTGACTTTGAGGATAAACGAACATTTTGATCTCATAAATTTTCCTCCTTTATTGTTACACCGTAGCGGTCTGCGTTATGAAGTGTTATGAACTCAGTCTGCGCGGGAAGAACAAAATAGCCTTGAAGTAATGAAACACAAGAGCTTTTGTTCAAGCACCCCAACAAACAAGTTGGAGAGGCTCATCCGAATACCCGGCGGGAACTGACCTTTATCCCTTTGCTTGGCAGTTTTGTTAATTTTGTGCAAATTAAACAAAAGCTGACATTTTGGACTTTCTGCCGGATATCGCTCCGAACTGAGCTGTAAACACCTGTTTACAGACTGCCGTAACAGATAAAAAATACTTATTTATATTCCGTAAATCCTGCATATTTCCTGCATATTACGACATATGTCAACTTTGTTAATCATTTGTCAAATGCATACTTTTTGCATACTGAAATCTACGGAATTATTGACTTTTCAATAAAAGGACTTTTGTGACTTTTGTGCAAAATGCATAAAATGGCGATTTTATTTATTAATATCAAAAATCGCACAAGTCACGGTATGTGTCTATAAATGGACAGACTTACCCTTATCATCCTATTTAATAAATGAATTATAGCAAATTTGCGCTGAATAGTCAAGGATAATAACCTTATTTTTTTAATGACCACAACATTTTGTATACTTCGACTATTCAAGACCAATCAATTTGAACTATTTGCACAAAAGCGCCTCTGATTATTGGTAAAACAGCATAAAGTTAAGTTTGTTTTTCATTATATAGCAGGAATGTGATGGTATTATGTGCGCTCTCCCCTATTTCGCGGTGATTGAACCCTCCGGCGCTTTGCGCCACCTCCCTGAATATTGCGGAGGCGTATAAAAAAGCTCCCGATAAACGGGAGCTTTGAGTGTTAGATCAGTCTGATGTATAAGGTAAGAGAGCGATCTGACGAGCACGCTTGATAGCGGTAGTGAGGTCACGCTGATGCGCGGCGCAGGTACCGGTAACGCGGCGGGGCAGGATCTTTGCACGCTCGGACATATAACGACGCAGACGAGCGATATCTTTGTAATCGATATGCTCAACCTTGTCTACGCAGAAGCCGCATACCTTACGGCGGCGTCTGTTACCCATAGGTCTGTCAGCCATGTTGGGTTCTCCTTTCATATTATAATGACATTAAGTCGGTTGAAATCAAATGTTTACCGTAATCAGAACGGTAAGTCGTCGTCTAAGGGCATTACCTGAAAATCGTCGGGTGAGCCTGCGGAATAAGCCGCGGGCTGAGCGGGATGCTCAACAGGCATCTGAGAACCACCGTAAGAGCTCGCAACACGCGTGTTGGATGCCTGTGAATAGCCGCCGTATGTACCCGCTGAGGGGTCACGGCGCTCGCCTGTAAAGCTGACGTTATCAGCAACGACCTCGATAGCGGTGCGGTTCTGTCCGTCCTTTGTCTGATACTGACGGGACTGGAGCTGGCCGTCTACGGCTATGAGAGAGCCCTTTGAGAAATTGCGGCATACGAACTCAGCCGAGCTGCGCCACGCTACTATATCAAAGAAATCAGCCTGACGCTCAGCGCCCGCCTTGACATAGCTGCGATCTACAGCGATACGGAATGATGTAACGGAAATGCCGGTGTTAGTAGTCTTAAGCTCAGGGTCGGCTACAAGCCTGCCCATGAGTACAACTCTGTTAATCATAATTTGATCCTTTCGTTCCGGCTTATAAGCCGTAAATAAACTTTATTCGTTATTTTGCGATTACTCTGCTGCTTCTACAGCGGGAGCTTCCTCAACGGGAGCTTCTTCAGCTACAGGAGCCTCTTCAGCCTTGGGCTCTTCCTTAACAGGAATCTCTTCGCCCTCGGGCTTGCGGATGATCAATGAGCGGATAACGCCGTCGGTAATCTTATAGATACGATCCAGCTCAGCGGGGAATTCAGCCTCAGCCTCAAAGTTCATCAGCACATAGTAGCCCTCAGCCTCTTTGTTGATGAGATAAGCCAGCTTGCGCTTGCCCCATTCGTCAACACTCTGCAGAGTAGCGTGCTTCTCGATGAGATTCTTGAACTTCTCGATGAGAGCCTGGATACCATCCTCGCCCTGCTTCATTGAAAATACCATTACGGTCTCGTAATTAGCCTTCAATGCCATGCTTACACCTCCTCTTGGACATTAGGCACCGTACAGATCTATACGGCGCAAGGTATGTTATTATTGTTATGGGCATAGTAATACACATAACATGAGTTATTATAAGCGATTTCAAGGGGTTTGTCAAGAAAAAGTTGAGAGATTTGAGAAGCCGTTGCCGGAGATAGCGGTGGCAGTCGCTGTAATAATAAAGGCTTTATCATCGGTCTCTGTTACCGCTGAACGAACACGGTAGGCGTCGTGAGGACGTACGGCGCAGAGGATCACTCCTAAATCAGACTTAGTATAGCCGCCTTTAGCGGAAATAAGGGTCACTCCCCTATCCTCTCTGCCTGTGATGATGTCTGAGACGGCATCGGGCTTAGATGTTATGATAATAAGCAGCTTGCCGTTGTCTCGGGACAAACCGAACACGACCGCGTCGATCAGCTTAGAGGATGTGAATATAGCGATTACCGCGTAGAGGGCGTTCTCGATACTGCCGTAGACTATCGCTGAGAAAGCGACTACAACGGCGTCGGAGATCAGAACAATGCTACCTATACTAATATAAGGTAAGCGGCGGTTGAGATTACGGGCTATTATGTCGGTGCCTCCCGTACTGCCTCCGCGAAGGAAGATCAGCCCGAGACCTGTACCGGACAGTATACCGCCGAATATCGAGGCGATTATCTTGTCGCCGCTGTACGCTATGCCGAGCAAGGAGAATGTATCTATAAAAACCGATACCAAAGCTACGGCGATCATCGTACGGAGCATGAAACGAGCGCCGTTCTCTACAGCTCCCCAGATGAAAAGAGGAATATTGAGTATCAGCGATACGCCGCCTATCGGTAAAAAAAACAGATAATTGAGCATAGTTGAGATACCTGTGACGCCGCCGGGAGCTATGTTGTTGGGCGCTGTAAAAAAATCGACCGACAGAGCGTATACGGCGGCTCCGAGGATCATCACAAGATAATCAGCCGCGTGATCGCGGAAAAAGCTCCGTGCTCTGTCGGTTAGTTTCATTTCATCACACTCTTTTACAGGATATGTGAGGATCATCGATAAATCCTCAGTCGACTTGCGACAGCTCACTTAAGAAAGTAAGCCCTTTTCTATTATAAGTGCGAATAATTCATTTATGCGTTCGGTCCTGCCTTTAAGATACAGCCAGCCGAACAAAGCCTCCATACCGGTCGCTGAATGGTAGTCGGAGATGGTCGAATGTTTGGAGGCGGAGTTGACCTTTGTGTTCCTGCCGCGCTTATAGACCGCCTCTTCTTCTTCGGTTAGGTGTTCCGATATCAGCTTCATATACTCAGCCTGGCTTTTACAATTGACCATAGCTACCTTTAGCTTGTTGAGCTCGCCGACATGAGCAGAGCTGTGAGTAACAAGATACTCGCGTACAAGAAGGTCGTATACTCCGTCGCCTATAAAAGCAAGATTAAGGGTCGGGATAGAATTTATCGTCTTATCATCCATAGCTTATTCAACAAAATCAAATTCAAGGTCATAGATGGATACGGTGTCGCCCTCATGACAGCCGGCTTCACGCAGCTTGTCGATAACACCGGACTTCTGGAGAAGGCGCTCAAAGTAACTAAGCCCGTCATAATCATCGAAGTTGATGCCTCGAAGAATACGCAGAAGCCACTTGCCCTCTACCATATATATGCCGTCCTGTACGGTGATGGTTACGTCGCCGAAGTTCTCTTCCTCATACTCGGGTACAGGCTCGGGCTCATATATCTTGATAGGCGGCAGCTTAGAGAGCTCCTCGACGATCTGCTTCAAGAGCGGATCGACATCATAACGGATAGCCGCCATTATCGGGAAGAACATATAGCCCTGATCCTCGACCCAAGCTTTGAAATCGGCTATCTGTTCATCGGTGGCGAGATCGCACTTGTTGCCGACGACCAGCATGGGACGCTCGGCAAGCTCGGGATTGAATTTCTCGAGCTCCTCATTGATGATGCGGAAGTCATCCTTGGGATCGCGAGCCTCTGAACCGGATACATCGACGATGTGAACCAGCAGACGACAGCGTTCGACATGGCGCAGGAACTGGTGACCGAGACCGGAACCGTCAGCTGCGCCCTCGATAAGTCCTGGGATATCAGCCATGACGAAGGATACCCCCTCACCCATCGATACTACGCCGAGGGTGGGATTTATGGTAGTGAAATGGTAGTTAGCTATCTGAGGCTTTGCCTGAGAAACAACGGATATCAAGGTGGATTTACCGACATTCGGAAATCCGACAAGACCTACGTCCGCAAGGAGCTTCAGTTCAAGAGTTACCTCATACTCCTCTCCGGGCATACCGGGCTTTGCAAAGCGCGGGGTCTGGCGTGTAGGGGTCGCGAAATGCTTATTGCCCCATCCGCCCTTGCCGCCTTTAGCGACGATGACCGGCTCTTTGCCGCTGAGGTCAGCCATGATCCTGCCTGTGGCGGCTTCTTTCACGATAGTGCCGACAGGAACCTTTATTATAAGATCCTCGGCGGCTTTGCCGTATTTTCTGCCGCCTGAGCCGTTACCGCCCTTTTTAGCCTCAAACTTGCGCTTGTAGCGGAAATCAGCGAGAGTGGACAGATTGGAATCAGCCACAAAGATGATATCGCCGCCCTTGCCGCCGTCACCGCCGTCGGGACCGCCGGAGGCTACGTATTTCTCTCTGTGGAAGGCGACAGCGCCGTCGCCGCCGTCACCCGCTTTTATCAAAATTTTAGCTTTATCTACAAACATAATAATCACCGTTATCATAGAGAAAAGCCGCGCTGATCTCTATAAATCTATAAATGAAAAGGGCGGTTATCAAAACCGCCCGTAATGGTCATTACTGCTCAACAGGATAAACGCTCGCGCGCTTTCTGTCTTTGCCCATACGCTCAAAGCGTACAACGCCGTCAACCTTAGCGAAGAGAGAGTCATCAGAACCGCGGCCAACATTGTTACCGGGGTGGATGTGTGTACCTCTCTGCTTAACGAGAATGTTACCGGCTAAAACGAACTGACCGTCTGCGCGCTTAACGCCAAGGCGCTTAGACTCGCTGTCACGACCGTTCTTTGTTGAACCCATACCTTTTTTATGAGCGAACAACTGCAGATTTATTTTCAGCATTACCTTACACCTCCGAATATGTGAGTTTAATATACTTTGGATACTGCTCCGAAAGGGAGCTTAGATGAAGCCTCATGCCGTCTAAGATATCACGGCATCTGAGAGCCTCGGTTTCAGTCTGTAATTTCAGGTACATATCGCCGTCGCTGACGCTTTGCTCGGGGTTCGAGCCGATAACGTCGGTGATCGTGTTGGCTGTCATATACGCGGCGCTCGATACAGCGGCGCATATAATCTCCGGACCCCCGGGGTTCATATCCGAATGACCTGTGATATGAAAGCCGTACAGCAATTCAGTACCGAAAAACTCGACTTTAATCATCAGGCGTTGATAGCCTTGATCTCAACCTTAGTGTAAGGCTGACGGTGACCGAGCTTACGCTTCTCGCCCTTCTTGGGCTTATAGGTCGAAACATAGATCTTCTTAGCCTTACCTGTCTTTAATACGGTGGCTGTGACCTTTGCGCCGTCAACATAAGGTGTGCCGGCTTTGATACCGTCGTCGGTAGAAACAGCGACAACGTCGAACTCTACAGTAGCGCCGTCTTCAGCGTCGAGCTTCTCAACAAAGATAACGTCGTTCTGCTCAACCTTGTACTGCTTACCGCCGGTCTCGATTACTGCGAACATTTTATCATTCCTTTTTCTCAGACTCGCTACAGGTGGGTGGCGCAGAAGTACATTCAAGCACACTTAATAAACCCACAGTATGCGGCTTATATACTATATCATAAAGAGATTTGCTTGTCAAGAAATATTTATTGATTATCCTGAATATGATAGGCTTTTAATGTATTCTGCATGAGCATTGCGATGGTCATGGGACCTACGCCGCCGGGAACGGGAGTGATATATGAACATTTTTCCGCTACAGAATTAAAATCAACATCACCGCAGAGCTTTCCGTTCTCGTCTCGGTTCATGCCGACGTCGATGACTACGGCTCCGTCCTTGACCATATCGGCGGTAACGAACTTCGCTCTGCCTACTGCCGCTACGAGGATATCGGCTTCTTTAGTGATATCGGCGAGGTTCTTAGTACGGCTGTGAGTGATCGTTACGGTACCGTTCTTATGAAGGAGCAGCATAGACATAGGCTTGCCTACTATGTTGCTTCTGCCGATAACTACGCAGTTCTTGCCATCTACATCTATATTATAATAGCTGAGCATCTCCATAACACCGGCGGGAGTGCAGGGCAGAAAATCATAATCGCCGATCATTATCTTGCCTACGTTATAAGACGAGAAAGCGTCTACGTCCTTCTCAACAGAGATAGCGGCTATCACAGCCTTATCGTCAATGTGCTTGGGGACAGGAAGCTGACAGAGGATACCGTTTACATCCTCTCTGTCATTGAGCTCATTGATAAGAGATATTAGCTCTTCCTGAGTGGTCTCAGCGGGCAGAGCATATTCAAGAGAACGGAAGCCAACATACTCGCAAGCCTTCTTTTTATTATTAACATATACTCTTGAAGCGGGATCATCGCCGACGATAATGACAGCGAGGGTGATCTCCTTACCTTGAGCCTTAAGCTCGGATACCTCGTCTCGAATTCGATCCTTTACGCTTTGAGAAACTAACTTTCCGTCGATAAACTGATACATATATTAACCTCTTTTCTTGGATTTCTTATATGATTTGGTAAAAGTCCTGCCGCGCATACCGTCGTTCTTATTCCTGTTGACGATCAGCAGGATGATACCCGCAACCATCAGGATCGCTGATAAAGCCTGCGACACTCTGATGTCATAGCCGAACATCTTGAACGGCAGATAAAGGCTGTCTGTCCTGAGACCCTCTACGATCATGCGCTCAAAGCCGTACCATACAAGGTAGATATAGAACACCTGACCGTGATATTTCTGGAACTTTCTGTTTACGATAAACAGAAGTAAGAAGCCCAGAGCGCACCATACAGACTCATATAAAAAGCATGGGTGCACCCCTACCCCGCCTGTATTCTCGCTGACCATGCGGAATATACTGTCGGTCGGAGTACCGAACGCCTCTTGGTTGAAGAAGTTGCCCCAGCGGCCGATAGCCTGTCCTATAAAGAAGCCGGTAAGCGTTATATCGAGCACAGGCAGAAACTTCAGCTTGCGTATCTTAGCCATGATAAGACCGCCGATAAGCGCTCCGATGATAGCGCCGTAGATAGCTATACCGCCGTCACGAATATCTATGATCTCGCCCGGATGGGCTGAGAAGTAGTCCCATTTAAACGCAACATAATACGCTCTGGCGCCTATAACGGAAGTGATGATACCAACGATGATACAGTCTATGAGATTATTGCGGTCAACATCATAGCGGTGGGCGTTGAAATACGCGTACAGCACCGCAAGCAATAGACCTGTAGCTATTAAAATACCATACCAATAAACATCGAATGAGCCTATCGAAAAAGCTACTCTGTTTATTTCAAGGTCATTTATCCCCAATCCGGGGAATGATACATGATACATGATATACCTCTATATATTTTTTCTTCTGTTTATCATACGAATAACTCTGGGTCGGTTATAGCGCTGGATAATTACGAAAACCAGATCTATACAAGCCGCTAATACAGATGTGATAACAAATACACCGAGAGAACCGAACCAAACCGAAAAAACAATCGGCACAAAACTCAAGACGATAATAGTCTCATGGACAAGCTCAGCCTGACACATAGCCTGAGCTATCTCATCCCAGCTATGCAGAGACGGGTCGAATGCCTCAACATCATAAGTAGGTATAAACCTTTTCCATCGCCTGACATTCAGCTTTTGATATAACCTCTGCTCAGCCTTGCCGACTTGGAACCACGGCAAATTATAATCTGCCTTGTTACGCATGAAGATGTTGAAAAGAAAGCCGACGATTAATCGCATACAGAAATGATAAGCTATCGTACCCGATGTAATGGCAAGCGTCATAAAGAGCTTGATCGCGGTAACGCTGTATACAACGGAAAAGGCGATCGTAAGGATCAATGATAAAACAGCTATGGTTTTCATTGGCCGTACCATATATGCCTCCATCCAATTATCAGTGCCACGCCCTAAAAACAGTCCGCAGGACTGTTTTCTTAACGGGCTTTCAAGTCCCGTCACTTTATTTGTATAAATTAATTTAAGGGACGTCATAGGACGTCCCTTAAATTAAATGGTGCGAGTGACGGGACTTGAACCCGTACGTCAAAGACACACGCCCCTCAAACGTGCCTGTCTGCCTATTCCAGCACACTCGCATATCGAACAGTCGAATTATATCATTTTATTTTTGAAATGTCAATATGTAATTTTGATATTTCTTTATGCAAGACAAAAAAACTGTTATTCCATTGTGCATATCAATCAAAAAATTTATAAGATTGCATAAAAATAATTGATATATCTATAATCATATGTTATTATAATATGAAGGAAGAAACTACAGAGAGGAGCGCAGATATGGACCTTAAAAAACTGATCGACGTCGCGGCGGGACGCCTTGAGGCGGATATCGTACTCAAAGGCGCGAAAGTGCTGAATGTATTCACCGAACAGCTTGAAGAAAAAGACGTAGCCATTTGCGGCGATCGTATTGCCGGTCTGGGTATATACACCGGTAAAGAAGAGATCGACCTAAATGGCAAAATAATAGTACCCGGGTTCATGGACAGTCACATACACCTCGAATCCACTATGGTCACTCCTGCCCAGTTTGAGCGCGCTTCTCTGCCGCACGGCACCACCGCGGTGATGGCTGACCCTCACGAGATAGCGAATGTAGCGGGTACCGACGGTATCGACTACATAATGAAACTTTGCGAAGGCCTTGATATGCACATCTACTTCAATATGCCGTCTTGTGTGCCTTCAGCTCCGCTTGAAGAGAGCGGTGAAACGCTTGAAGCTCAGCAGCTCAGACCCTATTACATCGACGACCGAGTTCTGGGGCTCGCGGAGGTCATGAATTCGATAGGCGTAACTCAGGGCGATGAAAAACTGCTTGATAAAATAGCTGACGCGCGCAGCTGTAACAAGATCATAGACGGTCACGCTCCGTTCCTCGGAGGTAAGGAGCTGAACGCTTATTCCGCCGCCGGAGTACGCTCGGACCACGAATGTACTAATGCCTGTGAGGCTATCGAAAAGATAGCTAAGGGACAATGGATAATGATACGCGAGGGTACAGCGGCGAAAAACCTTAAAGCGCTTATAGACATATGCAAGCCCCCGTACTGCAACAGAGCTATGTTCTGTACCGACGACAGACACCCGGAGGATATCCTCAGCGACGGTCATATAGACGCCATATTGCGAAAGGCGGTCTATCTCGGGGCTGATCCCATAACCGCGATAAAGATGTGTACATTCAATACAGCCTCATACTTTAAGCTGAATGAGAGAGGCGCTGTCGCTCCGGGTTATTATGCCGATTTAGTTGTTTTGGATGACCTTACTGATTTCAAGGCAAATATGGTATTTACGGACGGTAAGCTCGCGGCAAAAAAAGGTAAAGTAATCAACGACCACACCGCTCCCCTGCCCCGCAATGATAAGATTCTTCACTCCTTCCATATGAAGCAGATCAGCCCCGATAATCTTAAAACCAAAGAGATCATGCACGCTCAGCGTGTGATCGGTCTTAAAAAGCATGAGCTGCTGACCGATGAGATCATAATCCAGCCGACCTTAGTCGGAAGGCAAAACGGCGGTATAGATATAAAGCGCGATATACTCAAAGCGGCTGTATTTGAACGCCACCACAACACCGGTCATATAGGTATAGGATTTGTCACCGGTTACGGTCTGAAATCCGGGGCAATAG
This sequence comes from uncultured Clostridia bacterium, assembly GCA_946183365.1. GTDB lineage: Bacteria > Bacillota > Clostridia > Oscillospirales > Acutalibacteraceae > Ruminococcoides. The sequence continues at coordinate 109,852 of CAMHAH010000004.1, forward strand.
CTACAAGTATAGCTCACGACTCACATAATCTGATAGTTATCGGTACAAGCGACGAAGACATAGCCGCCGCGGCAGAGGCTGTCAGAAAGCTCGAGGGTGGTCTCGTCGTTGTAAAGGACGGAAAGATCCTTGAGGCGCTGCCGCTGCCGATTGCCGGTATCATGAGCGATCTGAGCGTAGAAGAAGTTGCAGAGAAAAACAACGCGCTCAAGAGAGCCGCAAGGGAGCTCGGGGCGTCTGAGGATATAGACACCATCATGACGCTTGCGTTCGTCAGCCTGCCTGTTATCCCAAAGCTCAGGCTGAACGGCAAAGGGCTTATAGATGTAATAAAGCAGGAAATAGTTGAAATAACATTTTAAAACCGATCGCCGGGCTGTAATACTCACGGCGATCATTCACGGAGGAATATATGAAATATGATATTATTATAATCGGCGCCGGTCCGGGAGGTATCTTCTCGGCGTATGAGTTCGCTACAAAGCGCCCCGACCTAAAGGTAGCGGTTTTTGAAACAGGTAACGCCCTTGAGAACCGCAAATGCCCAATCGACGGCAAAAAGGTAAAGTCGTGCATAAAGTGCAAGACCTGCGCTATCATGAGCGGCTTCGGCGGAGCGGGAGCTTTCTCTGACGGCAAGTATAACATAACCAATGACTTCGGCGGTACCATGCACGAATATATCGGCAGAGACAAGGCCCTCGAGCTCATGCACTATGTCGATAAGATCAACGTCGAAAACGGCGGAGCTGAAACTAAGCTTTACTCTACTTCGGGAACCGATTTCAAGAAGATATGCACCCAGAATAAGCTCAAGCTCCTCGACGCGTCCGTACGCCACCTCGGAACCGATATAAATTATGTCGTGCTCGGGAATATTTATGACCGCATTTCAGATATCATTGACTTTCACTTCAACACCCCTGTTGAAAGGATCGAGATAATCGACGGTGGATACAGAGTACACCACAAGAACGGTTATGACGACTGCACAGAGTGTATCGTATCTGTAGGCCGCTCAGGCTCAAAATGGATGGAAAAGGTATGTGAGGAGCTGAATATCAGCACAAAGTCCAACCGCGTAGACATAGGCGTCAGAGTAGAGCTGCCCGCGGTGATCTTCTCTCACCTTACCGACGAGCTGTACGAAAGCAAGATCGTATACCGTACCGAAAAATTCGAAGATAATGTGCGTACGTTCTGCATGAACCCCAACGGCATAGTCGTTAACGAAAACACAAACGGAATAGTTACCGTAAACGGTCACAGCTTTGAGGATCCGTCAAAAAAGACAGAGAACACAAACTTTGCGCTTCTGGTATCCAAACACTTCTCAGAGCCGTTTGAGGACAGCAACGGCTACGGCGAGAGTATAGCTATGCTGAGCAATATGCTTGGCGGAGGAGTTATAGTCCAGCGCTTCGGCGATCTGGAACGCGGCAGGCGTTCTAATCATAACCGCATAGAAGAGAGCACTGTGCGCCCCACTCTGCAGGCTACGCCGGGAGATCTCAGTCTTGTACTGCCCAAGCGTATACTTGACGATATCATCGAGATGATCTACGCTCTCGATAAGATAGCGCCCGGTACAGCTAACGACGATACGCTTCTCTACGGAGTTGAGGTCAAGTTCTACAACATGGAAGTCGCCCTTGACGAAAACCTCATGACTAAATATGAGGGACTGTATGTTATCGGCGACGGTTCAGGCGTCACCCATTCACTGTCCCACGCTTCAGCAAGCGGCGTATATGTCGCGCAGAAGATCATGGATAAGATCTGATTCATCATATGACAAAACCTCCTATGACAAACGATAATGTCATAGGAGGTCTTTTTATACTTAATATGATTAAGCGGGTAATATGTTTAAATATGTTTTCTCATATATTCGGCTGTTCGATGCAGCGTCTCCACCTTGAATATCTTCTCGAGATTACCCTCAAAATCAAGGTAATATCTGTCTCGGAGATCATCAAACAGAGCTTTCAGTTCCGCTTTTCTGACCTGCTCTCTGTCTGTTAAAAAGTCATCAAAGCTGAGTTGCCTTTCGTATTCGGTTGACAAATTATAGATACCTACTCCTATCAGCCTGATCGGACGTTTGCTGACCTTATCGAAGAGTTGGACCGCCTCATTATATATATCGATCGCAGATACACAGGATGAGGTCGCCTTTGAGCGGGTGATACTCTTCATATCTGAATAAGTGATCTTAAGAGTTACTCCCTTTCCGTAAAGGCTATAACGCTTCGCTCGGTTCTCAACGCAAAGAGAAAGCAAAAACATAACATCTTTAATCAAAGCGTCGTTTGAGACATCCTCTTGAAAAGTAAGCTCTCTGCTGATGGATTTCGCGTTCTGCGGCTGATAAGGCACGACCTTACGGTTATCGATACCGAACGCTATTTGAGTGAGCCAACGCCCCTGTTTACCGAGAAGCCGAATGACTTCTTCCTGCTTTTCCTGAATATCACGAACGGTATATATACCGGCTGAATTGAGCTTTTCGGCGGTCTTCTCCCCTACTGTATACAGAGAACGAACGTCGCGGTCTGTCATCAGTTCTACAAACGCCTTTTCGTCGGGTATCTCAAAGTATCCGTCGGGCTTCTTCTCTTCGCTTGCGGTCTTGGCTGAAGTCTTTGAATAAGCTACGCCTACGGAACAGGTGAGACCGAGCTCCTGCTGAGTTCTCTGCTTGATAGTATGCCCTATCTCACGGGCTCCCTCAAATGTTTTTGCGTATTCTGTTACGTCAAGGTAGGCTTCGTCAAGAGCTATGGTCTCAGACGCGGTCGCGTAATCGTTCCAGATATCATGAAGCTGAGAAGAAACAGCCTTATACTTTTCAAAATTCGGATGCATATAAATGCCGTTGGGACATCTGCGATACGCTTCTTTTATATTCATAGCGGAATGAACGCCGTATTTGCGAGCCTCATAGCTGCAGGTAGCGACTACACCGCGCTCATTTGGCAGAGAGCCTATAATAAGAGGCTTGCCGCGAAGCGTTGGGTCGTCTCTCATCTCGACAGAGGCATAGAAAGCGTCCATATCTACATGGATAATGATTTGGTTCATCTTTTCGCCTCCCGAGTTATTATAGCATATATACAGCCTAATTTCAATATTTTATCGAACAATTTTTCGAAAAGCATCTATTGCAAGCTATTCACATACCTTTTCGGTAAGGCATGCATTGTCTAACTCATCAGATGCGTTGAACTCGGCGCCGGTAATATAGCCGACCTTAGTAACGAATTATTACAGCGGAAAAGCTATAGCGTCGTTATATAGCTTTTTGAGAACAGAGATAAACTCAGTAAGACTATGTCGAGAATCGTTTTTGTTCGTGCAGAGAACACATTTGAAACGCTCATCACAATCATATGGTATCCACGCGAACTGACCGCTGTGGTCATTAAGAAACCCCGGGGCTAAGCAGATACCTCTGCCAGCGGCTACATTGACAAGCGTCGTGTCGTGATCCGCGCTGTTGAAATAGCTGATATTCCCGGTCGAGATCAAGCGATGCTGTACCGCTTTCAGCGCCATAGGTGAACCGCCGCCGACCATCAATGTCCTGCCGTATAGATCGCTCTCGGTTATCAAATTCTTTTCAGCGAGAGGATCGTCCCTCTGCGCGATCAAGTATATATGGCTGTCAAACAGGTCGTGTACTACCACGTTCGACAACTGACGCGTATGCTCCCTGAGAGAAAACAGGATATCTGCGTCACCCTTCAGAAAGCTTTCCATACCGCCTTCATATTGGAACTTCGGAACGATTTGGACATCCGGTGCGGTTTGAGCAAATAATCGCATGGCTTCGGGAAGGAAGAAGATCGCCTGACGCACCATCAAACTAACGGTGACAGTGTCCTTGTACTTCGCGCTGAAATTCTGCCCTTGCTCGACAGCGCGTTTCAGATCCTCGCGCATACCCGAAAGAAAGCTCACAAACTGAGCTCCCGCGGGAGTGAGCGACGCGCCCTTTCCGCTGCGCTCAAAAATCGTAAAACCGATCTCATCCTCAAGCAGTTTGATCTGATAAGAGAAGGTCGGCTGACTGACGAATTGATTTTCCGCCGCGCGGCTGAAATTGAGCGTACGAGCTAATTCTATGCAATAGTCGATTTGTTTTGTAGTCATAATGCGCCTCTTGTTATTTAAATTTTAAATCAATTATAGCATATATCAATTGGACTTCGCAATACTTTTCGGATATAATAAAGGCAGAAAATAAACAGGAGGTCACAACAATGGCTGAAACTTTGATCGCATATTTTTCAAGAGCGGATGAAAACTACTTCTCGGGCGCGATGCGTTATGTAAAGGTCGGCAATACCGAGATAGTATGCAATATCATCAGTGAGCTTATCCCGTCGGACAAATTCAATATCGAGATGGAACACCCCTACTCCCCTGTCTATATGACCTGTATCGATGAAGCGAAAAAGGATCTGCGCGCGAATGCCCGCCCCGAGCTTGTATCAATGCCTGATACGATCGATGAGTACGACACTATCGTGCTTGCCTATCCCAACTACTGGGGCACGATGCCGATGGCGGTATTCACCTTCCTTGAAGCCTTTGACTTCACCGGTAAGACTATCCTTCCGCTGTGTACTAACGAGGGCAGCGGCATGGGCAGCAGCGAGCGCGATATCAAACTAACTTGTCCAGGAGCCACCGTCAAGAGCGGTCTGCCTATTACAGGCAGCAATGCCGCAAATTCAAAGAGCAGCGTACAGCGCTGGCTGAAATCGAACGGTTTGATGTAAAAGGTGATCGATATGGAATATAAAAACGGATATGTATATGAACTGATGGATAAGGGCGGCCCTACAGACAATCGTGAGCCGTATTTCAAGGAAGCGGTCGACGAGATGATGCGCGCGCGAGTTCTGTGCGCTAAAGCAAACGCCGCTATGCCTGATGATCCGTCTTACGTTACCTATCTTGAAGAGTTATTCGGGACAGATCTCAGCGATGTGCGCATCCTTACACCCTTTATCTGTGATTTTGGCAATCGGGTCAAATTCGGTAAAGGCGTTTTCATCAATCACTCCGCGATCCTTTCCGCGTCCGGCGGTATCGAATTTGAAGACGGTGTAATGACGGCGCCGGGACTGCGCATCGCTACTATCAATCACGATATGAACAACCGCCATACGATCTACACTTACGGAAAAGTACTTATCAAGAAGAACGCGTGGATCGGTATGAACGCGACGATATGTCCTGGAGTGACGATCGGCAAATACTCGGTTGTAGCCGCGGGCGCTGTAGTCACAAAGGATGTGCCCGACTACGCGGTGGTAGGCGGTGTGCCAGCAAAGGTGATACGCTATCTTGACCCGAGCGAACAGAGGGAATGATCATGGACGACAGAGAAGCAATACGAGAACTGTATCGCGAATACTGGCGGTATATGATAGACAAGGACGTCCGAAACCTGAAAAGGCTGATGGCTGATGATTATGTACTTATGCATATGACAGGCGTACAGCAGTCAAGAGAGACCTTCCTCAGCGGTCTTAAAGACGGAACGTTCAACTACTACAGCGCCGAACATGAAAGCATTGAAGTTACAGTCAACGGCGATACAGCGAGAATGATCGGCAAAAGCCGCGTAACCGCCGCTGTATACGGTGGAAGAATAAGCAGCTGGAAGCTGCGCGGTGATTTTACGTTACGAAAAGAAAACGGAGCATGGCTGATGACCGGCTCAAAAGCATCTGCATATTAAGGAGGATCATTATGGAATTCATCACACTAAATAACGGATCAAAGTGCCCTGTCATAGGTATAGGCACCTTTATGCTTGCGCCGAGCGACGCTCAGAACAGCGTTCGTGAAGCGCTCAAAATGGGCTATTCTCTTGTTGACACGGCAAACGCGTATGTCAACGAGCGCGCTGTAGGCAGAGGTATAAAAGAGAGCGGGCTCAGAAGAGATGAGGTATTCATCTCAACTAAGCTCTGGCCGAGTGAATACGAGAACCCGAACGCAGTCGAAGAAACTCTCGAGCGCCTCGGTTTAGATTATGTCGATCTGCTCTATATCCATCAGCCTGCCGGAAATTGGCTCGCGGGATACCGTCAGTTGGAAAAAGCCTATAAAGAAGGCAAAGCAAAATCGATTGGTATTTCTAACTTCGAGGGTAAGTATATTGCTGAGTTGGAAACAAAGTGGGAGATCGCTCCGCAGTTCATCCAGGTAGAAGCTCACCCCTACTATACACAAAAAGAGCTTCGTAAAACTCTCGACAAATACGATATAAAGCTGATGTCATGGTACCCGCTCGGTCACGGCGACAAGGGTCTGTTGAAAGAGCCTGTCTTTGTTGAACTCGGCGAAAAATACGGCAAATCTCCCGCTCAAGTCATCCTCAGATGGCATACTCAAATGGGCTTCGTTGTTATTCCCGGCAGCAAGAATGTCGATCACATCAAAGATAACCTCGATATCATCGATTTCAAGCTGACAGATGATGAGATGGACCGTATCGCTCAGCTTGATAAAGGTGAGCGATACTATCACCGTACCGACGAGCAGCTAAAGCAGTTCGCCGCGTGGCGTCCTTCTTTCGAACCGGCAAATTGATTTCTTAATAATGTTTTGTTTAGCCTCTTTCATGCATTGAATTACCCTCTCTTTTGTTTAAAATCACCATTTGAAAGTACCGCTCAAATGTGATATAATAACCTTACAACGTGTAGCGTATGACCGCGTAAGTCCGGTTGGCGTTACACGTTTTTTATATTTTGGAGGAAATAATAATGACACAGCTTGATATGATTAAGAAAAAGGTGAATTACCTGTATTCCGTCTCTCCGAAGATCCATATCAATGTCAGATTGAATCATCCGAGACTGGAGTTGAAAAACGATCCGGTAGAGATCAAAGGCGTATATAAAAACATCTTTACCATCGAAGAGTATACGACGGGCGCTCCGAGAGTTCACTCTCTGCAATATGTCGATATCCTGACAGGCAACATCGAGATCACCGAGAAGGCTTGACCGAAACGCCTTGAATATGCTATAATACATCCCATACATAACGACACAAGCAGCGCTCTGACCGCTGTCAACAAGCAGGGCGGTATCATGATGTTCGGTACGATGCTGCCGATCTGGGCAGTCGTACTTGTGGAGTTCGTCTTTGCCTATACGCTCGAGGTACCGGTCGGAAGTCCGCTGTCGTTCAGGATAGCGTCCAAGATGTTCGATATAAAAACTACCCATCCGGTAATCTTTGAGGGCGCTGTCATCACCGTTACGGTCGCGATCATATGTCCCGCGATGAGCTTTATCGCGGCTGTCATCTACTATCCGTTTTTGAAGGCTTCAATGTTATCACTTTACTCTGCCACCGGTTCAAGCTCGTGTGCTACAACCTGCCGTTCGCGTTCTTCTCACAGCACCTCTTTATCCAGCCGCTTGTCAGAAGGATATTCAAATTGATCTTCCGCAAGGATATCGAAAGCAGGAAAAAAGAGTGGGATTGACCGCTTGATTTTTCTCTGAAAACATGATATAATCCAAATCAATGTGAGCAGCAAAACTGCGTAAGTCCGACATTCGGACTTACGCAGTTATTTGTTTTTACGGAGGTATAACTATGGAAAATCACTCTTACCTTTCCGAGGAAAGGATCGGTAAGCTCATGCGAAAATACGCGATACCGTGTATCATCTCTCTTTTTGATAATCAGGACATATAAACAGCTTGGCGCGCCTGATAGCGTTAAATAAGAAGCTAAAGCAAAACAACCGTTGCGAACATCAGGCGTTTGCAACGGTTATTTTTCCTTATGGAGCTAGATATTATTGACCAATACGCTAAACTGCTCGAGCAGTACTTCGGAAACTTCGATACGATTATCCGGATTAAAGATACTATATTAACATTAGAAACGGGGATGACTGATAGCCATCCCCATTAAATGTAACCGCTTAATAACCACCCCGTAAACACTAACCCTCCGTTTTCTGACGGAGGGTTTACATTTATCTCATCTCCAATGAACAACTCGAAAGCCTTATGCCTTGGAGCAATGAGATGAAGCAGTCCATCATTCGGCGCTCAAAATCGACTTCATCAGCCAAAGAATAATCACCATATATACACGCAAACCCTCTGCTTATCTGCAGAGGGTTCGCTTTATGCCAGGGGTGATTATTAAGCGGTTACTTCCTTTATCCTATTATCACTCTAAAGCCTACATACAAACGCGAACAGCGGGGACGACTATCGTGTTATCCCAGCTGCTGTGTATCTGATTATATTTCGTTTTTATGTTAGGTCATGCGTTTTTATGTATTTATGATCGATCAAAACATCTGTAGACAAAAACTCAGATTACAATATATCCTCGGGAAGCTCGTTGCTGTCTTCTGTAGGATCACTGATTACTTTGCCGTCTTTGATCTTAGCACCGATGCTGAATGTATTACTGTAGCCCGCGACATAACGTTGAATAAACGTAGCGTCGGTTATATCGAGACCGTTTGAGTTTACGTCTCCGCGTACAGAAATACCGCCGTCGGGATCGGTGATCTGCATAATAAGAAGGGACTGTATCTTCTCTGCGTCATGTATATTGACGGCACCGTTGAAATCAGCATCGCCTCTTATGTAAACAGCGTTGAACGCAGCTGAAGCGGAAGAAGCTATTATCACACATATCATCAGTAATACAGCAGATACGGATATAAGCTTGATAACTAAACGTCTTTTCAGCAAGATGATCCCTCCTTAAAAAGGATTTAAACCATTATAACACATATTTATTACTTAATCAACCGTTAAGATTTGGCTTTTTCATCAAGATACGCTTTAAGTATACGTCTTTTAAGTTTATATAGTCGGAGTTCGCGAACACGAGAAGAACAGCCGTCAGAGCTCCACGCGCACTTTTTAAGCTCATAGCATTTTGGATAAAGCGCACAATCTGAACATTCGGGATAAACAATTCTCTCTTTCCATGACGCGATAATCTCATGGTCACGTTCGCTGCTGTAGATCGTACCTATACGGTCTTTATCACTGAAATGCTCACATTTTTCAAGGCTGCCGTCAGGCATTATGACCTCGCCTCTGTCGCTGTCGGCGATACACCGATTAAGAGTTATGCCGCGCGACAACTTTGAAGTGATATCGAGACCCTCGTCCTTGAGCTTATTAAGAATGAAAATATAGGCGTCTATCTGCTCACGATCGCTGCTGAAATGACCTATACTTCCGATAAATTCCTTTAAAAGTGCGGGATGCGCGAATACGTTTTTATTATCCCTGAAACGTTTGCCGAGGATATCGCAGAGCTTGAGCAGATCATGATAATTATTGCTGTCCATATTGAGGCGTATGATAGTTTTGATACCGTTTTCAGATAATTCTTCGATATTATCGAGAACACGTTCAAAAGCGTTATCATCTTTGTTTATATACGCCTTTATGCTGTTGTATACCTCTTTTGTTCCGTCGATAGTGATGACGACTTCTCTCAGGTTCCAGTTTTGGACGGCTCTTTTTATCACTTCGGGAGTAAAAAGATATCCGTTAGTGATCATTTTTGACTTATAGGCGCAGCCAAGCTCTTTGAGACGGTCGCATATGATATCTATAGCATTCAAGTTATACAGCGGTTCTCCGCCGAACCAACCTAAGTTGACAGCGTTTTCCCCGCTGACCCGAGCTATATAATCTGCTACATCAACGGCGGTCTTATCAGACATAGTGATATGCTTGCAGCCTGCCTGATAACAATAGAAACAGCGCGCGTTGCAGTCAGTAGTGGTAAGGACTTTGAAACTCGTAACGGAGTTATCAAACGACATATAAGACAGTATCTCTCTGATACCGTCGGCAAACTCTATTTCATTAAAGTCTGTGGGTACACAGAAGCGGTATTTGACCATTTGCTCGATATTATCCTCAACAGTCTCATCCTTATCAATCAAGAACATAGCGCCGGTGAGGGTGTTATACAGCAAAGTTCCGTCGTCGCAGTCGGTAGAAACACAATACGACGAAAGCTTGTAGCTTTGATCCGGTTTATACTTTTCTTCACCGCAGACCTTCCATACGGTATCGACCGGAGAGAAAATCAATTTCATCCTTAAAGCTCCTTACAGTATGAATTGGCAGATCGCCTTAAAATCAAATAAGGGCGGCAACTATGCTGCCGCCCCGATTTGATTTAGTTTAGGTTTACAGCTCGTCTTCCGGAAGCTCGTTGATTCCGCCGCCGCATTCGTTAGAATTCACAAGCATATTCTGCGTGTCAAAACGAACTATAGTAGCATCAACCTCTACATATTTCTCTTTCATAAATAATCCTTCCTCTCTAAGCATTTTGATTTGAGCTCAGGGAGTAAGGCTTCAGCTTTGAAGCCTTACTCCAGACTCAGTTAATTGTTGTTATCTTAAACCGTCTTGAAGTATTCATCAGCGGTCAGATAATAATTATACAATGCTTTTACATTATTTGCAAGCATATTGTTAGAATTATTTTGATTTCTATAAGCATATGTAAGCGGTGAATAAACAATTGTGCGTTCACCACAGCCGTCAGCCGAAACCTTAAGAGTTAATTCTTTGTCAAGATCCTTAGCGGCTATTCCCTTAACAGTGACCTTTAACGCTCCATTTTCTGTTATCTCAGTTGTGATTTTAGCGTTATTTGTTTCCTTAACGTTCTCACCGTTGAGAGTGACAGTCAGCTCATCAATGGAATGATTGTCAGCAGGAGTGATATAGAAGTTCATTTCAGTATAGGATTCGAGTGAAAGTGTAGCGGAAAGCTTCTTGACTGCTGAGCACTCTCCCTCTGATTTTAAATTATACTTATCGGGAACTATGATATCGCTAATCTTTGAGTAATAAGTACCCTCAAGCGCTTCAGCAGCTCTGTATTCGAAGTATTCCTGAGCCGTCATGCCGTAGTCAAGAACACTCTTGCAGAGATCTTTTAGCTCTTCAGATTCAGATTCCTTGATCTTCTTCAAACAATACCGTTCAACAGAGTAATCATCAACTTTCTTGATCATTCTGCCGAGATAATAGACTTCGATCTGCACATTGTCCTTCATTTCCTTAGCTGCGCAAGAAGCTACCAAGATCTGGTTACTATCAGGGTTAGCAAGGGTTGCTTCGCCCTCAGTATCATTGAAGGAATAATATACGGTATAATCAGTAGGATTAGTACCATCGGGAATATCCTGGACATAAAGGTTGATATCGATCGAATCCTGAAGTGTCAGAGTTGCTGTATATTTGATAGTATTGGGAACTACGGTGAACATAGGTTCATAATCAAAATTAGTTGTAGGAAGGTAACCGTCAGCGCAGTATTCAACGGGAACTATCTCTGAGAAGCCTCCGCCGGATACATTCATGTCAGCGGTATTGCCTGCTACATTCTGAGCTTTAGTCTGTGAGTAGAGCTCACCAACGAACTCGCAACTCCCAGTCTCGCCGCTGATATTAACGATGCCTTCTGAATACTTAGACGTCTGCGGGTCTGCGGCATGCCTTACGGGAGTAGCGTCAACATCATCCTGATTTACGATATTAGCTACTACGATACCCGAGGTATCGGAGTTATTATTGATGAAAAATCCACCGGTAATACGGAGTCTACCAACGTTATTGATTACATCAGCCTTATCAAGATATGTACCCTCGGTCGCCTTAGTAACATAGAAGGAACCGGCTTCAATACTAGCGTAACCGTGGATATCATTGTTGATAACGTGACGACCGCCTTTGAATGTACCTCCTCCAATATAGAGGATAGGTTGATACATTGCCTCTCCCTCATGATAACCGTAGTGGAGAGTTTCTCCTGTCTTAGTTGTGAAGGTAGCGGTAGATTCATAATTAGCGTAACCGTTATCGATCAGGCTCGCGCGGCAATTATACTCGTTGGTAACTGTAGCTTGATAAATGTTAGCCATTCCGTGATTCTCGATAACATAATAGGTGTTATCCTCTCTATCATCGGATCTTGTAAGACTAATATCATCAATATCCAAAGTACCGTTATTGAAAATCGCTGCGCAATGGTTGGAATTATTGATGATTGTACCATTACCGTTTATTTGGATATAGCAAGTATTGAGCACGACTATGGTATGCATTCCGGGCTCATTGGTCATAGTATGACCATCCAGTGTCAGCGTTAAAGAGTCGCTTACTACTACAGACTCAGTCACATCTTTAAGAAGCGTAACTGTTCCGCCGTTAGCAGCGTCGATAGCTGCCTGGACTGTTGTGTACTGTGTACCGTTGTCTACTTCAGCTACATAGGTAGCGGGTTTAACGGTGTACATTCCGTCTTCATCCTTAGTGGTTACGGGAACATAACCATCAGCGCAGTAATCAGCGGGAACTACCTCTGAGAACGAACCGCCGGATACATTCAGGTCAGCTTTCTCTCCTGCTTCATTCTGAGCGTCAAGCTGAGCATAAAGCTTACCGGTGAACTTACCGCCTGTTACGTTTACGATACCGTCAGAATACTTTGAGGTCTGAGGATCCGCAGCGATTCTTACGGGAGTTGCATTCGCGTTATCCTGATTAACTATATTAGCGATTACATACTCAGAGTTACGTACGCACTTGAACTCGCCGCCTGCAATCGTCAGAACACCGATGTTGTTGATTACATCAGCCTTTGAAGAATATGTCGGATTCTCACTTGTTGTGCTCTCAAAGTAACCGTCATTGATAGTAGCTACGCCCTTGACGTCATTGTTGATAACGTGACGTCCGCCGTAGAATTTACCGCCTGTGATAGTCAGAGTCGGATGCTCAAGACCCTCGCTTGCGAAATAACCGTAGTGGAATACTTCTCCGCCTGCGGTGAATACCTTGGTGGAATCATAATTCGCGTAACCGTTGTCGATCAGGCTCGCGCGGCAATTATCAGCATTGCTGAACGTACCGCCGCTGATTGTGAGAGTGCCGTGGTTCTCAACAACATAATAGGTGTCTTCTTCTGTAGCATTGGTTCTGGTGAGAGTACCGGAAGCAATGTCTACTATACCGTTATTGAACAGAGCAGCATAGCCCTTATCGGTGTTGATTATCTGTCCGCCATCGCCGTTGTCAACGATATTTAATGTGCCGTTTGTCGCAACAACTACGGTATTCTGGAATGCTTCGTTTGTAAGAGTAAAGCCGTTGAGGTCGAGCTTAATGCTGTCGTCAGCCTTTACCAATACAGACTCGGTAACGTCTAAGAGGAGCTTGACTGTGTCATTTGCTCCGGCAGCGTCGATAGCAGCCTGGACTGTTGTGTAGCGAGTGCCGTTTACCTCGGCAACAAATGTACCGGGAACAACAGTGTATCTGCCGTCTGCGCCAATAGCTGAGGGAACATAACCATCAGCGCAGTAATCAGCGGGAACTACATCTGAGAACGAACCGCCGGATACATTCAGGTCAGCTTTCTCTCCTGCTTCATTCTGAGCGTCAAGCTGAGCATAAAGCTTACCGGTGAACTTACCGCCTGTTACGTTTACGATACCGTCAGAATACTTTGAGGTCTGAGGATCCGCAGCTATTCTTACGGGAGTAGCGTTTGCGTTATCCTGATTTACGATATTGGCAACAACATACTGAGAATTGCCTACGCACTTGAACTCGCCGCCTGAAATTGTCAGAACACCGATGTTGTTGATTACATCAGCCTTTGACGCATATGTCGCGTTTGTACTTGTTGTGCTCTCAAAGTAACCGTCTGAGATAGTAGCTACGCCCTTAACGTCATTGTTGATAACGTGACGTCCGCCGTAGAAATTACCGCCTGTGATGGTCAGAGTCGGATGCTCAAGACCCTCGCCCTCAACATAACCGTAGTGGAATACTTCTCCGCCTGCGGTGAATACCTTGGTGGAATCATAATTCGCGTAACCGTTGTCGATCAGGCTCGCGCGGCAATTATCAGCATTGCTGAACGTACCGCCGCTGATTGTGAGAGTGCCGTGGTTCTCAACAACATAATAGGTGTCTTCTTCTGTAGCATTGGTTCTGGTGAGAGTACCGGAAGCAATGTCTACTATACCGTTATTGAACAGAGCCGCATAGCCCTTATCGGTGTTGATTATCTGTCCGCCATCGCCGTTGTCAACGATCTCTAATGAACCGCCTGTCATAACAGCTACGGTATTCTGGAATGCTTCGTTTGTAAGAGTAAAGCCATTGAGATCGAGCGTGAAGCTGTCGTCAGCCTTTACCAATACAGACTCGGTAACGTCCGAGAGAAGCTTGACTGTGTCATTTGCTCCGGCAGCGTCGATAGCAGCCTGAACTGTTGTGTAGCGAGTGCCGTTTACCTCGGCAACAAATGTACCGGGAACAACAGTGTATCTGCCGTCTGAGCCAATAGCTGTAGGAACATAACCGTCAGCGCAGTACTGTTCGGGAACAGCGCGATCGAATGAACCGCCGCTTACTTCGAGCTTAGCGCTGTCTGTGACTTCCACTGCCTGACCGGGTCTCTTTCTGAATTCAGCTACCCACTCGGCATAGTCAGATCCCGCGCCGATACGACCGTTGATAGTGCCGCCCTCGATTGAGAACGCGCCGTTGCCTATCGCGTTATTCTCGTTTGTTGTAAATACCGCGAAATAGTGAACTGTGTCAAAATACTGTGATGTACCGTAAGAAGCGTCGATAGTCTCATCTTCGTTTGTGCAGGTGATCGTACCGCTGTTGATCTTAGTTACGGCGCCCTCGCCGGTGTTGTAGATCGCGGTTGAGAATACCTGCGGTGAGAAGAGGTTCTGTGTCAGTGTACCGCCGTTTACGGTAAGGTGACCGAACATATCGTTGTTTACGACATGATGGCCGTTTGTTAATGTGCCGCCGTTGATAACGAGAGTGGGGTTCTCATAGGCGGTATCTTCGCTGTAGCCATACAGATACTGTGTGCCGTCAGCGAGATCAATCTTAGATGTTGATGAATAAGAGGTTGCGTTCCAACCGTTGTCGATAAGGCTTGCATAACCCTCTTTTGAAGTGAATGTACCGCCATTGATCGTCATATCACCGCGGTTCCATACTGCGTAATATGCGTTCTTGTCCGATACAGAGTTATAATAGCCGCCGCTTCTTGTTATAATACCGTCTTCAACTGTGAGCTTACCGTTGTTGATGATAGCCGCATAGTTATCAGTGATATTATCAATGGTACCGTTCTCACCGGAATCAGTGATCACTACCTCAGCGCCCTTCTTGATGAACAGGGTGTGGTTCTTAGCTGTATTAGTGATCTTATTACCGTTGAGGTCAAAGGTAACTTTATCGTCAGCCTCGAATATTACAGACTCTGTAACGTTTGCGAAGAGCTTGACTGTGTCATTTGCTCCGGCAGCGTCGATAGCAGCCTGGACTGTTGTATAGCGAGTGCCGTTTACCTCGGCAGCAAATGTGCCAGGAACAACAGTGTATCTACCGTCTGCGCCAATAGCTGAGGGAACATAACCGTCAGCGCAGTACTGCTCGGGAACAGCGCGATCGAATGAACCGCCGCTTACTTCGAGCTTAGCGTTGTCTGTGACTTCCACTGCCTGACCGGGTCTCTTTCTGAATTCAGCTACCCACTCGGCATAGTCAGATCCCGCGCCGATACGACCGTTGATAGTGCCGCCCTCGATTGAGAACGCGCCGTTGCCTATCGCGTTATTCTCGTTTGTTGTAAATACCGCGAAATAGTGAACTGTGTCAAAATACTGTGATGTACCGTAAGAAGCGTCGATAGTCTCATCTTCGTTTGTGCAGGTGATCGTACCGCTGTTGATCTTAGTTACGGCGCCCTCGCCGGTGTTGTAGATCGCGGTTGAGAATACCTGCGGTGAGAAGAGGTTCTGTGTCAGTGTACCGCCGTTTACGGTAAGGTGACCGAACATATCGTTGTTTACGACATGATGGCCGTTTGTTAATGTGCCGCCGTTGATAACGAGAGTGGGGTTCTCATAGGCGGTATCTTCGCTGTAGCCATACAGATACTGTGTGCCGTCAGCGAGATCAATCTTAGATGTTGATGAATAAGAGGTTGCGTTCCAACCGTTGTCGATAAGGCTTGCATAACCCTCTTTTGAAGTGAATGTACCGCCATTGATCGTCATATCACCGCGGTTCCATACTGCGTAATATGCGTTCTTGTCCGATACAGAGTTATAATAGCCGCCGCTTCTTGTTATAATACCGTCTTCAACTGTGAGCTTACCGTTGTTGATGATAGCCGCATAGTTATCAGTGATATTATCAATGGTACCGTTCTCACCGGAATCAGTGATCACTACCTCAGCGCCCTTCTTGATGAACAGGGTATGGTATCCGGGTGTGTTTGTGATAGTGTTTCCATTAAGATCGATCGTGAGCGCGGTCTCGGAGCTGCGGTTCTTAGCAGTCTTAGCGTCGATCACGAGAGACTCGTCAACATCTTCGAGCAGGGTAATGGTATCGCCCGCGTAAGCGGCGTCAACGGCAGCCTGTAATGTAGCGTATCTTACGCCGTTGATTTCAGCCGCACTGTTGATGTAATCCTCGTACATTGTATCAAGGATATAGCTTACTTCTGTCGAGAAGCCGTTCGCATCGGGGTGGAACTGTCTTACACCTGAATCCCAAAGGTTGATATACTCAACATTCTGAGCTTTGCAAGCCGGGATAGCAACAGCATTATAATCATTACATCCAGAGGGTTGGCAAGGCAGGATGGCGATTATCTTAGCGTTGGGATATGCCGCCTTCATTTTTGTGAGAGCGTTGTTATAGTGTGTCGCAAAAGATTCAGGGGTGATGCTATTATTGCTTACATCATTGGTGCCGCCGTAGAAGAGAATTACGTCAGGAGTACCTTTATTATCAAGATTACCGATTCTCTTGTCGCTGTCCATGGCTCTGTTCTGGTCACTTTCAGCTACGCAGGTGCCGCGCCATGTTTCGCTTACGCCTAATTCAGCGTCGAATCTTCTGATGATATTGCCCCAGTAGGTATCCTTTAAGGAAATCGGGATAGTAGCATCGCCGTTATAACCGTCCTTATAGTGATCCTTATCATAATATCTGGGAACACCGTAATCGTTTGAATACGGATCAAGAGTAGAGATACTGTCGCCGAGGATAGATATCTTCTTGCCCTTGAAGACAGAGTTGAGATAATTATACTTCGCCTGTGAAGCGTAGGTATAGACGTCGAAGCTCTGGGTGATTCCGCCGCTGTAAGTTACGGTAACGGTGGTATCGCCGGTTGCAAGCGGCTTGACGATAATATCATTATTTCTTGTTGAAGCAGTGGCGATAGCGGTTCGGCTGCTGGTAACCGAAGTTACCGGAACAGTGGAAGGAACTACAAGATCTGTTCCGACAACAGCAGTATAGAAAGGCTCGAACGAATCCGCTACCGTAACATTATACCGCTCAACAACATCGCCGTCGGCGCTGCCGGAAACAGTAGCGTCACCGGCGTCCACTGCGGTGATCACAGGATAGGTTCCGGTGTTAAGGATATATAAATAGTTGCTTGAGGTTTGACCCCAGAACATAACATGAGCAGTATTGACTCCGTTAGGAACAATAACACAGCCGTTGTTCTCGAGATATTTGTTATAAGTAATATCGGTACTCCAGTTAGCAACGATATCGTTATCATTCAGGAAAATAAGACGGATGCCGTTCTGAGAGCCGCCGTTCTCACCCTTCGGACCCATCGAATTAGAAACGATGCGATCGCCGGGATGAACGGGGATCGTAACGCTGGGAGTAGCGTCTTCTCTCAGCGTACCGGCAGCTCTGATCGCTTTAACTGCCACGTTGCCGGTATAGAGGTTCGTTGTGGGCGTAAGCTCGGCATACTGAGTGAGATCGACGAGACTGTTTGTGGGATAACCGAAGGTAGTGAAATCAAAACCGGATGTTGCCGGGACATACGGATCGGACATAGCAACCGATACAACGGACGTATCGCTTGAAGACCATGTCAAACCGTCGGTGCTCGGCATAATCGTATACTGAGAATCTTTCGGAATAGCGATTGAACCGACAACATCAATCTGATATACACCGTATCTCATGCCCTCAAGGTTAATCGTAACGGTAGACTTACCGGCTGCTTTTCCGGTAAACTTAACGCAGCGTTCCGCATTAGCGTTAAGAATGTACAGATAGTTTTCCGAAGGGCTGCTGCCGCTCCAGAACGGAACGTTAACCGTATTAGCTCCTTCAGGAACAATGAGACTGTTATTATTTGCACAGTATTGTGAATACACCTCGCTGGGACCCATAGAGTCTATAACAGTATCATCATTGAAGAACGTAACGCGAATACCGTTTCTGGTACTGTCGCCGTTTGTTCCTACTGCACCCATAGAGTTAGAGGTAATCCTGTCGCCGGGTTTGACCGGAATTGTAACGGATTTAATCCCGGTAGTCGACCATTCGCCGCTCTCGGTGAAATACCCGTCCTTATTCAGGCTCCACAGATTCGTTTCGGAAGAAACTACATCCGGAAGTTCAGAGAGATGAGCGTCGGTCATATTGCTTACGCCCTTCTCATATGCTTCCATAAATTCAACAGTTACATTATCGGCACCGGTAGAAGTATAGGTATAAGTACCATCCACGGGGAGCGCTTTCACAGCAGACTCTCCGACATTAAGCTCCATGCTGTCGTTCTCTGCCGAAGCGACGGTCACATCATATACGATGTCACTGACAAGGTTGCCGTCGATCACCTTGTATGTGGTGACAGAGGCCGTGCCCTCTGCGTTCGGGGTGAAGTAGACGCCGGGCTTCTCGGAGGGAGCATCCAGCAAATATACCTGAGGTTCCACTGTAGCTGGCCAGAAGGGAATAACAAAGGTATCATACCCTGTGGGAACCTTGATACAATTCACTCCGGTGTCGGCAGTGCTGGAATCATGCAGCGCCTTGGTTTCACTTACGCCCAATTTCTCTGCTCCGTTCGGTCCGAAGAGAGCGGTACGAATAGCCTGCGCTTTCGTATTGTCAGTTGAGTCGGTGAAGAAAGAGTTGGAATAAACCTTTTCACCTTCGTGAACAGGTATTATTACAGACCAATAGCTTGTATTCCATGTGCCGCTGTCGGTATAAAAGTTTTTCGCTTTCAACAACGGATAAAGGTTCGTATCACAGGTAACGTCGAGAGGAATCGAGGCAACCTTGCTTTCATCCTGAGTACCTATCAAAGAACTCTCGTTGGGGATATAGGGATTGACAACATCAACAGAAACAATCGAGTTGTCATCGGAAGATACATCGTATTGCGCAGCTTCCCGTACATTGATTCGCTGGGTACCTCCATCGCGATCCAGACGAACAGAGACGTGCGAGACCTCTTCAACGCCGATACGATAGGCAGCGTAATCCTCGCCGTCCTTCTTCACGGTGACGGTCGCACTGCCGAGCGAACCGGGTGTCAGCTTGATGCAGGGCTCCTCCTTCGGAGCGTCAAGGAGATAAATAACGTCTGTTTCGACATCGTTCCACCAGCCAACATTATATGTATCATAACCGGTAGGAACTTCGATACAATCGACGTCTAAACGTTGTGAATCCTCCGTAAACTTTTTCTTAGTATCCGTAGGAGTTAAAGTATACACTTCTCCTTTTTCACCAGAACCGTCACCGAAAAAGGTTGTACGAATACCGTTATTCTCATAAAAAGCGTTGGAATAGATTCGTTCGCCGGGCTTGACAGGGATAGTCACAGCATAACGGCTTTCATTCCATGATGATGATGGTTGATAATAGTGCTTTGCCTTTAACAAAGGATAAAGATTTGTACTGCTGGTAACATTGATGGGGATAGAAGCAACATATGTTGCCGGATTTCCCGTCAGTGAACTTGTTCCGGGGATATACGGATTGACAACGTCGACAGAGACAACGTCGCCGTTATCCGACTCAACGGTATAGGTACCGACCTCTGTAATGGGGATGCGGTACAACCCGTCGCCCGGGTGCAAAATCAAATCATTCGGTTCCGTTTCAGCCGACGCCGAAATCGGAATGACTGTGAGCATACTGACTATCATTAGAATAGAAATCAGTAAGCTCAAGGGTTTTTTTACGTACTTCATAAAAACCTCCATTTGGATTATTCTTTCCGGTCTTCAAATAAAGACCGAAGCAGTGTTTTTTCGAGTCGATGAGTGCTCATCCCCTCTGTTACATCACCTCCGAATTGTTTTGCCCTCATTCTTTTAGAAGGAACAGCATCGCTGTTAATGTTTGTTGTCTTTACGTTTTACGTAATGAAATACCTATACAAATATACTATACCATTACCGCGAGTAAAAATCAACATATATTATTGAAAAATGATAAAAAAATATAGAAAAACTCACAATTTGCTCTACTTTATTCCAATGCAGATAATAAAATTGCCATCATAATAAACAATTAATCTGATATGGAACATTGGTTTCTAGAATAAAGAATGATTTATGTCGCACTCTTATTTTACCATATCCATTGCTGTCATGCTACGGCTTTTCCGGAGCTAATGCCAACTGAAGAATGGTTCAAAGTTGATGTGATCAGCTGTGCCACACCCAATCTCAGAAAAGACGTCCGAAATCGTTATAATGTTGAATCAGGAAACGCTGTCTCTATTACAGATGAAGAATTGTATAGGATCCATCTGCAAAGAGCAAAACATATCATGTCTGTTGCTGCGGCTAATAAGGTTGCTGTCCTTGTCTTAGGCGCTTTTGGATGTGGAGCGTTTGCGAATAATCCTGAGGTCGTCGCACGCGCATTCTTTGATGATTTGAAGGATTATATTTCCTGCTTTAAGATAGTTGAATTTGCTGTTTACTGCAGACCTTATGAAACGGAAAAATATCAGGCGTTTTATAATTCATGTTACGAAGGATAGCTATTTCAAATGATTACTGCCCGACTTCCGTGTCGGGCAGTTTTTATGTATATAGTTCGTTTTATTGTGATTATGCTCTGTAAACGTAGTTTGCTTTTCTCGGCTTGGGATCGGGTAAAGGTTTCTCGGCGTAGCCGAGGATCAGATGACCGATACCTTCATAGTCGCCTTCGATACCGAGGTCTTTTAAGATCGCTCTCCCCTCTTCGCTCTCAAATTCCTCTTTTGCGCGATGGATCCAGCAGCTCGCAACACCGAGGTCGGCAGCGGCGTTCATCATGTTGCCCATGACTAAGCTGCCGTCATAGATATAGGTCGGCATCGCTTTGTCAGCGAGCACGATCAACAGCTCGGGAGCGCCGTAGAACGGGTCGATATCCATGCCCATGATCGCGGCGTTCATCTTCATTAACTTATCTCTCAGCGCCTTGTCCTTGACGATGAGGATGATCGGCGATTGCTTGCCCATGCCTGTCGCGGCATAGGTGCCTGCTTCGATGATCGCGTTGAGCTTTTCATCCTCTACGGGATCGGGCTTGTAAGAGCGGCAGCTGCGGCGTGTTTTCAATACGTTTAATGTTTCTGACATAGTTGATTCCTCCTATATTGTTATCTGTCTAATATCGAACCTTCTCCGGCGCGTAACGGATAGGTGTTCAAACGGTCATGCAAGCGCTCGCGCGTCTTTTGGATGACGTCGAGCATTTCTTCTTTATGCAACGGCAGATATCCCTCCATCGGCACGACGTTTGACGGATGAGAGCCAAAGTAGACTGTGTCATTCAGTTCCAGCTTTCTGATCAGCAATTCCTGTTCATCGAGAAGCTGACCGTAGGTGCATTCTTTGAATATGCCGTTTTGCATATCGTAATACAGCTGACAGCCTTTGTCGGCATGGAGTGTTCCGATGAACAGCAAATGCGGTTGCACGCGGTTCAGCATATCTGCCGTCGCTTCTGCGTTCTCTTTCCAATGATCCGCTCCGGCACAGCCGAGAATCACGTTCAAGCTGAAATCCATCCCTGCTTTTTTCAATCGGAGCAGTTGTGTCACGCTTTCTTCGTTGGTATAGCCTTTGTTCATCATCGTAAGCGCCGTGTCAAAACCGCTCTCGACACCGATATCCAGTTCGTTGATACCGCATTCTCTGAGACTTAGCAACTCTTCATCTGTCTTGTTGCGGATATTGAGGATAGAAGCGTACATTGAGATGGTCTCGACCTTGGGGAGCTTCTCATGTATCAGATCGGCGATCTTTTCCAGTCGTTCCGCATTCAGAACAAACGCGTCGCCGTGCTCTAAAAACACACGCTTGACGTTAGGCATCGTGCGCGATGCCTCTTCTATATCCTCCGCTATCTGTTCCATCGGGCAAACAGAAAAGGGGCGGTCATGATACATATAGCAAAAACTGCATTTGTTATGACTGCATCCGACCGTGACCTGCAACAGCAGAGAATCCGCTTCAAACGGCGGACGGTAGATGATTCCTGTGTAGTGCATGGTCTCACCTCGTTTTCATATAGTCGATGTATTCCTCGCCCCAAGTCTCCAGAGCGGATACGACAGGCTGAAACCTTTTGCCGATATCTGTCAGGGAGTATTCCACCTTCGGCGGGATCGCCTCATACTGCACGCGCTGTATCAGCCCGTTTTCTTCTAAGTTCTTGAGCTGAACCGACAGCGTAGCATGAGTCATCTTCGGCATCTTCCTCAATAGCTCGTTGAAGCGCAGCGGTCCGTCCTGCAAATAGAGCAAAATCAAGATCGCCCACTTGCCTGAGATCAAACTCTGCGCTGTCGCGTAAGGGCATTTTCCGAAGCGTTCTTCTAAGGTCGTTTGTTGATCCATAATTATCATCTCGCTTGTCACTTTTTTGAACTGCTTTAATTATACGACCTCTCATCAAATATGACAAGTACGATTTTTTATGATACTCGGTATCTTTTGTGATACCTTCGCGCGATTGCCACAACATTAGGTTGTACCCAACACAAGTTTTCGGTCATTTTCAAAAGGATCAATGTCAGCTATACTGTAGTCACAGCAAGAGAAAAGCTGAATTTATAAATCTTAAATCAGGAGGAAATCACTATGACTAACATCGAAAAGGCTTTGGCATTAATCACCACATTCGCAACCACCGATACAGAGAAAGCTGCTTCTTTACTCGCTGAGGGTTATATTCAGCACAATCTCGCATTCGGCACCGGAAGAGACGCATTCGTCGGTGCGGTTCAGGCACTCGGAGCTGCTCCCGTGAAAACTACCGTCAACAACATCCGCGCGTTCGAGGACGGCGATAAGGTATTCCTGCAGACCGTTTATAACTTCGCGGGTGCAGGCGAACAGGTCGCCTTTGATATCTTCCGCTTTGACGAGGACGGCAAGATCGCTGAACATTGGGATAACCTGGCTGATAAGGCAGAACCGAATCCCTCCCGTCACACGCAGATCGACGGCACTATGGAGAAGAAGGATGTAGACAAGGAAGTGACCCGCAAGGTGGTTTCTGCTTTCGTAGGCGACATTCTTCGCGGTGAGAATCCCGACAACATCACCTCTTACTTTGACGGTGACAACTATATCCAGCACAACACCGGTATCGCAGACGGTCTGTCTGGTCTCGGCAAGGCGCTTGCGGCTCTCGCTGAGCAGGGTATTCAGATGATCTACAACAAGACCTACATGGTTCTGGCTGACGGTAACTACGGTCTGGCAGTTTCCGAAGGCACCTTCGGCGGCGCACCCACCTCTTACTATGATCTGTTCCGCGTCGAGGACGGCAAGATTGCCGAACACTGGGACGTTATGGAGACGATCGCCGATAAAGAGACCTGGGCAAACGAGAACGGTAAGTTCTGATTACGGTCCTTATATAACAAAGCGTGAGGCAGTTACCTCACGCTTTTGTGTTATCTATGATATGCTGCATAAACTTCTTTACAGTAGGACTCAATCTGTCATAATCCTTGAAGATGAAGGCGATCGAATAGGTCAGTGTTTCGTCATCAAAGGGAATTACGCGAATGTTTTGGAACAGCATTTTTGCACCGCTGTTCTCAGGTGAGATAAACACACCCTTTCCTCGATTGACCAAATCATAGATCTGCATCACATCGGATGACTCAAACGATTTTTTCAGCGTTACACCGTATCTGCTGCTGAAGTCCTCGATCATATGATGATAGTGTGATTTCTTCTCGACCATCAGCAGGTTTTTGCGGTGCAGCTGCGCAAAGTTGACTTTTTCATACTGTGCTAAAGGATCGTCCTTGTGAACATATAAGCAAAGCGGAACAGTGAGCACGGGCAGGTGCTTGAATCGCATACCGTGACGGTTTTCGGGAAGCGCCAGCAACGCAAAGTGTTTAGAATCCTCTTTGACATAATCATCAATGTCCATATCCGGCATTTCCATACGATTCAGCGTAATGTTGGGATACAGTTCTTCGAATTCAAACAGAAGCTCGGTATCCAGAATACGAAAGATAAACGGAGCACAGGCAAAGCTGAGCGTCTGCGGACGGTTGGATAACGCAGCAAAGACCTCGTCCTCAGTATGGCGGAATCGCTCTACAATGGGACTGAATTTGTGGTACAGCAATTTGCCTTCCTCCGTCAGCACACTACCCTTCACTGTACGTTCAAACAGATTGCAGGAAAGCTCCGCTTCCAGATTCTTTATACAACGGCTGAGTGCTTGCTGAGAGATAAACAGGTTTTCGGCAGCTTTGGAAATACTTTTGTGTTTCGCTGTTTCTACAAAGTATTCGATATGCTTGAACTCCATATGATCACCTCATTATTTTATATGGTATAATCAGCCATCGCCCGTTGTCGCGAAGCGACAAACTGGGCGGGCATATAAATTTGTATAATAACCGGATTAATACGGTTATTATACCACAAATTCAAATTGTAGCAAGACAAACGCGAAGATTTATGTTATGATATCAAAAAGGAGAGATAGAAATGACCGTTCAACAGTACCTTAGCTATATTGTAAACGATATCCACCGCACGATCGTAGCCACCGTGGATGATAAGGGCTTGCCCGTAACCTGCGCGATCGATATGATGGATGCCGATGAGAACAGTTTGTATTTTCTGACAGCGAAAGGTAAAAGCTTTTATGACAGGCTGAATAAACGACAATTCCTCGCTTTCACCGCGATGAAGGGCGAAGATACCATGACGAGTGTTGCTGTTTCCGTAAGAGGAAAAGTGCGCGAGCTTGGATATGACAAGATACCGGAGCTGTTTGAGAAGAACCCGTATATGAAAGAGATCTATCCGACTGAGGAAAGCCGACGTGCGTTGACTGTGTTTCAAATCTATGAGGGCAGCGGCGAGTGGTTTGATCTCAGCAAGAAGCCGATCGAACGAGCGTCGTTTGCTTTCGGTAAAGCCGAAGAATCTCCCGAGGGCTATAAGATCACCGACGCCTGTATCGGATGCTCAAGCTGTTTGGACGTCTGTCCGCAAAACTGTATCGTATTCGACAGCATCCCATATGTGATCGAGCAAGAGCACTGCCTTCACTGCGGTAACTGCCATACCGTTTGTCCTGTCAATGCAGTGATAAAGCAGTAAGAAATAAAATCCTAAGAGAATAACCGTTGTGAGCCGATATACGTTCACAACGGTTATATTTATGTGTTTTATCTCACAGGTTAAACGCATCGGTCAGACCTTCCAGTTTGGTATTGTCCTTCTTGACGTAATACAGCTCGGCGATCTCCGTCGTGGTGTGACCGAGTAGATCGGCTACCTGCTTCACGGTCAAGCTCTTGATCGTTCCGTCGGGCTGTTTGATACCGTTGATCAAGGTCGTGGCGAAGGTATGTCTGAGAGCATGAAGACCTTTCTGTTTTTCCTCCGGGATTCCTGCTGCTGTCTGCAGTCTGTAGAATCGTCGGAGCAGATTGATCGGCTTGATGAAGTTGCCCTTCTCATTCGGTATGAGAGGAGTATCCTCGCCGAGATATACTTTCTTTCTCAGTCTGTTTATCATTTCAATCGCTGTGTCGTTCAGCGGAACATCTCTTACGCTGGTGGCGCTTTTCGGTGGGCCAACCTTCGTTTCCTGTCCCTTTGCTCTGTCCATACCATCTCTGCGGTAATACTCCTTTACCGCTCTGCGTACATGGAGCACTCTATGCTCTAAGTCGATATCACTGTTGAGCAGACCGCACACCTCACCTCGTCTTAACCCTGTGTTCAGCATAAGGAAGTAGACGGCAGATTGCTTGTACAAGGGCTTGCCGTTGCCGAAATGCTTGAACGCTTCCGCTTTGAGTAATTCTATTTCTTCGGTAGAGAAGACTGCGGTAATTTGTAGGGTGTCAAGGCAGCAAACGAACATTGCTCGTCCATAGGCTGACGGGAATCAACCGAACCGCTCAATATTCGCTCCATAGACACTGAACCCTCCGTTTTTACGGAGGGTTCGACACATTGATGTCAATAGCTTCAATTATTATGCATTTACGTGGGACAATCAGGTGTACCAGTCGGGTTTGTCGCTTGGAGGATCGATCTTAGAGAAGATGATATATCCTTTTGTTGTATTGCTGCCCTTATCTTCAAATCCGTCAGCGCAGTCATAATTGTAATCACCGATGATCGTTACATTGGTATTTTTTGCGCCGTTACTGATACAGATCGCGGAGCCTGTTGTGGCGTATATGGTGCCGCGATTATGGTATATTTTTGCGTTTTCAGCGTTGCCCGGGACATAAATCGCGTGGCAGCCTCCCTTTACGAAAGTATAGGTCAGTGTAAAATCAGAGTTGCTTGAAACCGAGAAGGTGTTGAGGTCGGACTTAGCGGTGGAGTCAAATGTGCTTCCGTTCGAAGTATCTCTGCCGAGATACAATTCTACCTTTCTACGCTCGGGGACCTCAAAACCACCGCTTGAATTAATGCCCTTTACGTTATCATCGAGCTTGTAGCCTTTCATTGCGTCAGCTTTTACAGCTATACATCTTCCGTTGGAGTCGATCGTAAAATCACACATCGAGTCAATACCCTGCGACCAAGCGTCGATAAAGCTTCTGCAACCCTTTTCTGCGGTGTATTTATTTAGGTTTGTGGTTTTAAGTGTGTAGGGAGCAATGTCGAGAATCTTGTTATTGTTATCCTCGATAACTCTTGTGAAAATACCGTCCATAGCGCTGAGGCTTTGGAGCATTTCGGAAGCTGTATTCTCATACTTTGTATAAGGCGCTTCATCCTCGTTAACTGAGATGATATTATTGTCGATTTCATATTCCTTTACTTTTTTTGCCATATTGTTCAGTACATTGATTGCAAAAAAGTCAAGGATAGCGTGCTCCTCCATAGAGGTTATCTCAGCGTTGATACCCTTGATAACCTTGTGGTAATCGGGTGTATTTGTATAGCTGTGCTCGTTTTTGTCGGCGGCAATAACCCTGTCAAGCAGGTAGGATGTGAGCTGCTGATAGCCATTTTCGTGATTGCTGGTGCTGCGCTCGCCCTTAAGGAAGCTGAGCATAGCGTCAAAATCAGCCTGTAGATTGCTTACGTTGCAAACGGGGTCACTGATGATTTCCTTGTAAGCTTTGTATGTGGTGTTGTTGAGCTTACCCATGCCATCGCAGGTGAAATTATCCTTGTGCTGAGAAATACGCTTAAGAACATTAGCGTAATCCTCGGCAATTTTGTCGGTTTGCTTTCTGAATTCCAAAGTGCTAATGTTAGAATCAATCATCTGAAGCTGACGCATCTCTTCGCTGTGATACTTATTCGCTTTTTCCGAAAGGGTCTGGACCTCGGCGAGGACCTCGTTGACCATAGCCTTGATTTCAGCCGCCTCCTTATCGATGTCATCTTTAACTTCCTGATTTGAGGGACCGTCGTCCAAACCGAAAATAAGGTTAAATACGGGACCGATCGCCATATTTGCAAGCTTCATGCCTGTTGCGCTGAGTAATGTTTTACCGATGTACCCGAAGGCGGTCTTTGCCATGCTTCCGACTACACCCTCGGAGACTGAAGGCCCTGCTGCTGCGTTAGCCGAAGCCGGTATAATTGTGGCTGACCCCACCGAAAATACTGTAATTACGGATAATGCTGTTGCGATAATTCTTGTTTTGATACCATTCTTTTTCATAATTATCACCTCTGTAGATTGTTGTTTTGTTATCCTGACTATAATATATCACTTATTTTCACAGTGAACAATATTCAATCAAGTCGCGATTTGTAGCCAAATTTACACATTTGCAGTCAAGAGTAGCATAATTTACAGAAATTAATAAATTGTAGCCAACTTGATAATTGCATCAGTTAATGCTATAATCTAATCGGTTACAGAAGGGAGAGTTGATTTAATGGCTGTAAAAAGACCCGACCGCAGGACTATGAAAACTAAGAACGCCATCTTTACGGCGCTTGCGGAGCTAATGACCGAGAAAGAACTCCGCCATATTACCGTTCAGGATATCTCAGACAAGGCAGATATTCACCGCGTCACCTTCTATAAGCATTTTCAAGATATATATGATGTTTACGAGCAGCTGACAAAAATCATTTTAAGCGAAGTAGGCGTCCTGTTGACTCAGCACGACGAAAAACCGCCATCGACGTTTTATTATGATATATTAAACTATGTGACGGAACATGCCGTTTATTTCAAAATGATATTCAGCCCTCACAACACAAGCCGTCTTTATCAAAATTTGCTCAAATTGTTTATCGGATATGAGGGCTTGTTTTTATCGGAACAGTTTGGACCCGATTATCCCGAAAGTGTTTTAACCTGCGTCATTCGCTATCATGTGAACGGCTGTTTTGCCGTGATTGCCGATTGGATTACGACTGGTCTGGAGCGCCCGCAGGAATATATCGTTAAAACGCTGTCCGAGCTTGACAAAAGCATCTATGCGTATTTGAGAAGTCAGCAAACATAAGATTCTTTGTGTCATACGACAAGGCGTTTTTATAAACAAACATACCTCCATTCGGCAATAGAATTCTCAATTAAAACAGCAGAAAAAGAAATGAAAGGGGTGTGGGTCTTGCCCGCATTCGCCTTGTTCGGCGGCCAACGAAGGCCGTCGTAACACAAAGGCGAAACTGGCGCGCGCGATATTATACCCAAGTGTATACTACTTTTTTAGCCTTTCATCACATCATAGCTTTTACAAATTCTATTGAAAGAAGAAAGGACACTTCTCCCCTACCCTATGTACTCAACACGTTTAGCACTCCACGAACTCAGTATAAACTCCCATAGAATTCATTAACGGGACATTGAAGAGGTATATTTCCAAATAAGAATAAAGTCGCTACTTTTTTCATAAAAAGAACGCAACACATAATCTGTAGCCACCTGACAGAATTATCGTCATAGGTGCACACAAATCGTCTGTGTTAGGCACGCGTGCCTTTTTCCTATTATCACTCTAACACCTAAATATAAACGTGAACAGCGGGGACGACTGATGTGTCATCCCCGCTGCTGTGTATCTACGTATATTTCAGTTGTCATTTTCACACCGAGCTTGAAGCCTTCGATGTAGGCGTCCTTCTCAGACATAGCGATCAGCAACAGCTGGCAGTTCTCGATCTGCTCTAGCTTCTCCTTTTGCTGCTCGGTCGTGAGGGTAGATCGGAGATCATCAAGCAACAGAGTACTAAAAAGGTGCAATCCGCTACAGACTGCACCTTTGAATACTATTCGTTATAAATAACGACCGTTTTGCCTATTTCATATGGTGTTTCAACCAGAACTACATATCGCTGTATATATGTCGCGTCTGTTATATCGAGCCCCTCTCCGTCTATGTCGCCGTTTCGCTCAACGATCTCAACATTCGGTACCGACAGCTTTATCAGGTAACGCAGGACAAACGTCGCGTCTATAGCTGTGACCGATCCATCGCCGTCAGCGTCGCCCAACAGATAAGTCTCAGCGCTCATACAGACATAGGATATCTCGTGTTCTTTGGCATATGCGATCGCATAGCTGTCGGCCGTAGCATAGATCACGATCTGATCACAGCCTCGAAAAACATGGTTGCCGATCTGCGTGACAGAGCCGGGGATCACGATCTTAGCCAAGTTTACGCACTGAGCAAAAGCGCCGTCTCCGATCGAGGTGATCTGACCGCTCAGGGTCACCTCACGCACATTCGTGTTCGTCGCGAAAGCGTAGCCGTCTATCCTGACGATCGGAAAACCACCGTAATCTCTCGGTACAGAAACGACCTTATCTTCTCCGTCATAAGCTCGGATAGAGAACGCATAATCGCCCGCGCCGCTCACAACGCCGAGCGTATAGTCGCCGTAACGGTAGACAGTGGCCGCGCTATATGACGTACACAAAAACATCAGAACAGCAATACACATCATTATTGAAATAAATCTTTTCATAAGATCGCCTCTCAAAGAAGGGCGCCGCCGTTGTTTTTCGACGTGCGGCGCCCTCTTTTTTCATTGATTAGGGATCGACCAAAACGCCGCCGCCGTTCTCTTCGGGTTCTTCTTCAATGGGGTCACTGTACATGATGACATCATTCATTTTAAACTCTATGACATCTATCACGAGCTGAGTATATGGTTCTTTATTCAACTTTGCCACCTCACTTGTTCAGTAATTCATGCACGTTGATATCATAGTTAACGTCAGAATAGTAGTAATCCACTCCGTCAACGGTGATATAAGCAATCACGGAGAATTGTTGGTTCTCTGCCTTATTCGTGTCGGATTGCAGGGTATACAGGACACGGTTGAAGTTCGAGATCGGCTCGGTCTCATCAGTCGGCTTGCCGTACTCAAAGCGATATGCGACCGTTTCATCGTCTATGCGCACGACTGTACTGTCGTTTTTGATCATATCATTCGTATAATGAATCATATCCATATCGGTCGGAGGTTCGGAATCGGCGGTACGCTTGACAGCGACCAGTCCGTAACGGATATTCTCGTCGCCCTCGGCGACCATATCCTGCACGACCTTACCGTCCTTACTCAGATAATTGACCATGTAGTCGAGGTAGACCCAGTCGTATTCGTCGGAGATCATATGCGTAAAGGTCGCTTCCTCGATCAGCGGATTCCAATCATCTTCAAGCTGATTCTCATACTGCGCGTAGACGTCAACAATTCTGTCGTCGTTGCTCTCATCCAACCACTTGCCGCGCAAGAGCATGCCGAAGGTGCGGTTCGTGGTGATCGGGATAAGACCCGCCTCATCCGCCGACCAATAGCAGAAGCCCTCCTCAGGGATCGTGTCATCAATATGCACATACTTCTCAGGATCGGTGAACTCCGCGCTGAACGTGACGGGCTTGCCGTATGCGACATTTGGGACTACTCCTCTATATTCCGTTGTACCGTCCTTCACAAGATGGTATCGGAAGGTAAAGGTATAGGGCTTTGTCGTCGCGAAAACTTCCAGAGAATTGTCCAAGGGGTTGGGCGTCATATTCGACGCGTCACTCGCGACCGTTTTCACCAAATCCCACTGGATGTCATTCTTATATACGGATACGTCCTTTTGAGGATCATCGTCCTCGTTGCCGGTAACTGCCAAAGCCGCCTTGACAAGCGGATTTTTGCCGCCATACAGCACCATCGCTTCCGGCGTCCAGAGATAGGTCGGAACACCGGGCATAAAGCCGTTGCCGGAGTAGCCTTCGACCTCTTCCTTCTTCAGCTCAACCTCAACGGTCTTGGTTCTCTGCTCGCCGTAGCGGTCGGTATGGGTGAACTTGTAAGAACCCTTGGGATAGGCGGTGTTTACAATAGTATAGCCGTCATAGGTCGCGGTATAATTTGCGACCGCTTCCTCCTCGACGGTATAGCTGATCTTAACTCTATTACCGTTTTCGGTTTTATAGATAGGCTTATTAAGGAACTTGTATTTCCAGCTATCCGCCTCAGTTACCTTGACCGAATCGACCTTTTCGCCATCCGCCAGCAGGTTGACCGTGATCTGTTCGGGGCGCTTGCCCTCTTGGTTGTTGTTGTCGTTCCAGATCTTTGTGCCGGTGATGTCGGTCGTCGTCACGGTGTTTACGATATTATAGCCGTCATAGGTCGCGGTATAGTTCTCGACCGCTTCCTCCTCGACGGTATAGCTGATCTTAACTTTATTGCCGTTTTCGGTTTTGTAGATCGGTTTATTGACAAAGCTGTATTTCCAGCCGTTAGCGGCAGTAACTTTGACAAAATCGACCTTTTTGCCGTCCGCCATCAGGTTGACCGTGATCTCAGAGGGACGCTTGCCCTCTTTATCATTGTCGTCTTGCCATGTCTTTGTGCCGGTGATGTTGGTTTCGAGCCATCTGTTGATGATCGTACTGCCAAACACGGTAGAAGCGTAGTTATCGCGGTTCTCATATTTGGACGGGTATTCCTCGGTAAACGTCAGCATGTTTTTCTTGACGCCCTGATCGAGCTTGATCTCACCGGACGTCCAGGTGCTGCTGCCGCTGAAATCGCTCTTTTTGAGCTTGATCGGTGAACCGGTTATCTCACTGCCCGCGTTATAAACATGGATCTTGAGATAAGACGGACGGTCAGCTTCTTCATCGTACATCCACATCTTGGTAACCGTCAGAGTATCCTCAGGCTCGGTAGGCTCGGTGGATTCGGTAGCCTCAGTCGGATCATCGGGATCATCGGGATCATCGGGCGTATCGGGACCGCCCGGTCCGGGAACGAAAGGCGGATCAACGGAAGGAACGGGAATGATGATAACGCTCGGATCACCGTCGTCATCGTCATCGTCGTCATCATCAGCTTCCGAAGGTTGTGTCGATGGCTGTGTTGCCGGCTCCGTTGAAGGTTCGGTGGACGGCTCAGTCGAAGGCTCAGTCGAGGGCTCAGTCGAGGGCTCAGTCGGAGGCTCGGTGGACGGTTCGCTCTTGGTGTTGACAAGATCCAAGCCCATGTACGAAACCGTATAGCCATCGGGCACATCCTCGCGGATATAATAGTCTTTGTCGCGATCGGGGCTGTCCACCGGTATCTTGAGCGACCATGTCCAGCCGTTATTGTCGTAACTGTCTCCCTTTGTCACCGTGACGGGTGAGCCTTGCACTTCTTTTTCAGTCCCGTTGTCATCATACAAAACATGGAGCTGTATGTCGTTGGGACGGTTGGCTTCTTCATCGCCCTTCCACCACTTTGTACCGCCGATCACCTGAGGACGCTGATCGGGATCGTTAGGATCGCCGTCGCCGGGATGGAACTTGATGTTGATGACGTTGCAGGTGCGCTCATAGTCATGGAGCAGGCTCAGCGCGTAGCCCTTGATGCTCCAGTATTTGTCTCGGGGCTCGTACATCACGGGGATGCTGAAATCCAAGCCTCCCTGGTGGATCAGCGCGTCGATAATCATTTCCATCATACCGGTCACCAGCTCAGCGCCCGCGTAATCCATCGGGAGCTTTTTCTCTCCCATACCG
Source organism: uncultured Clostridia bacterium (assembly GCA_946183365.1). GTDB lineage: Bacteria > Bacillota > Clostridia > Oscillospirales > Acutalibacteraceae > Ruminococcoides. The sequence goes on from CAMHAH010000004.1 coordinate 143,222, forward strand.
TACTTTTTGACCGTGAACTTCACGCGCCAGCGGGTCAGCGGATTCTGTGAATCGGGTGTTGCTTTTCCTACCGCAAGGCCTGTTGCGAAGTATTTGTTAAACAGAACGTCCGCGCCCATAGCAACCGCTTCGCTGAACAGATTACCGCCCAAATTCTTGCTGATTCCATCTGTCACCAGCCCTCTGAGCGTTTCTCCTTCGATTGGGATATCGGACACATTCAGACTGCCGACAACGGCATTGAATACGGGCGTGTAGAAGTTCTCTTGCGCAGGAAGATAACCGTCCTGTGCCTTGCTCTCGAGCATCAGGTATACGGATTCGGGCTTTTCTCCTTCATTAAAATTGAGCCAGCGCTTGTAAACCGTGGTATCGAGAACCGCGAGGTTGGTGATGTTTGTCTTGTGCAGATCCTCCTCATCCACTGCGTAGGACGCCTTATACTTTGTGGTATGCCTCGGAACGCCCTTTACGCCGTCATTATATGAGCCGATCTCAAACATAACGAAGGGAGGAGAAATCGCGGTGGTCTTCGCGAGCTTTTTGACCCAGTCGACATTCGGCTCAAACTGCCAAATCACCTCGGGGTTCTTCGCCTGGTTGATGATCTGTGTGATGACCGGTCTGTCAAAATCCCAGGTGTCATAGACCAGGCGTTCCCTGACCTTCTGCTGGAAATCCTCCGCGTCCGGGTCGAGCTCGTCGTCCCCGTCCTTTTTCGGGCCGAGCTCGCGGATACGGTATTTGTATTTTACGTATCTTTCGTTAGTATCATCATAGTATCCGGAGGGAACTTCCTCAAATTCCGCCTTCCAGCTGTTCGCGTCACTCAGCGTGACGATCTTTTCGGTATGCCACTCTTTGGCGCTGATCTTCCTCTGCAGGACGACTTGGATAGAATCGGGCTTGTCCTTATTTGCAAAGTCGATATCCCATGTCTTGCTGACGGAATAGATTTCATTCTCGATCTCTTCGGGATCGAGCGGAACAAAGTGGATATTGTTTTCGTCCATCTCACGGTGGACTTCTGTGTTGCGGTAGCCGTAAACGGTGACGTTAGAACTGTCAGAAAAAGCGTCGGGATCCATGTCGAAACTATCTTTTTCCGAATAGATCGTGACCTTCTGCAGCTCAGGGCAATTTTTAAAACATTCAGAGTTCAAATTTTCAAGCCCGTCGCCGATCGTCACCTCGGTCAAATTCGTGCAGTTTGCGAAGGCATGTTCCTCGATAGTATCGATGTTACCCTGTATGATAACATTTTTGATGGTTGTATTATTTCCGAAAGCATCTTCACCGATGATAGAGAAATCCTTGTCGCGAAGATCATCATCGGGATAATCATCGGGCACCTTGTCAGGCACGATCACATATTCATCATTACCGTTATAGCTGATCAGCTTAACCGATCCGCCGTCGTCATAGCCGAAGGTGAACAGCGGCAGGATCGTTTCCTCCTGTGTAATCTCATTCTCTCCGTCCGGGTCGGAGAAATACTTTCTGCATTCGGGGCAATACCAGTATTCGATGTTGCCGTGGCTGTCCTCGGTCGGATAGACCTTTTCCTTATGCTCCAGATTATGCTTCTTAGGGATTTTCGCTGTTTTCACATCGGTATAGGTCTTATCTTCATAAGTGTAGGTTGCGGTATACTCTATCTCTCCCTCTTCATAGCAGGTTGGCTGCTTGATGATCTTAGAGGTAACTGACGCCGGAAAATCTGCAGTGGTATAATCATGTGCATCACAACTAAGAGACAAGCGTGCAGAGGTGTAATCTTGGCTCCACTTCCAATCAGGATTGCCCATGATATGCTCAATCGCGCTGTGGGGATAATTTTTTGCTTCCATCTGCTCTTCCACACCTGTAAAGTGATAGCAGTAAACCCGGTGGTAGCCTTCGATTCCTTTAAAAAGATTATCGCCGCAATAAAAGTTTTCCTTTTTAGAATAGATTGTGACCTTATTCAGTAAATAGCAATCATTGAAGCATGCGTTGCCGAGATATTCTAATCCGGCGCCAATCTGTACCTCTTTCAGACTATTGCAACCTGAGAAGGCGGCATAATCGACCTTGATGATGTTATCCTGCAGCACCACCCTTTCCAGCTTTCTATTGTAAGCGAAGGCACCGTTTTCAATGACGGAAATGTCTTTGCCGCGCAGCTCTTCATCAGGATAATTCTCGGGAATCTTTTCCGGCACGGTAATATCTACATCGACGCCGTTGTAGCCTGTCAGCACATATTCGCCGTTTTTCAGTTCATAGGTGAAATACGGCACTATAGTGTCTTTTTCTTGAATCTCAGTTTTTTCGTCTGGATCTGAGAAATATTTTCCGCACTCCGGGCAATACCAGTATTCGATATTGCCGTTTTGCTCCGGCTTCGGATCGACCTTTACAAAATGCTGTAATTCGTGTTTCTTAGGAATCGCCTTTGTTTTTACATCGGTATAGGTCTGTTCGTTAAAGGTGACGGTCGCGGTGTACTTGATCTCGCCATCTACTGTTGCGGTCGCTTCCTTGGTGACCTCATGGGCGATCACCGCCTGTACGCTCTTTGTATCGTCGCCGTTTACGCAGGCGAATGCAGCGGTCGCGGACGAATAATCTTCGCTCCAGCTCCATTTAGGCTCGCCGTAGTGATGCTCGAGCGACTCAAAGGGGATACTGTAATAGACCATTTTCTCATGAACCTTTGTGCCGCAATAACCGCAAACCGTGACCGGACTGTTGCTAAAAACGCCCGGTTGCATATCGAAGTTGCCGCGTTTCGATTTGATGGTGACCTTTTCCAGATTGGGACAATCGGCAAAGCATTCAGTTGCAAGATAATCAAGACCTTGTCCGATTGTCACCGTTTTCAGATTGGCGCAACCATTGAAGGATATGTAGCCGACATGCGTGTAGCTATCGGGTATTATGACGTTTTTAATCGTCGAGTTGCCTTTGAAAGCCTCTTCTCTGATGACGGTGGCGGTCTTGTCGCGCAGCGACTTGTCGGGGTAATTATCGGGAATTGTTTCGGGCAAGGAAGGGTATGCGTCGTCTCCGTTGTAGCCTGTCAGCTTGTAAAAGCCGTCGCTGCTGTACTCAAAGGAGAAATACGGCAAAATGGTTTCTTCTTCGGTAATCTTATTCTGCGCCTGTCCGTCTTTAAAATATTCTTCGGTATCTGTATAATACCAGTATTCGATGTTTCCGTTTTTCCGCGTTGTAGGGGCAACTCTGTCCTCATGGCGCAGTGTGTGGTCAATCGGCACAAAGGTTAGGTCGGTTGTGAAGGTGGATTCTATTTTCCGTTCCAAAGCCGTACCGCTGTAACCGTAAACGACGACATCTCTGTAGTTGTCAAACACATACGAATCCATATCAAAAGCATTACTCCGTGAAAGGATTCTGACCTTTTTCAGCGATGTACAATTATAAAAACAGAATTTGCCCAAATAAGTAAGACCGGTTCCGATTCTTACTTCTGTAAGCGCGGTGCAATTCGCAAAGCATGAAGTGGCGATATGACTGACATTGTCTAGTATTGTCACCTTTTTTATCGTTGTATTGTTGAGAAACGCGGATTCCTTGATGATAGAAAAGCTTTGTCTGCGCAGTGCTTCGTCGGGATAATTGTCCGGAACCTTGTCAGGGACAACAACCTCTTCGTCATTGCCGTTGTAGCTTATCAGCTTAATCAATCCGCCCTCATCTGCAAAGGTGAAGTACGGCACCAGAACGGTTTCTTTATCAATGATCTCTTCCTCTCCGTCCGCGTCTGAAAAATATTTTTCGCAATCCTCACAATACCAATACTCGATATTGCCGTTTTCCTCCGCGGTGGGGAACTTCTTTTCCTTGTGGATTAATGGGTGGCTGTGAGTTGCCGCATTGACAACAAACGGCGCGGCGGTAAAAGCACTCACCAGCATGACCGCCGCCATCAGTACACTCAACCCTCTGTGCAACAATCTTTTCATTGACTTTTCTCCTTGTGTCTTGACTTAAACGAGAGAATCACTCTCGATTCACGTTTGTTCTAAATAACGCAAAAAGGCGCAGAACACCCGAGTGTAACGGACGTACTGCGCTTGTAACAACGTTCTATAAAAAGGGGTAGAACAAAAAAAGGGCAAATGGATGGCCCTAACTGCCGTGCTGTGCTGTGCTGTGCATGTGTAGCCTATCATCATCACGGTGTCAGCCCCTTTCGTCTAAAGTATAATAATTCTATTGTATTATACCGAAATAGAGGCTTTTCGTCAATATGTAAAGAGGAATTAAGATAGCTTTTTGTATTTTTATTGATTTTTAAGGTGAATATCTTACGATAGCTATGAAAAGACCGGAACTCAGCCGCAGAATAGCAGCACTCCGAAAAATCCATGAAACAACAACAGAGAAGAACGATTCCTATATAAAGGCTCCGAAAAGCGTTCGTTTTCTTACTGTGAGGCAAGACGTGGCAAAATGATGTAGAACCTGTCCGGGATAATCAACAGACTTTTCATTTTTATCTTGACATTTTTCCCATTCAATGATATACTAATTTTCGCACGATAAAAGGCGCCGCACGTTCATGCGACACCTACTCGTTCAACTCAGTATTTAGGGGTATAGCTCAGTTGGTAGAGCAGCGGTCTCCAAATGTCTAAGAGGAGACCCTTTTTTATTGCCCTTTTTACCGTAAGAATGGCTTAAACAGTGATGTTTTGGTCATTATTTTTTTACCCTGATTTCAGTATCAGCCATCTGAAATCCGCTCCTAATTCGCCCAAAGTTTTGCTCATAGTATTGAAATAGCATCACCTTAGTAGTACCCTCTGAAAAGACATGAAAAAGGCCTCCAAATCCGCTCGATTTGGAGGCTGTCTTTTTGCTCAAAATCCGCTTTATGACACTCTGAGATTACAGGTTGAACGCATCCGTCAGACCTTCCAGCTTCGTGTTATCCTTTTTGACGTAATACAGCTCGGTGATCTCTGTCGTAGTGTGACCGAGTAGATCGGCAACCTGCTTTACGGTCAAGCTCTTGATCGTTCCGTCGGGCTGTTTGATACCGTTGATCAAGGTAGTTGCGAAGGTATGCCTGAGAGCATGAAGACCTTTCAACTCTTCTTCGGGGATACCTGCCGCTGTCTGCAGTCGATAGAAGCGTCTGAGCAGGTTGATCGGCTTGATAAAGTCTCCCTTCTCATTCGGTATGAGAGGGGTATCCTCACCGAGATACACTTCCTCTCTCAGTCTGTTGATCATCTCGATCGCCGTATCGTTCAGCGGAACATCTCTCACGCTGGTGGCGCTTTTCGGAGGGCCTACCTTCGTATCCTGACCCTTTGCTCTGTCCATGCCATCCCTGCGGTAATACTCTTTCACCGCTCTGCGTACATGGAGAACTCTATGCTCCAAGTCGATGTCGCTGTTGAGCAGTCCGCACACCTCACCTCGTCTTAGTCCTGTGTTCAGCATGAGGAAGTAGATGGCAGATTGCTTGTACAAGGGCTTACCGTTGCCGAAACGCTTGAACGCTTCTGTTTTGAGGAGTTCTATCTCTTCAGGAGAAAAGACCGTTACAAGCTCATTCTGTGGCTTGTTTTCGATGCCTTGGGCGGAGAGATAATTTCCTTTCTTGATCATCTCAACATTCCGCATCGGATTCTTCTCGATGAGATCTTCTCTTTCAAGATAGCGGTAGAACTCACTGAGAAGCAGATACGCTTTCTTGCACGTCGAGTAAGACTTACCGCTCATCATAATGCTGTTGAGCACCTTCTTGATGTCTGAACCCGAAATATCCCTTACGATCTTCTTACCGAGATAAGGATAGATCTGATGTTCGGCAGTCACTTCATATCTGTCATAGGTCGTCCGTTGAAGTGACGGATACTTGAACACCTCCAGCCAGTTCTGCATACTCTCTTTTAAGGACTTGGTACTTGCATTGTCTACCTTAACTTCCGGCTTATCATAGAAATGCTCAATATAGCTTTTGATCCTCTCTTTGACTTCCTTTTGGGTATCGGCAGAGAAGGATTTGCGTTTCCGCTCACCATGCTCGTCCATATACCAGACGGAGCCGTTCCATCTGCCGTTCTTATTCTTACTTGTTGTTCCGTTTGTCAGTAGCTTTCGTTCCATGAAATCTCTCCTTTCTTAGCAAGCAACAATACCATAAACCATCCGTAATATCCAGTTACAAAAGACTTTACGAGCCGACTTTTGTTTTCTTTGATTTGCGTAATAATAATTGAAATCTCGGGAGCCCTATCTTTGTTAAGGCGAGGAATATTTTCCCTCATCATCCCTGCCTGATTCCTGCCTGCTGCTCGTAGTCCTCTCTGGTGCAATACGTCAGATACGCTTCGTTGGTGATCTTCCTGCCGAGTATCTTTTCGATGGCTGCTTTCTCCGCTTGACTCATCTCATTCAGCTGTTGAGGGGTATAGCCGGGCTCGTCCTCGATAGCGCTGAACATCTCACACAGCATTTCAAGCAGACCTGTGCTCATCGTTCTGTCCACCTTATACGGATGCTCGGGTGTCACATAGTTCAGATAATCCATCGGAAGACCTCCCATGCAACTGCCTGAGAGGAAGTACAACTCGAGGTTGTTTTTGAGAAAGCATTTATTTAACAGCTTATTATCTCTTACCTTGATCCCTTCGGGAGTGGTGAATGTGATGTACTTATACTCGTCCTCCCACTTCACCTTGTAACCGTGAAGCTCCATGTACTCAATGAAGTCATCCTTTGATGCGGTGTTCTCCAAGGCATCATACAAGGTCTCGATCAGCTCGTCCTTCCAGCGAGCGCGCTTCTTAGTCTTGACCTCGGTCACGCTCAAACCATACTGACGGCACAGCTGATTGGATATCTCTTTGTACTGCAACATCTGGTCACGTGAGATATGGAACTTCCTGCCGTTCTCGTAGTTGACGGAATTCATAATGAGGTGATTATGTACGTGTTTGGTATTCGTATGTGTCGCCACCAGCACTTGATATCCGGGAAAGTTCTCAGCGAACTTCATCCCGATCTCATGCGCCAGTTCGGGAGTAACATGATCGTCTGGAGAGAACCACTGCACGATATGGTAATACTGTCTGCCATCTTCCTTGTGATACTGATGCTTCACATACTCGAACTCATCACAGGCCGAAACAGGAGAGCAGTTCAATCCATCGATCAACTTTCTCTCCGTTGCTTCTTCTCTCATAACATATTTGAAGATATAACTCATAGGACACTTTGCTGCAACGAATTTAACGACTGCCATAGCTGACCTAACACCTCCTCAGTTTCTTGCAGATTGACCGCTTGGATATATCCGGAGTTGACTGCCCTGGTGATCTGGTTGAGGTTATTACCGATTGCTCGAAGCTCCCTCGCAACATCATCCAAACCGTTTACAGCGACGATCTGCTTCTCCAAAGCGCACCGTCTCAGGTACTCGCTGATGCTCAGATCCGAGGCGTCTACCTTCTTCATGATCCTGTCCTTTTCTTCTTCCGTCGCTCTGAATTTCATAATACAATTCCTGTTTTCTTTCAACCTACATACCTCCAATCTCTAACACAATTTGCTTCATAGGGGTGCGGGCCTAGCCCGCATTCGCCTTGTTCGGCGGCCAACAAAGGCCGTCGTAACACAAAGGCGAAACTGGCGATATATACCTAAGTGTATACCACTTTTTAACCTTTCATCACACCATAGCTTCTACTGTTTTTATTGAAAGGAAAACAACACTTCTCCCCTACCCTACATACTCAACACATTTAGCGATCCACGAACTCAGTATAAACTCTCATAGTATCCATTAACGGGACTTTGAGGAAGTATATTTCCATCAGAGAATAAAAACAGAACTTTTTTCATAAAAAGAACGCAACACATGATCTGTAACCACCTGACGGAATTTCCGCCACAGGTGCTCACAAATCGTCTGTGTTGGGCACGCGTGCCTTTTTCCTATTATCACTTCAACGTCTATATATAAACGCAAACAGCGGGGATGACTAACGTGTCATCTCCGCTGCTGTGTTTTTTCGTTATTCATCCGGTATTTACTTCAAGTTGTTATGAATAATTAATTAATAGCAAGCATTGCGCTAAGTTATTGCTCTCGCAACTACGACCAGCCTTCCGTTATCCAGAGTATATTCGCAAGTAGAAAGCGTTAGAAACTTATCTGTATCATTGATCTTTGCGGTATTGTCATACCATATCGCATAGTATTTTGACCTTGCTATATAGTCTGACGCATGCATACTTTCGGATGAAAAATCATGATACAGATGATAAGGGAAGGATGATATATCTTTCTCGGATATTTTAAATACCGAGACGGCTTCATATACCCTCTCTCCGTTGATTGTCCTGAAGCTGATGCTGTGCCTGTCCTCACAGAAGGATGGATCGGTAAACCTGTCCAGTTGCGCAAACATAGAGCCGTCACGCATACTGTGACCGTAGACAGTTACGTTGTCTGATTGCTCCGTACCGCTTGCGTCAATAAACGGAACGCCGTAGGCGCTGCTGTTACCATCAAAATCGTGATCAATATAAAACTCCGGATCATCAAGGCTAAGCATGACGGGATAATCAATGTCCGTACCGTCAATTTTCAGCCAGCCGACGCATTCGGGATTCAGCCGCTGTAATGAATCGATTTTGCTGTCTTTTTCGGCTTTTGTCTCGGTATTATCGGCTATCTCGTCACGCGTAGCCGGAGGTTCACTGATCTGAGAGCGAAGGCGGTCAAAGGAAGCCGCAGTATTCTGTTTGGCGATAAAGATTCTGCAAAGCTGAACCACGGAGAATACGATCAGCACAGCCGCGAGAATCTTTAAAATCAAATATCGTTTTGCTTTCATAGATACTCCAAAGCCGGCGAGGTTGGTCGCCGGCTTCTGTTATGATTTATCTTTCTTTTTCTTGTCGCGGCGCTCAAGGATCAGGATCACTGTCATTGCGGAAAGTCCTATGAACAGCAGACCGAACCAAATCCACGGCGAGTTGAACAGGATATCTCCCGTTTGAGCCGGCGACGAGGTTTCCTCTGTCGGGAAAGGCACATCGCCCTCGTACGGTTTGTCGGGATTCGGCGTGTCACGCTCAGCAGTCAGCAGGAGTACAGTTCTCATACCTGTGTGACCGCTCGCACAGGTGACCAATGAAATCACCTGGATCATTTTTGGAGCCGCTTTCAGGTTTTTCAGCGCTTCTTCTCGTACAAATAACGCGTGTTCGCCGACAAAGGACGCTAAATCGCTCAGATCGCTCCCCCATGTGGTGGGGTTGAAAATTTCTTTTGTGCTGTCGGGAATCTCCAGAATTGCAAGCACGTCAAGCGCCATCACCTTTTCCTCAGTTAAGAGCTGGCCGGTGGAATTATCTCGAAAAAAGGTTTCTTTCTTGAATAGATCCAAATCTCCGAACATCAGATGATTATCCATGTGATGTCCGTACAGGAGCGAGTACGCATCGGAGAAATCTTTGCTGTTGCGCGTATCGAGAAAGATACTACCCGCCAGCGACGACTTTCCGTAAAAATCGCGGTTCATATAGTATAGGTTATCCTTACCCTGCACGACAGGATAATCGATCTTTGTACCGTCTACCGTGATCCAGCCGATCACATCCGGATTTATATTTTTCAGCGCTTTGAGATCGGGTTTAGCGTTATTATCGGTTATCTCCGGCTTCAACTTCAGCAGCTCATTATAAACATCCTCAGCGTCAAGATAGACTCTCTGATTGCTCCACAGAAAGTAACCGGACAGCAAAAGCAGCAGTATCATCACGAGGGCGATCACCCTCGTCAAAACATAATGCGACGCTTTCAAAAATCTCATAGGTATCAGGCGGTTGTATTTCTACGCTTTCTAAGAGTGATAACAAATACAATACCGGCAGCTAAAACGAGGAGGATAACCGCGATGAAGGGAGCGTTCTCAACGAGTACGCCGACGTCGATATCGGTGTTCTTCTCGTTGGTGACGATCAGCTCATCCTCAGCGTCAGCGATGGTACCTGTCGCCTTTGCAGCGTTCCAATCATCCGTTCCTTCAGCCGTAACGGTATCGGCGCTGTCTGCGCTTGTAAAAGCAAGGCTGTGGGTATAGCCCTCGGACGAGTAATCGGTCTCGGTGACTGTATAGGTAACGCCGTAAGGAATGTTGGTGATCTTAACGGTCTCGTTATGAGAGAGCGAAAGAGTCACAGTCGCTCTCCATGCTTCGTCATCATAAGCCCATCCGGATACGGTCTTGGCCGTGCCGTCGGTGTAAGAGATCGCGCTCTTTACGGGACAATTCGTATCATCAGCAGAAGCGTATGCAAATGCGACGGTTACCTGATATTCCTTTGTAAGATCGCCCATGTTGCCCTTGACGGTTTTCTTTAACGAAAGGGAGCCGTTGCTGTAGCTGTTCTCAATACCGTCGTTCTTGGTATCGCCGGTCGCAGTCGGAGTTCCGTCGGCATTGGGAGCGGTCTCATGAAGTGTGACGAGACGAATAAGATCGTCGCTGTCCTCAGCGGCGTGAAGAACCTGAACATGGAGATAGTAATCGGAGTTGTCATATGTAACGCCTGCGGTAAAACCGGCGGTCTCATTGACCTTATACCAGTAATCACCGACTGCTGTGTAGGTAGGAAGATCCACGGTCGCCGTAACGTTTGTCGAAGCGCCAGTGTCAGCCGCGCCTGCCGCTGCGCTGAGAGTTGCATCGGATATAGTGGGCATATTAGCTGTTGTGATCGCCGCGGACGCAGGGATATTAGCGACGGCATACGGAGTGAAGGTAACGGTAAAGTCCTCGGCAGGGCTTGAACCGTCGGTCGTATCGCCGACCAGCACATAGTGCTTTGTAAAAGTGAACGACGTTGTATCACTCAGAGGATTGGTGTCGTCGGTTCCGTCGTTGGTATTATAACCTGTTGCAGCGTCTGCGCTTACAGCAGATAGAATCAGCAGAGCCATCACCAGTATAACAGTCAGTATGCTTTTAAGATTCCTTTTCATGGGTATTGCTCCTTTTGTGAATTACAATGTCTTGTGACGAAATAACACAATCGCTTTTGACTTGACATTTTCAAGCGGAATGAAGCCGAATACACGGCTGTCCTCGCACTGTGTTCTGAAGTCGCCCAATATATATATCATGTCCTCGGGGACAGTCTCTGTTCCTTCCCATCCGGCAGGAGCCGAAGTCGGGAAAAGTATCTCCGTCGTCTGGGCGGTACCGTTGACAAACAGCTTGTCGTCGGAAAAGCCTATATTGTCTCCGGCTTTAGCCGCGACCCTTCCGCAGTATTCTTGTCCGTCCACTTCGTAAAATACGATATCGTTCTTTATATATTCGCTCTTGTGATATGTGAGGACAAGATCGCCGTCGCAAAGCGCGGGATACATATCGTTTCCGTTCACGATACGGAAGCTGAAAATCGTCAGGAAGATCGCGGCCAGCACCGCCAGCCCTGCTATCATGCGTATGATAGAGAATATCAGTCTGCGGTATTCGTTTTGGATCAAGACCCCTTTTCTCCGCAGGGCGATTAGCTGAGTCAGCGGAGAAAGCGGGCTGAGATTATTCATGGCTCTCCTCCGCAGCGATTCCGGCAGGGTCATCATACTCGCGGTATCTTGCGCGCTCGGCGATCAGCAGCTTTTCATAAAGAGCATTCAGCTCACCCAGCTTTGACCACACATCGGCTTCGTCCAGCCCGCCGAAATGAGCCTTGCGAAATTTCACCTTGCTGAGCCACTCATAGATATCCTGCTGCTCTTTGGACAGAGAATCAAAGTTCTCGGGCTTAGGTATTGCTTTCATAGTCATATCACTCGTCGATCCTTCTGCGACGTCTGACAATCATAAAGATTCCAAAGCCGATAACCATCAAAATAATGATAACGTAAGGAGCGTTCTCCAAAACGACGCCGACGTCAATGGTAGCGTTTTTCTGGTTCGTTACGGTAACCGCGTCCGCGCTGTCGGAGATCGTACCGCTCGCATAGTTCTCTTCCCATGCGGCGCCGGTCAATACGGTATCGCCGGTCTCGGAAGCGTTATCAAAGACGTACTGAGGAATATCATAGCCATCGGACGAATAATCCGCCTCCTCTACGGTATATGTTACTCCGTCGGGAATGTTGGTGAATGTCACGCTGTCCCCTTTTCCGAGCTGGAGCGTGATTGCCTTAGAGCCTGTCCATCCTCCGGCTATGGTCTCCGTCCCGTAGGCGATCGGTCCGGTAACCGTTTTTCCTGTCGGAACAGTGAGGGTGACCGTAATATCAAACTTCTTGTCCCTGTCGGCAAAGTTGCCGATGATCTCTTTGGTTACGGTAAGCGAGCCTGAGCCGAAGGTATTGGTAAAGCCTGCCGTCTTATCGTCGGCGTCATTGGTATATGTACCGTCGTTCGACGGAGCGGTTTTGTGCAGGGTAACCTGGCTGACGCCGTGATTTCGTCCCTCGCGGGATACGACAACGTGCATATAATAGGTGTTTACGTCATAAGTCACACCTGCTGCAGTTCCGGCTGTCTCATTCACCTCATACCAGTAGTCGCCTATTCCCGCATCGGTATAATCCGGCAGATCCACATCAACGAGGTCCGTGCCATCTCCGGCAGAGATCGTGTAGCTTGCATCGGAGAATGAAGGAATCTCTACGCTCAGTCTGCCTTCTTCACGGTTGAAAGCGGTATAGGGGGCAATGCTGAATGTAATATTCTCCTCGAGAACGCCCTGCGGATCCAATACCTGACCCGCGTTCGTGTAATTTTCTTTATTGCGATAGGTTTTTGTCAAAGTGACTTTATCCAAGAACTCATAATTATTCTCATACGCAACGGTCACGATCGCGTCGGTACGCGGCATCGTATAGGAATACGTTCCGTCGCCGTTATCCCTGACCTCAACCTCGCGGCCGTAGCCGTCGGTAACGGTAATGCTCCTGACGGTATTGCTGCCCTCGGGGCGGGGATCAACGACGACCGTTCTGTATGCCGCGTCGTATACTTTGGTATCATCATTATCAACAGCCGCTGAAATAATGACAGGCGAGCCCATCTCGGCGTCCTCCTCAGAGGCATATCGCACGGTCGACGTATGCGCAAGCATCGGATACTTGTAATCCTTGACCTTAGCAAAAGCTTCAACTTTTTCGGGAATAGCGGTCTCAGCGGTAACACTGCCAGCGATGTCGTCATCGGGATAAACGACCCAGTGGAGGTAGGTGCTGTTGGCGTCTGCCTCATCGTTAAGCGTATCGAGTAGATTTTTATCAGTAGAAGTTCCTTCCGATGACAAAAACGGTCTCGAATTCATATTGACGTCTACATTATAGACAAGTGAGGAGGGCGTTTGTGAGACATCCAAATCACTGCCATAGAACTGTCCGAGATTACTTAATCTTGACGCCTCCTGATAGGTGTTGTCTATGGAATCATAAATTTGGTTGTTGCCGCCAGATAGCCAATAAACCCGGTCTAACGTCCCCCAAAACTGGAGTCCGATAGCCTTTTCCGTAACAAGTGTGTCATTATGCTTAATCTTTCCTACATTATATGCATTGGAAATCAAAAACAAATTGATATCTGATTCAGCGTTGCTATATCCGTGATATCCGCTGAACGCTCCGATACTGTCTCCCGAATCGGGGTTCACTGTTCCGGCATTATATGAATTCAGGATATTCATTCTATCTCTTGTAGAAGCACCTGTAATTCCACCGGCCCAAGTAACTCTATCACCCTTGATTTCTCCGAAATTGGCGCAATTCTGTAAAATGTAGCTTACCCATCCGGTTATTCCTCCTGATTTAATTGCTCCGCTCCCCGAGGTAGAAATCGTTCCGAAGAAATCACAGTAATCAAGAGAGGCGTATAAACTGCTGACACCATCCGGTACAGGCTGCATACTGCCGATAATACCTCCTACGCTGATTGTATCATTATAAGATGTTAAATTCACGTTGATATCAGCGAAAGAAACACAGTTCTTCATCGATAATTTGTAGCTAATGCTTTTTGAGTCATCAAACCCTAAAATGCCGCCAACGCCGTAAACCACACCATTTGAGATAATGTCTCCGTATGTGATACAATCCTCATAAGAGGCGGTTGATGTTGTCGTCCTTTTTGTATATCCGGTAACTCCGCCGACATAATAAGCACCTTTGATATGTCCGCCCTCTCCGGGATCGACCATAATATGCTTAAACTCGCTACCTTCATCGCTTTGCTGATTGCCTACGATTCCGCCTGCATAATACCCCGCATTTACCGATCCATCGATAAAAGAGCTATTGTACACCTTAAGATAACGGGATGAATTACCAACAAGACCGCCACAATAATAAGTGGTTGTGTTGAAGTTGCAATTTTTTGCTGTGCAGTTTTTCAATGTTGTTCTCACAGCGAATGCAACAAATGCTCCGGAAATCTGTGAGTTGGAATCTCTGAAATTCTCTATTGTCAGATTTTGAATAGTCGCCCCGTTTGTAGCCATAAATAACCCGTGATAGGGTACTTCAGTCGTTGTGATAACAACATTCTTTATGGTATGATTGTTGCCATCTAATACACCTGCAAAATTCTTTGCTGTCCCAAGAGGCGTCCAGTCCTTATTATCTAAATTGATATCATTTGTTAGGTTTATTGTTTTTCCGGCAAAATTTGAACCTGATGAATTACAAGTCAGTTCAATAAGTCCCGCAAATTCTTCCGCAGTTGAAATCTCAAAAGTGTCAGCTGAACCATCACCGTACCAACCGGTATCGACCGAACTGCCGTCCCAAACAGATTCATCCGCAGCATAAGCAACCATCGGTATTGCGGACAGCGTCGCGATCAACACCGATGCCGATAGGACAAGCGCCCACATCTTCTTCAAGAACTTTATCAATGTGATTCCCCCTCAATTTGAGTATATGCCAAAAGGCAGACACACACTTATAATACACTGTTATTTTAATTAATTGTTGCGTTAGCTATATTGTTGGTAATTGAACAGCCGTCAATATCTGCCTGCAACCAGTTGAGCGCCGCCTCGATACCTGCGCCCTGTTCAGCGGTGTTTTTAGAAATAGTAGCATTATGGATAAGGGTTTTCTGAGTTTCGGTCGTTTTCATAGCGGAAACAAATACGCCGCCGCCCTCGGTAGCGGATACACCGCCGCCAAAGCAGGTAGTGCCGCCGTTCACTTCGCAATCGGTGATTGTACCGCCGTACATATGGAACGTACCGCGTCTGATAGTTGCGCCGCCGCCGAAATAGTTGTTGCTTTTTCTTCCGGTGACAGTAACCTTATCATACATATTGCATTTTGCGGTTGTTCCGAAAACATAGATGATACCGGGATCCTCGCCATAGGTTCCGTCGCTCTTGAGAGTCAGCGCAGAGCTACCATCGTCAAGGTTCAAAGTGCCCTTGTATACATTTGCAACAGTCTTCGGCTGGGTCAGCGTATGTCCGTTGCCGACGAGAGTGACGACAGCGTTTTCGTGGTTGACCATAACCGAGCCGGTGATATCTTCCTGAAGGCTGATAGTATATTCACCGCCGCTTGAGTTGATCGTACTGCAAGCATCGGAAAGCTGCTGTGCTATGCTGACCTCAATAACAGCGCCGGCGGCTGATACCAATCCGTGATCGGTAACGTCGCAAACAATAGGAATACGGAATACAAAATAGTCGTTTTGAGGTCCTTGTCATAACAGATCTCTCCTTCATAAGGGTAGTAAATTGTGTATATATTCACAATTATATATTAACATTATTGATAATATTTGTCAATAATTTATCAACAATTTATCGAAGTTCATGTATTTAATCAGGTTTTTGACGCCTTTTGCGTTCTTTTTGAAGCGGCAAGAGACGATGATTTTAGCCATTCACATCACCGAACACATCGTGTTCATCCAAATATTTTTGAGTATCTTCCAAATCAAGCGTGCCGTTATGCTCGGCAACGATCCGTTTGGAAGTGCGGTCGAGGTAGTCCAAAGCTTGATCTGACAGCTCACTTTGGTATGCAGTGAGGATATTGCTTTTGCAAACCTCCACCGCCATCTTGAAGATCATCTCGCTCATCTTGGCCTCAAATCTGGACAGGATCAGCTTGATATTCTGATTGATCAGCGGAGAAATATAATTGACGTTTTCATTCATATCGATATATCCGAGATAATACTCGACCGCTTCACGGACGAAACTGCTCCGTGAATAGCCTTCATTTTCTTTGATAAAGTTGTCCATACTTTCGATTTGATCCCTTGTAAAAATGATCGGAACCTTCTTGCTTTCTTCCATTTGTTTCCTCCCAAAAACACTTTATTCATATAAACCGAGGATGTCTTTTCGTAACCGTATATTTATACTCAGAAAACCGCTCAACGGTCGGCTCTGCCGTCCGATGTCTTTCGCGAGCAATCCACCTAAAGGATTGCTCGCTTTTATCTACTCCTCCGTAAGCGCGCTCACAACAAGCTTCAAATCTTTGTGAATAACTCCAAATGCGATCAGATGATCCGCTCCGAAATTTGGGGACGGTATTGACCGGGACGATAACACCCCTATGTTGAGAAGCCGCATATCTATGCGCTTTTCGGCGTGTTTACGGTGTGGAGAAAAATATCGTCCCCATCGTCCCCGTACTCTGAATGAGAGTACACCAAGGTCAAAATCCTCGTGTGATTTTTCTTCTCACGGGTGAATTCAATGCCCGCTTTTTGGAGCTCGTTTTCATATTTCCCGAGCTTTCTGGAGAGGACATTGCTCTCGATTTTCAGACCTAAAGTGTCACACAAATCCGATGCTGTTCCCTCAAAAATCTCTTCCCGTTTAAGGTAAGACAGCAGGCTGAGCATGGCGCCGTCGTTCATAAAACCGTCGTTCTCAAGACTGCTTTTACCCAAACAATTCCATCTGAAATTTTCAAATTGAATGGTCAAAACTCTCTCGGGAATATCTCTTCCGCGCATATAAAGCTTTGCGAAATCAGAGCAGGAACCGTCCGTTTTCATCACGTAAATGTTGTCCGCAGCGCCGGTGATTCCTGTCGAACCTGACACCATATTGAACGGATCTTTGTCCGATTTCTTTCTCGTATGATGGACGCAAACGATCGAGATACCGCGCCTTTCGGCGAGCCGTTTGAGGATCGAGATCACCTTGTAATCACCCGCGTACATATCGCCCTTGGCTTTGCGAACCTTTTGCAGCGTATCGATCACCACCAGCGAGGTGTCGGGGTGTTTGTCGATGAAAGATTCGATCTGCTTTGTCAGATCACCTGCAAGATTATCCGCCATCACAGCGAAGTGAAGATTCGCCGGAGCGGCGTCCGTCAGCTTCACCATTCGGTCTCTGATCCTGTTCGGACTGTCCTCCAGACAGAGGTACAGCACGGTGCTCTTCTCGGTATCAAAACCGAAGAACTTTTCGCCCTTCGCCACCTTGATACAGAGATCAAGCATCATCCATGACTTGCCTACCTTCGCCTGACCCGCAAGGATATTCAGCCCTTGCGAGAGGAAATCTTTGACGACAAACCTCACGGGAGGGAGCTCCATCTGCATCAATTCTTCGCCGGAATAAGTGATCATTTCTTTCTTTTTCATTCTAAAAATCTACCTTCTTTCGTTTGAAATATGTAACTGGTTTTTAATATGTATTCGTTTGTTCCGACGTTATGTAACTGATATTATTTGTCAATTATCAAGGGACTTGTTGGAAAGAAAAATCCCATATCAGAAGAGGCACTGTGTGAGCGCCTTTCTGATACAGGATGCTGTCATCTTCAACTAAATACCGATTATTCACTCACACTAAATATCATATTAACTTGTGTGTCACGCATACCGCGACGCCCTGGATCTGCAGATCCTCGGGATAGATGTCAGGATAGGTTTCCTTATCCTCGTTGCAGGAGCGGAGGATATACCGTCCGTCCTCTTTGATAAGCTGCTTCAAGTTGTTCTTGCCTTCGTATAAAGCGACGACATAATCGCCGTCATTCGCGCCCTTTTGCTGTCTGACAATGACGTAATCACCGGGGTGGATTCCCGCGTCGATCATGGATTCGCCTTTTGCGATCAGCGCAAAGAAGTTGCCTTTGCCGACGATGCTTTCGGGCATACGGATGTACTCGATGACGGTTTCTTCCTCTTCCTGACCTTCGCCGCAGGCGACATAACCGAGGACTTTCATATACCTTGAGGGGCTTTCCATCTCTGTCTGCGCGGTACTGATATTTCTTCTGCCGTTGTATACGATCTCACCGCGCTCTTTCATATCTGTCAGACAGCGGTGAACGGTAGAAACAGAAATACCCGTACCTGCCGTAATATCTCTGACAGACGGATACTTGCTTTGCTCCGCATAGTACTGATTGACATAGTCGTAAATGATTGAATACCATTCGGGATTTCTTCGTGCCATAAGATGACCTCCATCAAGATAGAAACGTGGTGTTTCAATGATGGTAACAGTATAACATCGGAGTGAGCATTTGTCAATAGTTTTAGAAACAAAATATTTCTATTTGTTTCAACTCGTCCGTTTTCTTTGTTATTGCGTAGTAATTTTTGACACGGTCTTGGGCACTAATCCTTTCACAAATGCTCACAAATCGTCTGTGTCGCATTTTAATTCATACTCCGAGGTCAGTTATTGGCAGAGGACGAATATTCCGACAAACGCGAACTGCGGGGATGACTAACGTGTCATCCCCGCTGCTGTGTATCTGCGTATATTTCTGTTGTCATCCTCACGCCAAGCTTGAAGCCCTCGATGTAGGCGTCCTTCTCAGACAGAGCGATCAGCGAAAGCTGGCAGTTCTCGATCTGCTCCAGCTTCTCTTTCTGCTGTTCAGTCGTGAGCATGGATCGAAGTTCACTAAGCAACCTCGTCATTTCCGACAGCTTTTTCTTAGTATCCCTGCTCTGCTTGTACTCGCTCGGATTGATATTCCCGAAGTAGAAGTTCTCTAATGTAGTCATCGTATCACGCTCCTTACAAGCACAACACAATACCACAACTTTACAAAAAGTCAAGAATAAAGATAAGTCGGGCGGACAAGCGTGTCTACCCGACATTTTTTATGTTTATTCTTCTGTTATCATTTCGTTGATTGGATGAGGTACTTCCATGCCAACCAGAAAACGCTGGATGTAAGTCGCGTCGGTGATATCCAAGCCGTCGGCAGAAACGTCTCCGACCAAATCAACGCGATCGGGATCGGGAACAGCCATGAAAATCAAACGCCGTTGGATCAGCGTCGCGTCGACAATCTCGACCTCACCGTTACCGTCGGTATCGCCGAGCACATTGCAGATCGCAAAATGCACGGTTGCTTCGCCCTCATATTCGCCTGCACCCGTCACCGTCACGGTCGCTGTCCCTGCGGTCTGATTATCTGTGTAAGCAATGGTATAATCCGTTTCGGGATCGAGGATCACATCGTCCAGCGTCGCCGTCACAGCCGGAAAATGCTCTGTTCCGTCATAGCGGAACGCTTTTTCATCAAGCGTCACTAATGCAGTGGAGATATCCGTTTTCGGGACGGGAACATCGAGCAGGATGTAGGGTATCTCATGCTCCTCGGCATAGGTCTGAGCCGCTGAATCCGTGTAGCAGGAGATCGTAACGTTCGGGCTGTTCCAGAAGGCGTTGTCGGCGATCGTATCGCACCAGCGCGGAATCGTCACGCTTTGCAGATCGGGATTATCGGCAAAGGCGAATTCTCCGATAGAAATTACCGTATCTGGCATGGTAACGCGCCTGATATAGCTGTTGGAGAAGAAGGCATAGTCGCCGACGCCTACAACAGGTGTGCTCAGCACAAAGGTGGGCACGTCGATATCCTCCGTCGTGAGGAAGCAGTCGGTGATGACCGCGTTGCCGAAGCTGTTTTTCTCGAAGGTATAGATACCATCGCTGAACAGCGTTGCGGCAAACGCGGTGATCGTACCGGAAAGGAAGATGACAAACACTGCTGTCAGTGATATGATCTTTTTCATCAGCTCAGCCCCCTGTCAGCCACGGATCTTCATCTACAGGCGGCAGAGTCGCAGGCTCATCTACATTGATTCGCCCTTCCTCGTCGTTGTTGCTATAAAGAATCACATCAGTCAGGAGGAGCTTGACGAAATCGATTTCGGGTTTTTCATATTTCTTTTTCATCATTGATCCTCCTTCGCGGGTACTTCATCGGGCGTAGCGGGTGCAGAGCCGGTCGCTGCCGAGGATATATCGCTCTTGGAGTTGCCGATATCGTAGAAGCAGAAGTAGACGGGTGCGCTGAGCTCCATCGTCTGAGTGCCGACATTATAAACGTAGTAGTAAGCGCGCATGACCAGCTTTCGATAGATCGGCACGTTGGGAACCGACAGACTCTTATCGACGCGGTTCTTGTTGTTGTAGCTCACGTTATTGACAGCGTAGTACAGATAACGGGTATCGCCTGAGGTAGTTGAAGCATTACCCGAAAGCAGCATTGTTTTAGCGTCGTCTGCTTTGAGAACGCTGTCCGCGCCGTAAAGTGCCTTTGCCGCGTTCATCTCTTCATCGCTGACCGTCGCGCCGGTGACGTCCTCTTTATTCAGGAGCGCCGTCCTGTTCTGCTCAATGATCAGACCTGTCTTGTACTCGTCGGACGTCTTTTCGCTCAGCAGCAGACCGTTCTGCTCCATATAAGCGAGGATAAAGTCGGCGTAGAGCGTGTCGCTCGTCTTGCCGCTTTCATCGGTCGTCTGCTCGCGGGTGAATACGGGATCGCTGATGGAAACGAGGTTGACCGCAGCCTCGTACTTTGCCGTGACGACGATATCGCCGGTCACGCGAAGATTGAATGCGGCGCAGTAGCAGCGGGCGATCTCATTGCCCGTATCCTTGGAGGTGACCTCCCAGTAGGTAAAGTCGTTTTCTCCGTGCTTCGCGGGTGCGGTCACAAAGCTACCCTCGGGCTTGACAAGAGAGTTCAGCGGAACCTGCTCGACCCTCTGCGTGGTAAGCTCGCCTTGATCGTTAAAATAGACGAACTCTACGAAATACTGATGGTAAGGCTGATCCGCCGTTATATCGACGGTATTCTCGGCGCCGTCTTTATTATAGGCAACGTGCTTTTCATCGCCGTCAAATACCCACTTACAGTCCTTGTACAGGTCGCTGACAGCAGCCGCGTTATCCATCAGGACGCCGATGGCAGGTTGATTGTTTTCATCCAGCTGGGAGCCTTTCAGGCTGACAGTCGTGGTATAGGTCTTGTCCACCGCGCCGGTCTCGCCGTCATAGTAGCCGCCGTTTTCGTCGGAGGTATCCGCCCTGCCCTTATAGTGGTACCGGAGGGTGAAATCGGTCACGTCGGGAACGTAGACGATCTTGACGAGGATAACGCCGGAGTCGGGGCTGCCGGAAGCGCCAAAGGCGATCTCATAGGTCGACGCATTATAGAGTAGCTGTTCCTGATTCTCGCCGTAGGTGATCGTGTAGGAGCCGACCTTGTAGTCCTCGGGAAAGGTCGTGCTGTCGGGTACGACATAGAGCCGTGAGCCCTTGACGAGAGTCGCCTCGTCGGTATAAGCCCTGTTTTCATCGGTTACACCTATGGGGTTCATGGTGAAGGCGCTGACGTTTGTTCCCTGATGGAGCAGAGGTGTTTCGCTGTCCTTGTTCGTCGCGCTAACATCCACCTTGACCGTATCGCAGGGAACGATCAGCGGATCGCCGTTTTCGTCCTTTTCATCGGCAGATTGGATATACTGCTCCACAACGAGCTGGGCGGTCTTGACCTCGACGTCTCCAATCAGCTGTACAAAGAGGTAGAGATCGTTTCTGACCTGATCCTCTTTCAGCAGCAGGGTCGTATCCCCGTCGTCTGTCACGCTGATGGTGTAGGCGTTGTTGAGTATCTCGCCGTCGCTGTAGATCGGGAGCATCGTGGTGCGGTCGTTGCCGAGCAGGATGCTCTTGACTTCATAATTCTTTCTGACCGTCGAACCATCCACGATACTCTCGTAGGTCTGCGGCTTAACGGTGATCAGCTGACGCGAGGAATGATCGACCATCATGCTCTTGGAGTAGTCGGTCTTTTGGATCAGGGTCGTGACATTGGAGCCGTCGGTCACGACGCTCGAAAGATTCTCGACCGTGATCTCCGCCTTTGGCGCCGACGCCTCGTTGGTGGTGGTGATACGGATCGCAGGGCGGTAGTAATAGATCTTGATCTGCACCTCGTTGGAGGATATCCGCTGGTTGAAACTGTTTCCGATCGTGCCGGATGAAGTGGTCGATCCGCCGACGATGTACTCGTACTTTTCGGGGACAAAGCCGTCCTTCGGGGTCAAAGTGAAATTGATATAGTCGTTGACATTACAGGTGAAAAAGCCCTCGGCGCCGGTGATAGTGGCAACGTCCTTGTTCTGCGTGCTGTTATACAGTACAGCGGTCGCCTCCTGAGAGGGCTCATACTTGTTATAGTCGATCCTCTCATACTGAGAGACGATGACGGTCGCGGGCTTCTCCGGATCGGGCGTCACAGGCGTAGGATCGGAGACCCAGCGCCACCAAATATCGAAGTATACGGAGTTATCCACAGGGTAATTGTCGTTGGACGAATTACTTCTTGTATCACTCGGATTGATCTGATAATACCAGTAATACTGCACCGAGCCGTCCGCATTCGTCACCGCGCGGTAGCTGTCGCTGAATTTACTCTGAATATCCTGCCTTGTATGCTCATCGGCGGCTTGATTGTAGTCGCGGAAATACGTCTCATACGGATAGACCTTTTCCTTTGGCTGATCGGTCACGACGACCAAGTACGCAGGACCCTTCCTATTCTTATAGCTCTCGTCCAGTCGGGTATAGCCATACGAGGTGATCTGGGTCGTCTGTACGCCCGTGTCGCCGATACGGAACTTGTCGGCTGCCGTGCCGGTATAGACCAGATAGACATTGCCGGGGTTGCCGTGACTGTAGACGTAGACGTCGATATTATCGACCTCGGTATAGACGACGTACTGCTTATCGGGCTGCATGGTGTAATCGGTGAAGTTATAGCTCGAGGCGGTGCCGCCGTTCAGCGTAACCGTAACCTTGCGATAGTGAGAATCAAAGTTCGTGTTCAGTCCGTTCACCGTGTAACCTAACGGGAATTCATAGAGATGCAGCTTCACGACCTTACCGGGCTGGATATGCTCCTGATCCACAGTAAAGCTAGTGAATACAGAGCCGTAAGCGACCGTGTTGGAGCAGGACTCATAGTCGCGCCATGAATTTGTGCTCCTGCCGAATACCATGTTTGAAGTGACGTTCGGGTCAGTACCGCGGTTCTCGCCGTGGAGGGTAGTGATGCTGTAGTTATGGGTCTCGGCATCCACATTTGCAGGCTCATCGCCGTAGTGGTTGTTTTTCTGATCGATAAAGGTAATGGTAGAGGCAGGGACGAGCTTTACGTCATAGGTATAGGTCTCGTTGCCGGAGATATAGAGCTTCTCCCAGTTCGCGTAGGTCTGGTCACTGTAATAGCGGTAGCCGGTGGTACTGCCGTCGCTGATTTTCGCCATGTTCACGATCGGGACATACATCTTGCCATCCTTATAGTTTTGGATGCCGCAGCCGAAGTCGCTGCCCGCGATGACCTCGATCTTGTAGTAGCCGTCCTCATGCGTTAAGGGTGATTCAGTAAGATGAGAATAGCTGTCAACAAAGCCGCCGTGGGTAGAGGTATCCTCCCTCTCAAAGGTCTTGCTCTTGTAGCTCGTCGGCTGAACGGGATCGGTCAGGTCGTTGATCAGCTTGACGTCCTTGCCGTTGCGCTCGATCGCGAGGTTGTAGGAGCTCAGCCAGATATCGCCTAGCTCGACGCCCTGATGCCATGTCGTGCCGTCGTCGGTATACTGAATCCTGAAATAGACGGTGGCGCTGTTCTTGATCTCATAGGTGATGTGGACGTCCAGGTCATACAGAGCGCTCATCGGACGGTTGAAGTGATAGATCTTCACATCGCCGTCGCCGTCCTCGACCGTATAGTCGGTGAGCTGATGTCCCGCCTGAGAGAAGGCGACCTCGCTGACGCGGTAGTTGCTTTGCGGAGTGATCGTGAAGGTCAAGCCGGTGGTACCGGCGACGCACTTCGCCTCCGAGTAAATAGCGGAGTGACCGTTGCTCGTCGTGTAATAGGTAGAGCTGTTCTCGATGTTCGGGCTGATGACGGTGAACGGGATATCGCCCGTCTGCGCCGGATTACCGTCCACACGCACAGTGCCGTAGTTCTGACTCAGGATAGAGCCGTCGGTCTCCTTATAGTCGGAGGTGATCTTGATGGACTGCGCCGGAGTGATATAGATCTTGATGTCGTAATCGCTCGCAAAGGTGGAGTCGATCTTCGCGTTGGTGTTGATATCCACACGCATGAAGCGCTTAGTATTATCGCTCGGGTCGGTCACGTAGGATACTCTGCTGACCGTCGCACTCGTGAAGCCGCCCGAGGACAGCACGCGGCTGACCACATAATTTCCCGAGTCGGGAAGCTGAGCATAAACAGAAACCGTTGTCCCCTGGATCGCGGATACGGTACGCTTGGCTGGGTCGGATGTGATCGTGAACTCGTTGGTGGTGTAGTTGCCCTCGCTCGCCATCGTTACGAAGGCAAAGTTGTTGACGGGATTCGCGGAATGGACACTGACATAGCTGCCCGTCTCGCTCGGAACGCCGTTCGGCTCACCGTTTTGGTCGCCGTAATGACCGCTGGTGTCGGCGGTGTAGACCGACACATTGACCTTCTTCATCTTGGCGATGTAGACGCTGATCTCGCCGTCGCGTCCGGTGGTCAGGTTAGCAATGGTACAATTCGCGTAGTTGCGTCCCACGAAATCATTACCGCCGGCATCGTGGATGGTTTTCGTTTCGGGAGAGACCTTGGAGGAAGCGTCGGAGAGCGGCGTACCCTCGCGAAGCTTGACGTCCGCGACAATGTATTCAGAGTAACCTGCGTTATTTGACGGTATCTCCGTCGTGATCGTGAGCGCTGTCTTGGGGCTGACCTCGACGCTCTGCTCGCTGTGGGTTGAAAAGTTGTTCACACCCTCGCTGTTCAGCGTGAAAGCGTACGAATCGTCCTGCGGTACGCCGGTAACGGTGACCGTGATGTTAGAGTCGGTATTCAGCGTAGAAGTGCTGCCGGTACCGGGCTCCATCATATAGACCTTAACGTCGAGGTGCTGCTGGGCGGCATAGACGATATCAAGATAGATCTGATCGCCGTATTTCACCGAATAATCGGACAGCGTGTAGGTGCTCGTTTCGCTGTTGAGGGTATAGACGATCTCATTCTCACGCTCCGCGTCGCTGTAGAAATGCACGCTCTCGATCTTTCTGGAGCCGATGGGCGTGATCTTGACCCTCGGCTTTGCGCCGAGCTTCACGCGGACGGTATCGGTCGTCTCCTTATAATCGCCGCTGTCGAGAGTGACAGGCGCGCCGGAGGCGCCGGTCGTGATGGTGACGTTATCCTTATAGGCGTAGTTTAAGCCGTGGTAAGCCGGAGCGAGGTACTTGCCTGTCTGACTGTCGGCGTCATCAATATATACGTTGCCGAAATTGCCCTGCGCGGTCAGCGGACTGAGCTGGTGCACGGTCAGGACGGTCTCGGGAGCGTAGTAGATGTTGATCTCCCAGTCTGCCGCCTTGGCGAGGTCACGCCAGTCGGAGGTATAAACCTCAAAATAATTGTCGTCGGAATATCCCTCACCCAGCTTGAACAGACCGTTGTCAGTCAGCGGTATTGAGTTATTCGCGGAGCTCTTTGCCGTATAGCTGATATGGTCAAACATATACCCGCTCTTTGGCGTCAAGGTAACGTTCACTCCGTTCTGAGAGGAATAGCCCTTGTAAATGTACATCAGGCGGCTGTCGGAGGCGGAGGTCACATCGTAGATGTGGGTATATACGTTATCGCTGATCGACCTGTTGATGATGCTGTAATAGTCGCTTGTACTGTCGAGCGTATAGGTGCGCTGGATCGAGCGTTCATCGGCGCTTGTATTGTAGCGCGGCACAACACGGGCGGTGAACTCATTATCCGATACTGACGTTGTGGTACCGTTTTCGTCCAGCACATACTGGTTGATCTTGATGGGGACATAGACCGGCAGGGCGCTGAACGTCACCGCTATGCCCTTGTTCTTATCCACGGCAGGGAGCGTCAGCGTAAAGCTCGCCGTCTGGAATGCGCCGTAAGAATCCGTATTGTTCTGGGTGAAAGCGGAAACATAGGTGTTCAGCGTATCCTGTGTGCAGTCCACGGGGATGATCTGACCCTTGAAAATGCGGAACTTGGCGTAATTCTCCGTTCCGTCATACGAGGTCAGGGTGTAGACCAGATTCTGGTTATAGAAGGTGTTTTTGATACTATTGCCGCTGAGACCGCCGACGGTCACGGTCGCAGAGTAGGTATCGTTCACGCCTTTCAGAATACCGTCGAAGTCATTCTTTTCCAGACTCACTATCGTCTGATTGGGGTTGGCGGAATAGCCGTCGTCATACAGGAACGTGCCGTTAAGACTCTGGTAAGGATCCCAGTCGCCGTTTTTATAGGTCGGGTCGATCGTCCACTTGAAGGGTGCGTAGATATCGCTGAGCTTGACGTAGGTGACGTTGATCTCCCACGCAGCGCCCTGGTTATAGTAAACCAGAGAGCTTTTTGCCAAATAATAGCCGGCGTCGTTCTTGGTCAGGCTCGCGCCGACGGTCGACGCGTTAAGCGTATTTCCGTCCTTGTCCCTTGCGATCAGCTCCACGCTCTTCAGCATGTAGCCCGCGGGGACATTGGGCTTGACCTTGATATTTGTATCGACGTTGACCGGCATGAGCATCCAGCGCGAATCCGACGCGCCGCTCACCGTGTAGCCGTTATGATCCACACAGCCCTGCGCGCTGCTGTCGGTCACGACGCTGTAGTAGTCGCCGCTCATATCGTTTGCGGTAAAGCACTTGTTCGCGATCATATCGTTGCGGTTATCGACGGTCGACTGCGGGAAACCGTCGCCGCCGGTGGTATTGTTGTCATACCATACGGGACAGAGATAATCATACACCTGTACGGTCATCGAATCCGATAACGGCAGAGCATTATCGCTTTCGTCGACCGCGCTCTGGGTGACGGTCAGGGGGATGTAGCTCTCCATGACCGCGTAATCCACCGCCATACCCGCGTTCGGTATATTGAGGGTGAAGCTGATCGTCTCATTGACCGATCCGGAATGCGTATAGGTCGGGCTGACGGAGATGTAATTCGCGGGATTGCCGCTGATCGTGATCAGCTGATCCTTGAAGAGGCGGAATTTACCGTACTCTATGCTTTCGTCATAGCTTTTCATCGTAAAGACGAGGTTGACGTAGTAGAGCGAGTTGCTGCCGATATTCACCGTGACGGGATTTGTCGCGCTGCTGTCAGACTTTTTATCATTCTTGATCTGAACGTCGATGGTATCGGGAGCATTGCTGATATAGGTCCTGGTGACGTTCTTTGTCTTGAAGGTATCGCTGGACTGATTATCCTCTTGGAATTTCGCGGTCAGCTGAGTCGTCGGCCAGTAATCGCCCGCGCCGTAGGAGCTGCGGTCGCGCATCCACTTGAAATTGACAAAATCCTCCGCGTCCTTCTTGTAGTTGACATAGATGACGATTTTGTCGGCGGCGATATAGTTGGAGTTCCACGAATCGGTGCTGCCGTATTCCATCCATGTGGTGCCGGTCTCAGAGATATTATTGCCGCGCATATTATCGTGGTGACCGAAGCCGGAGACAAACGTCTGATTGGTCATTGTTTCTTTTGTTCTGATCGTCTCGTTGGTACGGCTTTTGACCTCATAGTACAAGCTGTCATAATAATAGCCGTCCGCGCCGCGCGGTTTGACGTTCAAGCCGTAGTAATAATAGCCCTTCGCCATCCACGACTTGGTGCTCGCGCCCGCGGCGTTGTACGCATTGACAAAGCCGTCGCTCGCCGTCAGCTGAGAGTAATAATCCGTCGTATCATTGACGTAAAAATACTTATTGGCAGAGTAGTCGGTTTCGTAGGAAGTAGAATATTTATACTGTGTGATCTCGCTCGTGAAAGCGTCCGTTGCCTGCCCGATCACATTCCCGTCGTCGTCCAGAATCTGCTGGACGATCTCGACCGGGATGTAGGTGTACATCGGGGTGAAGGTGACCTGCATGCCGCTTTGGGGCACAGTCAGGTCAAAGGTCAGCCCCTCGCACACGCCGTAGGTATTTTCAACCGTAGAGACGGTCTTATTGGACACATACTGATCCAGCGTTGTCTGATCGCAGTCAACAGGGATGATATCGTCATGATACACTCTGAACTTGGCGTAAACAGAATTATCGGAAGGGTTCGTCAGGTTGTAAACGAGGTTGGTATTATAGAACGCCGAAACAGGCAAGTTATCGCCGCCGAGCGTGACGGTGACCTTCTCGTCGCCCTCATTCTGATAATTCACCACGCCGTCAAAGTTCGTGTTGGTGACAGTATAGGTACTGGACACGGGGCTCGCGATCCTGCCGGTGATGGTCGTCAGGGGCTTTGCGTTCTCGTTTGTGTCCGCGCCGGCGACGGTCGTGTCGATAATCCACTTGAACGGACGGTACTCATACTGTTCCGCGGTCGGGTCGGTGTCGGTATCGTTGAAGTAGATATCGAGCGAAGTGGTGGAGGCATTGTTATAGCGATAGTACTCTGCCGTCGCCATATTGATCACGCCGTCCACAGCTCGGAACGGCACCTTGACGTAATCGCCGTTCTCGTCCTGATAGGTCAGCACCGCGAGGCGGAGCTTGCGGACGTTCGTGCCGTCGCTGAGCTTATCGTTTCCGCTGTAGGTGATTTGATAGGAGCCGTTGGAGCTGATATAATAATCCGACGTGCTGTCGGTACTGCTGTTTAAAGTGATCGAATTAGCGCTAAAACTGTTGCTTTGTCTGAAAAATCCCTTAGGAGTACCGGTACCCTCCAATTTCACCGTGCCTGTACGGGGATTATCAGAATCAGTGATTACATTGATCTGCGTCTTAGTATGAGAGTAATACGCCTTCACGTCGATGTAGATACCGCCGTGATAATCTTTCAGTCCGGTGACCGTCGCAATGTTATTGCTGTTATTGGTGATATTGGAATAAGTGATATTGAACCGAGCAGTGACGTCGGTATCGGTCTTTTCACCGTTTTCATCCAACGCATAGATCTTGATTTCTTTAAAAAGCACCCTATCGTTTTGGTTGCTGCCGGCATATTGAATATCAATCCTGTCATAGTCGGCTCCGTCAAAGTCAGCGTAATAGCCCTCGAAGCTGTTCGCGGTATACGCCTGTGAGATAACGTAAGTCATTCCGGTTTTCGCGCTGTTCAGGAAGGCGGAATAAGAATTGTTGCTGCTGTTCTTTGCCGTCAGACAGGTTGCAGCCGCGCTGTCAACATCCGCTTTATCGTTCAGAAAGCTGACGCTGCCCTTGATGTGGTTATAATCCAGCTTCTTGTAGGTGATGACGACCGTTCCTCTTGCGTTGATGAAATCCGTATGATCCGTATCCAGCTTAACGCTGTTATTACTGCCGCCTCTCGGCTGACCTACCGGATTATTCGTACAAAAGCTGCTGATATCCAGTTCGGTGCCGTTTTCGTTATACACCTTGACGTCGCTGATGTATGAGAACGGTGTGATATAAAAATCATAGTTGTTCGCGGGATAATACATCGCGTGCTGGCATCCGTCGAGGAAGCTGTCGTAGCCGGAATAAGAGCGTCTGCCGATGTAATTGCCGTCGGGGAAAGAGTCGCTGTAGGTTCCTGTGCCGTCATAGAGCAGATAACGGTTGATATATCCGTGGGCGGAGGGATCATCCGTATAGCTGTTACCCACCGTGGACTCGTGACTCGCGTCACCCTTGACAACAAAGTTCGCGACGTGCATGGTTTTACTGCCGTAGTCCGCCAGCGTGCCGGTGAACGGCGCGCCGTAGGTCACGTCGATGGTGATATCGCCGGTAACATTCTGCAGCTCAAAGAAGCCGAACACGCCGGTCTTGGTGCTCTCGAGGAAGTACTGATAATACTTCTGACCACCGAAGAACTCCTGCGTCAGATCTGCTCCGCCCGCCGTGACCTTGACAGCCGTCACGCTGACGACGTTCGCCGAGGTATCGCGCGAATCCTTGACGTTGAAAGTCGGGGTATAATCTGCGGTCGGGATCGTAAAGGTGTATGAACCGCCGTCCGCGATCTTTGACGATTGAGTCGGGGTATCACTCGACGTATCTGCGTAATACTCGATCGTCTGATAATTCGCGTTGTCAAAGCCGTCGGGATAATGTGCTTTGACGGTAACGGTGTAATCAGTGCCGTCCGAGGGCTCGGCAGGTGTATAGGTCGTATCGGAAAAGTAGAAATACACCTTAGCGCGGCTGCTGGTCTCACGCGGAAGATATTCGGGTAGGGTGAAAGTAAGGCTGTTGTTCTCGTCAGTATAGGTCCGGATCACACTGCTGCCGTCCTGCGCCTTATAGATCAGCTGCGCCATGCGCAGATTTTTGTCCGAGCCGTTGTAGGTCGCGGTATAGTTTGCGCCGGACGCAATGCGGATGTTCTCGGTCGAGCCGCTGTAGTTCTGGCTTTGGTAGTAATAGCGTGTACCCGTTCCCGGAGCAATGCAGCCGTATTCATTCGTCGTAATGGTAATGCTGCCGCTGTTGGTTGAATCCTCAGCGTTCACAAAGACGATATCGGTATAGGAATCGCGCACGTATGACTGCGCTTCGATATAAATATCGCCGGTGTAGGTATTCAGCCCGTCGATATAACCGTAGCCGTCGGTAGTGTCGTCTACTGCCCCGATTACTGAGCTGGCGATAGCGTCCGTATAGCTGACCGTAAAAGAGCTTGTGATCTCCTCACCCTTGACGTCGCCGTCAAGCAGCTGATAGATATGGATGGAATCTCTCTTGATCGTCTCATTAACTCCGGCATGATTGCGCCGCAGCATGAGACGGAAATCCACAGAGTTATCCATATAGCCCGTCACGGTACCGCCCGCGCTGTGCGTCAGCTCAGCTGAAAAGGAGCCCGTCAAAGAGCTCGAAAGTGCGCTGACGGACGAAGCGTCACGTCCCGTGCCGTCGGCAACAATGCTTCGGAAGCCGTAATTAAAGCTACCTGAGGACTCCTCATTGAGGTTTGTAATCTTACCGATGAACCGCTTGCGAGCGGGGGTATCCTCTCCTGTCGCGGCGATATCGTTATCCGCCGCGGTGGGCGAAAGGTCAAAGGTGCTGACAGCGAAAGCGGTGGTCGACATCAGGATCGTCAGTACCAGTACCAGCGATATGACGGAAAAGCTGCCGCGCTTCAGCATACGGAATGGGTTGTGCATAATGTTCCTCCTTTTGTTGTTCGATCTATATCCGATCACCGTTGTTCGTTTCGGCGATCTTATTCTGTCTGTGCCTGCGGCGGTACTCCAGCGGGGTCATGCCGTAGTATTGCTTAAAAAGTTTAGTGAACTTCGTCTGCATCGCGTAGCCGACGCGGTCGGATATATCGCCGACCTTCATGTTGGTCTCCACCAGCCTGTCCGCTGCCCACTCCATGCGCACCTTGATCTGATACTCCTTGAAGCCGTAGCCATACACCTGCTTGAAATACTTCTTAACGGTGGTATCACTCAACCCGTACTTCTCGCCGAACTGCGCCGCCGTGTACTTCGTGCCGAAGTCATCGGTCAGACAGCGGTAGATGTCCGCGGCGATCTGCTTCTGCTTTTTGCTGAGCTGACCGTCCTGTTTGCTTTTCAAGTCAGACCCGAGGTTATGACCGATCTCGACGGTCGCGGCGAGGATGACAATGCCCGCCTTGTTCTCGAAGCCCGCTTCAAGCAGCTTATCGAGAATCTGATCGGTCGACTTGGAATAAGCAAACAAGTAACCGTCCGCGTCGAAGATATCCTCCTCCGGCAGTCCCATCGACTCGATCACCACGCGCAGCATGCGGAACATGGGGCTTTCCTCCACCAGCGTGTCCACCTGCATCGTGATCTCGACGCCTGTGAAGCGGGCAGTCGTGAAATCAAAGCTGCGGTCGTCGCCGACGCTGTAGTCCATCATCACCTGCCCCGCAGGGAGGATATTCTTTTTGCCGTTTACCGTAAATTCGCAGCTGCCGTGCTTGCAGATCAGCGTGCGCAGGTAACGCCCGCCGTCTCCGCGGCGAAAGCCGAGCTTCCACAGATCAGGCAGCTCCGGTGAATAAATATCATAAAAGATGATCTGCATGCTCTTAAACGGATGGTAGGAAATGATCCGTCCCTCACCGTCCTCGAGCAGCAGCTCGACGCGCTTTTCGCGGTCGTTGTCCAGCAGCTCATGCTCGTCCAGATGACTGACTTTTTTGACTCCCATCGTTTCACCCCTTGGTGCGATCTTATCAAATAAGATCGCCGTATTTCCTCTCCCTGTACGGGATCGGTCATGATGTAAAATAAACCTGTTTGATTGTAACATATTGGTTTTTCAATTACCACTACCCAAACAGTTTCTTGAACCTTTCAGAGCGATAATCGCGTCATTTTTGAAAATTTTTCCTATTACCTCTTACTACTTGAAAGCTATTTCGGTAATAAAAACTATTTACAGTATTCTGAATAGTCTTAACCATTGAACACCTCCTCCGTTCCTTGTAGATTGACCGCTTGAATATATCCTGAGTTGACTGCCCTGGTGATCTGGTTGAGGTTATTACCGATCGCTCGAAGCTCATAAGCAATACGGTCAACTCCTTCCATAACAATGATTGGTTTGTCCAAAGCACATCTTCTCAGATACTCACTGATGCTCAGATCCGAGGCATCCACCTTTTTCATAATGATAGATTTTTCTTCTTCCGTCGCTCTGAATTTCATAATACAATTCCTTGTTTCTTTCAACCTACATACCTCCAATCTCTAATACAATTTGCTTCATAGGGGTGCGGGCCTAGCCCGCATTCGCCTTGTTCGGCGGCCAACGAAGGCCGTCGTAACACAAAGGCGAAACTGGCGATATATACCTAAGTGTATACCACTTTTTAGCCTTTCATCACACCATAGCTTCTACCAATTCTATTGAAAGAAGAAATGAGCCTAACTTCACTTTGAAGGTACCCCTATATACTATTATAATCACGAGTAGTACGATAAGGGGTACTCTGAGACGGTATATTTCCATCAGAGAATAAAAACAGAACTATTTTCATAAAAAGAACGCAACACATGATCTGTAACCACCTATTGGAATTACCGCCACAGATGCTCACAAATCGTCCGTGTTGCGTTTTAATTCATGCTTCGAGTTTGTATCGGCAGAGGAAGAATATCTCGATAAACGTGAACAGCAGGGACAGATACTCCATCAGTTTATTCTAATAATTCTAACCTAATGACTATTGATACTTTCTTGATTTTATGATAATATTTTTCTAACTTATGAAGTATCTGAGTGTCTGTTATGTGAGGAACAAAATGACTAATAAAGAAATATTGGAGATTGCTTTGCAGCAATCGTCGTATGATTGCAACTGTGAGGCTGACGCTTTTATGTCTGAACAAAATGTTGTGACAATATCTAAGAAAAATGCCAAAGCAAGGAGATATGTTCCACTGCCTTTAGAATGTGACCTTGTTTCTTATGGCAACAACATTGTAGCACAGGTCAGTGAACGGACGAAATCAGCCGTATCGGAATACATCAACACATTCGATGCATACCGCTGTTTTGAAACGCCGCAAATCAATATGTTGAATGATTTGCTTGCTCCGTTTGATTTGAAAGTTTGCTTTATGGCGGAGTATTTTCTGCCGGACGTAACTAAGCTAAAGGAGCTTGACTGCGGTTATGAACTGCGTGTTTTACATAAAGATGACTTTGCAGATTTGTACACGGAACAGTGGAGCAACTGCATGACATTTCACGATAGAGAAAGAGATGTGCTGGCTGTCGGAGCGTATGATAACGGTAAATTGATTGGGCTTGCAGGCTGCTCCGCCGATTGCGAAATGATGTATCAAATCGGCGTGGATGTGCTTCCCGAATACAGACGAAAAGGTATTGCTTCCGCCGTAACAAGCAGATTGGCTCTTGAAGTATTGGCACTGGGCAGGGTTCCATTTTACTGCGCCGCTTGGTCGAATATCAAATCCGTCCGCAACGCTGTCAAGAGTGGATTTCGTCCTGCGTGGGTAGTATTAACAGCGAGACACAGTGAGTTTGTTAATAAGATGATTAAATGAGATGTGCTATGTAAACAGATTGGAGAATAATAAATGAAAGATTCTGTTTTACCGGAAACAATTCAAAAAGCTGTCGGTACAGAAAAATATACGGTAGATAAAATTGGAGAATCCGGTTCCGAGGTCAGGATATATGACCGGTATGTATTGAAGATTCAGCCCCAAAGTCCGGAGACGGATAATGAATATCAAATGATAAAATGGCTTAACGGTCATCTGCCGGTTCCTTCCATAGCGACGTATGAAATACATAACAGGCTTGCCTATACGCTGATGACCAAAGCCGAGGGTAAAATGCTTTGCGATATAGATTATATGAAAACGCCGGAGTTTGTGATCGATATTGCGGCAAAGGGACTGAAAATGCTGTGGAAAACGGATGTGAGTGATTGTCCGTGCAGCGTGAGCAGGCTTTCAAACCGCCTGAAGGCAGCCGAATACAATGTTGCTCACGGTCTTGTGGATATTGAAAACACAGAGCCGGAGACCTTCGGTAAAGGCGGTTTTAAGGATCCCGGAGAGCTTCTTGAATGGCTGAAAAACAATCGTCCGACGGAGGATATCGTTCTGACGCACGGTGATTACTGCCTGCCTAATATTTTTGCCAAAGGAAATCGTATAAGCAGTTTTATCGATCTCGGCAAGGCGGGACCTGCCGACCGCTGGCAGGATATCGCCATCGCCATCAGAAGTCTGGATCATAATTTTGACGGCAGATATTTTAGCGGTAAACCTCTTTTTGATTTCAAACCGCGGATGTTTTTAGACGCTCTGGGTGTGGAAATGAATGAAGAAAAATACAGGTATTATTACTTGCTGGATGAGTTGTTTTGATAAATGCCTTTTGTGAAAAAAACGGAAAAGTAAAGGTAGGTTGAAATTATGCAGAATAATGATTATTTGATAAACTTTTACAACGAATACGATGAGGACGGACGGCTTGAGAACAACCGTCTCGGCAAAGTTGAATATCTTACGACATGCAGATATTTAGATCCGCTGTTGACCGCTGATTGCAAGATAGCGGAGATCGGCGCGGGCACAGGCAGATACAGCGTCACACTCGCCAAAGAAGGCTATGATGTTACTGCAGTAGAATTGGTACAGCATAATCTTGACATTCTTAAAAGCAAGCTTGATGGCAGCGAGAACATCAAAACATATCTCGGCAATGCGCTTGACTTGAATATGCTGGAAGATAACACCTATGATATTACGCTCCTGCTTGGACCGATGTATCATCTGTATTCCGATGAGGATAAAATCACCGCACTGAAAGAAGCGGTCAGGATCACAAAGCCGGGCGGTCATATCTTGGTCGCCTATTGTATGAACGAAGCGACGGTCATTCAATATGTTTTCGGCTGTAATCAGCTAAAATCGGTGATGGACTTGAATATGCTCACCGACGATTGGAAATGCATCAGCGAGCCGAAAGACCTGTTTGAAATGGTGCGTATTGAGGATATTGAGCGCCTAAACGCAGTTGTTCCAGTTGAGCGCGTCAAGCTCGTTGCAACCGACGGCGCAAGCAGATATATCCGTGAATATCTCGAAGAATTTGACGATGAAACCTTTGCAAAATGGCTGTCCTATCATTTTGCAACCTGCGAAAGGCAGGATTTGATAGGCGCTACCAATCACAGCTTGGATATTTTGAGGAAAGTGTAGGTGATATTGTTGATTGCTCCAGACCTACAAAAAGGCGACGAAATAAGAGTCATTGCTCCGTCACGCAGTTTAACGATTGTTCGTGATGAAATATTCAACAAAGCCTTGTGTTATCTTGAACATCAGGGCTTTCACGTCACCTTTTCAAAGTACAGCCGCGAAATAGACGATTGGAATTCGTCGTCAATACAATCCAGAGTCGATGATATACACGAAGCGTTCCTTGATGACAACGTCAAGGCGATCCTGACGGCGATCGGCGGCTTCAATGTGAATCAAATCTTAGAGCATATTGACTATGAAATCATCCGGCAGCACCCTAAGATTCTTTGCGGCTATTCGGATATAACCGCTCTGCTTAGTGCTGTTTATGCAAAGACAGGTTTAGTAACTTATGATGGCGCACATTTCAGTACCTTTGGTTTTGAGATAGAGCCGGAATATACGCAAAAAACATTCTTTGATTGCGTGATGAACAATGACAGCTTAACGCTGAAACCTTCTCAAAATGCAAAAGAATACACCGTTATTCAGCAAGGTACCTGCGAAGGTACGATTATCGGCGGTAATCTTTGTACGCTCAATCTGCTGCAAGGCACACAGTTTATGCCACAGGCGGATGATATTGTCCTGCTCATTGAAGATGACAACATTATGGGCGATTATTTCATCTATGAATTTGACCGTAATTTTCAGTCGTTGTTGCAGGCTTACGGCAAAGATAAAATAAAAGGCGTTGTGTTCGGCAGATTTGACGATAGCTGCAATATGAGTGCAGATGTTATTAATAGAATTATATCCGACAAATTGCCGAAAAACATTCCTGTTTTGTTTGGTGTCGATTTCGGACACGTTTTCCCGATGATAACCTTTCCAATTGGCGGCAGGGTAAGAATGGAAGTAACTGCCAATCCGATAATTGAAATTTACAACCACTAGAATAATTACAATGAAATCTATAAGTGAAAGTCGCTTGAGCGATGATACAGCCTTTATTGATAAACGTGATTATCAACAGGAGCTTATCTTCTGTACACAGTATATCTTTCAGCCGCAGAATAGCCGCATGGAGAAAAAGTTGGTTTTATCTTCTGAAAAGGGAGAAATGCTTTTGAAAGAGGACAAATAAGGTGAT
Organism: uncultured Clostridia bacterium; assembly: GCA_946183365.1. GTDB lineage: Bacteria > Bacillota > Clostridia > Oscillospirales > Acutalibacteraceae > Ruminococcoides. The sequence goes on from CAMHAH010000004.1 coordinate 180,347, forward strand.
CCGTTCGCTGAAATCTCTTTTCTCATCGAAAACCTGTAGAATCTGCCTGGGATAATCAACAGACTTTTCATTTTTATCTTGACATTTTTTCCATTCGATGGTATACTAATTCTCGCACGAAAGAAAGTGCCGCACGTTCATGCGACACCCGATCGTTCAACTCAATATTTAGGGGTATAGCTCAGTTGGTAGAGCAGCGGTCTCCAAATGTCTAAGAGGAGACCCTTTTTTATTGCCCTTTTTACTGCAAGAATGGCTTAAACAGTGATGTTTTGGTCATTATTTTTTTGCCCCGATTTCAGTATCAGCCATCTGAAATCCGCTCCAAAATCGCCCAAAATTTTGCTCATAGTATTGAAATAGCATCATCTTAGTAGTACCCTCAGAAAAGTCACGAAAAAGGCCTCCAAATCCGCTCGATTTGGAGGCTGTCTTATTTCTCAAAATCCGTTTTATGACACTCTGAGATTACAGGTTGAATGCGTCGGTCAGACCTTCCAGTTTGGTATTGTCCTTCTTGACATAATACAGCTCTGTGATCTCGGTCGTGGTGTGGCCGAGGAGATCGGCGACCTGCTTTACGGTCAGGCTCTTGATCGTTCCATCGGGTTGTTTGATACCGTTGATCAGCGTGGTGGCGAAGGTATGTCGTAATGCGTGTAATCCTTTCAGTTCTTCCTCGGGTATTCCTGCCGCTGTCTGCAGTCGGTAGAATCGACGGAGCAGATTGATCGGCTTGATGAAGTCGCCTTTCTCATTCGGTATGAGAGGGGAGTCCTCACCGAAGTACACTTCCTCTCTCAGTCTGTTGATCATCTCGATCGCTGTATCATTCAGCGGAACATCTCTTACGCTGGTAGCGCTTTTCGGTGGGCCTACCTTTGTTTCCTGTCCCTTTGCTCTGTTCATGCCATCTCTGCGGTAATACTCTTTTACCGCTCTGCGTACATGGAGCACTCTATGCTCCAAGTCGATGTCGCTGTTGAGCAGTCCGCATACTTCACCACGCCCGAGTCCTGTGTTCAGCATGAGGAAGTACACGGCAGATTGCTTGTACAATGGCTTACCGTTGCCGAAACGCTTGAATGCTTCTGCTTTGAGCAGTTCTATCTCTTCGGGTGAAAAGACCGTTACAAGCTCGTTCTGGGGCTTGCTTTCGATGCCCTGCGCTGAGAGATAGTTCGCTTTCTTGATCATCTCGACATTCCGCATAGGGTTCTTTTCGATAAGATCTTCTCTCTCAAGGTAACGGTATAACTCGCTGAGCAGGAGGTACGCCTTCTTGCAAGTCGAGTATGACTTACCGCTCAGCATGATGCTGTTGAGCACCTTCTTGATATCCGCGCCCGAAATATCTCTGACGATCTTCTTGCCGAGGTAGGGATAGATCTGGTACTTTGCCGTCACCTCATATCTGTCATAGGTCGTTCTCTGGAGCGACGGATACTTGAACACCTCCAACCAGTTTTGCATGCTCTTCTGCAAAGGTTGCGTACCTGCGTTGTCGACTTCGATCTCGGGCTTATCATAGAAGTGCTCGATGTAGCTCTTGATTCTCTCTTTGACTTCCTTCTGGGTGTCGGCAGAGAAGGATTTTCTTTTTCTCTCTCCATGCTCGTCCATATACCAGACGGAGCCGTTCCATCTGCCGTTCTTATTCTTGCTTGTCGTTCCGTTGGTCAGCAGTTTTCGTTCCATATTCATGCCTCCTTTAGCTCAAAACAATACCATAAACCATCCGTAATATCCAGTTACAAAAGGCTTTCCGATCCGACTTTTGTTTTCTTTGGTTGGCGTAATAATAATTGAAGAAATCGGTGTTTGATTCTCATCGCGCACAGGCGCCTTTCTTTGTTAAGGCGAGGAATATTTTTCCTCATCATCCGTGCTTGATTCCTGCCTGTTGCTCGTAGTCCTCTCTCGTGCAGTATGTGAGATACGCTTCGTTGCTAATCTTCCTGCCGAGTATCTTTTCAATAGCTGCTTTCTCCGCTTGACTCATCTCATTCAGCTGTTGAGGGGTATATCCTGGCTCATCCTCAATAGAGCAGAACATCTCACACAGCATTTCAAACAACCCTGTACTCATCGTTCTGTCTGCCTTATACGGATGCTCAGGCGTTACATAGTTCAGATAATCCATCGGCAGACCTCCCAAACAACCGCCTGAGAGAAAGTACAACTCAAGGTTGTTTTTGAGGAAGCACTCATTGAACAGTTTATTATCTCTTACCTTGATCCCTTCGGGCGTAGTAAAGGTGATGTACTTATACTCGTCCTCCCACTTCACCTTGTATCCGTGAAGCTCCATGTACTCAATAAACTCATCCTTTGATGCGGTATTCTCAAGGGCGTCATACAAGGTCTCGATCAGCTCGTCTTTCCAACGAGCGCGTTTCTTGGTCTTGACCTCGGTCACGCTCAAACCATACTGACGGCACAGTTGATTGGATATCTCCTTATACTGCAACATCTGGTCACGGGTAATATGGAACTTCCTGCCGTCCTCGAAGTTGACCGAATTCATAATCAAGTGATTGTGTACGTGTTTGGTATTCGTATGTGTCGCCACCAGCACCTGGTATCCGGGGAAGTTCTCCGCAAATTTCATCCCGATCTCATGCGCCAGTTCGGGGGTAACATTATCGTCTGGAGAGAACGACTGTACGATATGATAGTACTGGCGTCCATCTTCCTTGTGATACTGATGCTTCACATACTCGAACTCATCACAGGCTGAGACAGGAGAGCAGTTCAATCCATCAATCAACTTTCTCTCTGTCGCTTCTTTTCTCATAACGTATTTGAAGATATAACTCATTGGACACTTTGCTGCAACGAATTTAACGACTGCCATAGCTGACCCAACACCTCCTCAGTTTCTTGCAGATCGACCGCTTGAACATATCCGGAATTGACCGCTCTGGTGATCTGATTGAGGTTATTACCGATTGCTCGAAGCTCCCTCGCGACATCATCCAAACCGTTTACAGGTACGATCTTCTTGTCCAAAGCACACCTTCTCAGGTACTCGCTGATGCTCAGATCCGAGGCATCCACTTTTTTCATAATGATAGATTTTTCTTCTTCCGTTGCTCTGAATTTCAAAATACAATTCCTGATTTCTTTCAACCTCATACCTCCAATCTCAAATACAATATGCTTCATAGGGGTGCGGGCTTAGCCCGCATTCGCCTTGTTCGGCGGCCAACGAAGGCCGTCGTAACACAAAGGCG
>CAMHAH010000005.1 GCA_946183365.1 uncultured Clostridia bacterium
CCGTCAGCAGAATAAGCTACCTTGAACATATCTGTAGTTGTGAGCTCTAAGCCCTTAAATACATATTCCTCGGTATCGGCAGCGTCATTCTTTGTGAGCTTGAACTCAGCCTTAGGAGCCCAACCGCTTACAGTACCCGCAATATAGAAGCCGCCCTCAGCAACAGGCTCGGTGCCTGGCTCAGTAGCAGGTTCGGTTTCGGGTTCGGTTGAAGGCTCGTTAGCGGCAACGTAGATGCAGCCGTAGAACCAATCGTCACCGCCGTCAACATTGGGACGGAAGTAAACGGTGTAGGTGCCGTCAGTTGTTATCTCTCCGTTCTCGCCATAGTTGTTGCCCATGCCGTCGGGATACCAATCTGTATCCTCAAACTTTGTGCCGTCAGCAGAATAAGCTACCTTGAACATATCTGTAGTTGTGAGCTCTAAGCCCTCAAATACATATTCCTCAGTATCAGCAGCGTCGTTCTTTGTAAGCTTGAATTCAGCCTTGGGAGCCCAACCGCTTACAGTACCCGCAATATAGAAGCCGCCCTCAGCAACAGGCTCAGTGCCGGGTTCAGTGGCAGGTTCGGTCTCGGGTTCGGTAGCGGGCTCTGTTGTAGCTTCTGTCTCAGGCTCGGTTGACGCCTCAGTAGCAGGCTCATTAGCGGCAACATAGATGCAGCCGTAGAACCAATCGTCACCGCCGTCAACATTGGGACGGAAGTAAACGGTGTAGGTGCCGTCAGCTGTGATCTCGCCGTTCTCGCCGTAGTTGTTGCCCATGCCGTCGGGATACCAGTCTGTGTCCTTGAAGCTGACGCCGTCCTCGGAGTAAGCGATCTTGAACTGATCTGTAGTTGTGAGCTCTAAGCCCTCAAATACATATTCCTCAGTATCAGCAGCGTCGTTCTTTGTAAGCTTGAATTCAGCCTTGGGAGCCCAACCGCTTACAGTACCGGAGATATAGAAGCCGCCCTCAGCAACAGGCTCAGTGCCGGGCTCAGTGGCAGGTTCGGTCTCGGGTTCGGTAGCGGGCTCTGTTGCAGCTTCTGTCTCAAGCTCGGTTGACGCCTCAGTAGCAGGCTCATTAGCGGCAACATAGATGCAGCCATAGAACCAATCGTCACCGCCGTCAACGTTGGGACGGAAGTAAACGGTATAGGTGCCGTCAGCTGTGATCTCGCCGTTCTCACCGTAGTTGTTGCCCATGCCGTCGGGATACCAATCTGTATCCTTGAAGCTTGCGCCGTCAGCAGAATAAGCGACCTTGAACTGATCATCTGTAGTAAGGGTGAGACCCTCAAATACATATTCCTCAGTCTCGGCAGCGTCATTCTTTGTGAGCTTGAACTCAGCCTTGGGAGCCCAGCCGCTTACAGTGCCGGAGATATAGAAGCCGCCCTCAGTAACAGGCTCAGTGGGTTCGTCTGTAGCAGGCTCGGTTGCTTCTTCTGTCGCGGGCTCTGTTGCAGCTTCTGTAGTAACTTCAGAAGCAGGCTCGGTCGCAGGTGTTTTAACCAGCTCAACCTTGTAATTGTTACCATCTTTTTCGTCAATAGTATACCAAGCGTTACCGTCAGCAATGTCGGTCTTGATATCTACGGTCTGATTTCCGTTACCGTTGAAGATGATGCCATTTACATCTGCGGGAACAGAAGCCTTGTAGACTTGCTGGTTATACTCATTGACAAAATCCTTTTCCATTGCTGTTCCGGGCCAATCTTCACCGTCCGGCCAGTAATAGACATTCACGTCGCCCCAACCGAGAGCATCGGTAAAGTATACCGTTACGTTATCGGCAGGCGCAGCGCTTGCAGTTATCGGCATGATGCTGATCATACTGAAAATCATACATACAGCCAATAATACTGAAAGAAATTTCTTCATGTGTAAAAATATTCCTCCTTTTAAATTTTCCGTATTTCCGCCCACTTCGGATATAACGGAATTTAATTGAAAAATAAATCTCGTTTGTTTCAATTGCTTAAGGGTATACGAAATCTACTTTACCTTACTATTTTACCACAATGATTTTAGTGACGCAATCCAAAAATTCGATGTATTATTTATGCAATATATACATAACAATAAATAAATAAACTTATATATAGTAGGTTTATTGCTTGCTGAGAAAAATAAACGCCCTTTGACGAATGATCTCGCCAAAGGGAGTGATTATTATATCAATATACTGTCATAAGAGGGTTGAGATTAGCTCTTTGAGCCTCAGCTTCTTCAATGAATGCCGTCGCCTTGAAGCAACCCGCAACAACGCTGTCTGAGGGATCGTCAGCTCTGTGTATGGTGATCCCGGTCTCTTTCTCTAACAGCTCTCTCATTCCTTTGAGCTTTGACAGACCGCCTGTAAGCATTATGCCGTCGGTTTGGATATCGCCGAGCATCTCGGGAGGAGTGTCTTCAAGCACGTCCGTAACGGTATTTATGATTGCGTTTGTGATATCGGATATAGCGTCTGTTATTTCAGAAGCTCTGACCTCTACCGCTCTGGGCAATCCTCTGAGCGAATCTCTGCCCTTAACTCGGAAGGTCAAGTCTATATCGGACTTTATGACGCTTCCGATAACTTCTTTGCAGTTTCTTGCCATAGCTTTTCCGATTATAAGCCCATGATTTCTGCGGATATACTTGATTATCTCCTCGTCCATAGCGTTGCCCGCTATCTTGATGGTTTTGCTTACCGAGATACCGCCGAGTGACATAACAGCGGCGTCAACAGTACCTGCGCCAAGATCTATCACCATACATCCGTGAGGGCTCATAATATCCATTCCTGTGCCGAAAGCCGCGGCTTTAGCGGATTCTATCAGCAGGACCCTGCGTACGCCAAAGCTTGATATAGCTCCTACGATCGCTCTTTTCTCGACCTCGGTTATCTCTCCGGGTATACATGCTACTACTCTGGGCATTACGACTCTGCTGGTGCATACCTCACACATAAAAATATTGACAAGCTCCTCTACAAGCCCCGATGAGGCTATAACTCCTCCCTCAAGTGGGAATACAACATCTATCTTGCTTGAGGTCTTACCGAGCATTTCGTATGCGTCTTGACCAAAGGCGAGTATCTCATTGTTATCCTTGTTATACGCTATTACCGAAGGCTCGTCGATAGCGTTTTCACTGTTGTTTATTCTTAATCTGGTGTTGGCTGTGCCTAAGTCCAATGCTATATCCATAGTGCTCTCCTTATTTGGTTTCTGTTCGATTAGATTATATATTGGCGGTTTGAAAAATTCAATAGTTATATATAGGAGTTTTCGGGATAATCTCCCTTAGCTGAAGCGACCGTCGCGCAAATTATCGAGCGCGGTTTAGCTGTATTAAGGATCTTACAGCATTTCGACAGTGTCTGACCGCTGGTAACTACATCGTCGATCATCAGAATGTTTTTGCCTTTGACGGTATCTTTATCGATTACCGAAAACGCTCCGGCAAGATTATTCTTTCTTTCAAAGTACTTTAGCTTATGCTGCTTTTTAGTCCTCTTAACTTTTTTCAAGGTCTCAATACATGGAATAGATAGCTTTTTGCTCAATTCTTCGGAAAGAAGCTGAGATTGATTATAGCCTCTTTCGGCTTGATCCGTTTTATGCATAGGCACATATGTCAGAAAGTCTATATCAGATATCCGATACGCGGCCGTTATATCGCTCGCGAGTATTTCGGATATTTGAGGTATATACTGAGTTCTGTCGTGAAATTTCAGTCTGATTATCATTCTTCTTACTTTACCGCCGTAAGCGAATGATGATACGCACCTGTAGCCTCCTACGCCGCTGAACAGCGGAGTATGCTTACGTTTGATCTCATTTAAGCATTTATCACAGGCTATTTTTTCCGGCTCGATCAGATCACTGCAGTAGGGGCATCTTTCGGGAAATATCAGGGCGAATATACGGTATAAAGGTTTCATATCATTCCCTCGTCAAGAATTCTTTTAGACCTGTGTATCTGAGTATACGTCTGTTGTTGTCTACCATGAACCTCATCGCGTTCTCATCGCCTACGATAATAAGCATCTTTTTTGCTCTTGTAACAGCGGTATACAGAAGGTTTCTGTACATGAGCTGCGGAGCTCCGCGATACATCGGTATGATGACGCAGTCGAATTCGTTGCCCTGACTTTTATGTACCGTAGTAGCGTACGCAAGCTCAAGGTCGCCTACGCTGTCGCTGTCATATGAAGCGACGCGGTCATCAAAACGGACCTTATATGTTTTTGAAGCGTTATTGACCTCGATCATTACGCCGATATCACCGTTGAAAACTCCCTCGCCGTATTCGCCGTTATCTCGCGTCCAGAGGATATCATAGTTATTGCGGCTCTGCATAACCTTATCGCCCTCATTGAGTACATAATAGCCGACCTTTACGCCTCGAGAAGGATTGGGGTTGTTCAGCTTCTGTAAGCGGTTGTTGAGTTCAAAAGTACCCAATATTCCTTTTCGGGTAGGGGAAAGGACCTGTATATTGTCGTAAAGATTGTAGTTATACGCGTTCTTCAGTCTTCTGCAGCAGAGATCCCCTACGGTAGCGGCGATCCTCTCCTGATTATAATCGGGCATAAAGAAGAAGTCGTTGTCTCTTACCGACAGATCGGGCATTTCTCCGCTGATTATCCTGTGCGCGTTGGTCACGATGAGACTTTGCATGGATTGACGGAATATCTCATTGAGGGTGATAACAGGTATCTCGCCGGAATCTATAAGGTCGTGCAGTACGTTGCCGGCTCCGACAGATGGCAGCTGATTGCTGTCGCCGACCAGTATCAGGCGGCATGAAAGCGGCATAGCGCGAAGCAGGGATTCGAGTAAAGCAACATCCACCATACTGACCTCGTCTACGATCAACGCGTCTGTATTGAGCAGATTTCTCTCATTCTTCTTGAATACCGGCTTATCCTCGATATCATAGCTTACCTCGAGCATTCGGTGTATGGTCTTTGCTTCTTCACCGGTGACTGCTGTCATACGCTGAGCGGCTCTGCCTGTAGGAGCGCACAGGGTCACCTTTTGACCGCTCTCCTTTAAAAGCCTTATAATAGCGTTCAGAGTAGTCGTTTTGCCGGTGCCCGGTCCTCCCGTAAGTATCAAAAGACCCTTTGTCAAGGCTTCGCTGATAGCTTTCTTCTGCCTTTCGGCATATTCTATCCCGTCCGTCTTTTCTATCTCTGTTATCTTTTCTTCGGCTCCGTCGATCTCCATGGCGGGATATCTGAGCAGCATTTTGATACGAGCGGCTATATAGGTCTCACCGTCATACATCGACGGCAGGAATATAAAATCCTTATCGTTGATATTATCTGAGATAAGTGAATTATCATCGATCATTTCTTTTAATGCCGCTTCGCATGATATCGGCTCTATCTCAAGCATACCCGCTGTAGTTTCGATCAGCTTGTTCGCCGGCAGACAGGTGTGTCCGTTTAGATAATTGTGACTGAGGACATGAGCGAGAGCCGCTCTAACCCTGACGCGGGAGTCCTTGGGACTGTTGTGAGACAGAGCTATCATATCCGCCGTTTCAAAGGATATTCCTACTCCTTCTTCACACAGGGTATACGGGTTCTCTTCGATAAGAGCAATGGCGTTATTGCCGAGCTTTTTCCAGATTTTTACCGCGGCTGAGGCGCTGATAGAATAACCCGCGAGATATATCATCAGCTCGCGTATTCCTATCATGCTTTTTAGCTGTTCGCTGATCTCGTGCGCTTTTTTCAGCGATATGCCTTTTAAAGACGCTACGCGATCAGGCTCGTTTTCGAGTACATTCAAGGTATCGGAACCGAATTCAAGTACAAGCCGACGCGCTGTTGAAGGACCTATTCCTTTTACGGCGCCGCTTGAAAGGTATTTCAGTATACCGTCAAGGTTTTCGGGCATAGCTCTCTCAAAAGCGGATACGACGAACTGCTCGCCGTAGGTTGGGTGATTTTTGAAAACACCCATGAGCTTGACATTCTCGCCGACGCTTATCATAGGCATGATGCCCGTAGCGGTTATCATACTTTCCTCACCGCTTAGCTCAAGTACCGTATAACCGTTCTCTTCGTTTCTGTATATGATGGTTTCTACCTGACCGCTTAATTCAAATAACTGTTCGTTTTCGTTTATCATCTTACCTCTGTCTATTATTCTTCCACATAGTATCTTTTATTGTTTTTACCTATTCCGAGCAGTACCTCCGCAAGGCCCAGACCCGAGAAACGAGAGAACATACCGAGGGTGATCTTGCCACCGAGCAGGGTCACTTCGTCATCGTATCCGATGCTCTCGTCTATCTTGACGCACATCATATTCATTCCGATCTCGCCGACAACGGGGTACAGCTTGCCCTTTATTTCAACAACTCTGCCGTTGTCCTTATGGCCGATACCGTTGTTGTAGCCTACGGGCAGTACCGCGATCTTCATATCTTCTTCGGCGGTATACGCGGCGAGATATCCGATATGTTCGCCCGCTTTTACATCCTTGATCTGGATTATTCGGGTTTTCATAGACATTGCGGGCTTTAAGTCGATCTCTACATCGCGAATAACTTCCGATAGATTGTATTTCTTCTGAAAATGCTTATCTCTGGCTGTCCTCAGCTTGTTCTTTAGACCTGAACCGTATGATTCGGGGGCTATGTTATAGCCGTACATAACGAGCCCCATTCGGGTCGCGGTTGCTATATCTGTTTTAGGATGAGCCATAAGCGCTATACCGCTGCCTAAGTGGATAAGCGGTATCTTTGACAGATCCAGCAGAGAGATGAGCTCTTTGAAACGCTTGGTCTGAGCGTCGTAATACGGGTCAAATACGCCCGCTGTAGCGTAGTGCTGATAAACACCCTCTAAAGAATGTATTGAGCCTTCAATAAGGTCGGCCGCCTTTTTTACCTCATCCTTATCCTTGAAGCCGAGACGGTTGAAGCCGGAATCTATCTGGATATGAAGCTTGAACGGATGCTTGTTATCACAGCTTAGAAAGCTGTTGAGATAGTCAAGATCGGGTATAGCCAGCGTAAGCTTCAGCTCGGCGGCTTCATCTATGCGCTTGATGGATACAGGCTCTAAGCAAAGCAGAGAAGCGGAGGTGTTGAACCTTCTGATTTCCTCGGCTTCTTCAAGAGAAGATACGGCGAAATAGTTGACGCCGCCCTTTTGAAGCGCGTTAACAGCTTCATATCCGTGACCGTAAGCGTCGCCTTTGACAATTCCGATGAATGTCCCGTACTCAGAGTATTTTTCGGTCAGCGCCTCAGCGTTTGATGTAAGATCATTCAGATTTATCACAGTATATGTATCAGTCATAATACCCTCCGCAGTTGTCCATATTTAATTTATAATAACATAATCGATATTTGCTTTTCTGCCAAATAAGAATAATCTTGTTATAAAAATCTCATTTTGTTAACAACTATTGAATTTATCGGGACGATAATATATAATAAAGCCGAAATAATTATAGAAAAAGGTTTGTTATGAAAAGATTTCTGACAATTTTGATTTGTAAGATTTTGCGTTTTGTTGGTAAGCTTATCGGCAAGGGCAGCAGTATGCCGGGTCAGATCGCGTTAAAGCTCTGTCCCGATATTTTAAAGAGGGTCGAACTGCCCCGGTATATCATCGCGATAACAGGCAGTAACGGCAAGACCTCTACCGTTGAGATGATAGCTCATATCCTCACTGACAGCGGCAAGTCCGTTGCGTGGAACAAAGAGGGTTCAAACCAGATAGAGGGCGTTACCACTATGATATTGTCAAACGCCACCTTATCGGGTAAGGTGAAGAGTGATATCCTGCTTATAGAGAGCGACGAACGCTACGCGAAAAAGACCTTTGCGTATATCAATATCACTCATTATGTTATCACTAACCTTTACCGTGACCAGCTCACCCGCAACGGTCATTCCGAGTTCGTTTTTGAAGCTATCGCCGACAGTATCCAGTCCGATACCAAGCTTATACTCAACGCTGACGATCCGCTTGTCTCTGTGTTCGGTCACGACAGGGATAATATTATATGGTTCGGCGCTGACGAGCTTTCGAGCGATACAAAGGAGCTTGACAGCGTATATAACGACGGAGCGTACTGCCCTATATGCAAAGCTCCTATGGTCTATTCTACTCACCACTATAATCATATCGGTATTTATAAGTGTACATCCTGCGGATATCACAGGCATGATACCGATTATACCATTACAGCTGTTGATCTCGATAAGGGCGAGCTTGAGATAGACAAAAAGTATACGATATCTCTCGCTTTAAAATCTCTTTACAATATCTATAATATCTTGGCGGCGTTCACTGTTGCTTCTCTTGTGGGCGTAGACGGACAGACTATAGCCGATAAGATGAATGATTATGTGTTGAAGAACGGCAGAGTTATCAACTTTAAGCTTGGTAACAGAATGGGTACGCTGCTCACCTCAAAGCACGAAAACAGCGTATCATACGATCATTCTATCCGTGTTGCCTGCGCTTGCAAACATGGCGCTGACGTTATGATCATCGTCGACGCTATCAGCCGCAAGTACTTTACGGGAGATACCTCGTGGCTGTGGGATATTGACTTTGAGATGCTCGATAACGAGAATATCCATGATATAGTTTTAGCGGGCACTTATGTTTATGACCTAGCAGCGCGCTTCTCCTATACCGAGATACCTCAGGATAAGATCCATCTGTTTAAAGATATTCCCGAAGCCGTAAAGTATCTTGACAGCGACAGAAGCGAGTATATATATGCCATAACCTGCTTCTCCGATAAGGATAAGTTCCTCTCTGAGATCACGGAGGTTTGATATGAGAATACTGCATTTATACTATGATATTATGAACCTCTACGGCGATTACGCCAATATCAGCGCTCTACAGAGAATACTTGAAAAAAGCGGAGAAGAAGTCATCGTAGACAGGCTCAGTCTCGGCGATACTGCGGTCATCGGTGATTATGACTTCATTTTCATAGGCTCCGGCACTGAGAAGAACCAAAAGACCGTACTCGCTGATTTTGTTAAGTACTCAAATGATATAAGGGAGTATATAAAGTACGGCAAGTCGTTGCTGATGACCGGCAATTCTTTTGAAATGCTCGGTCAGTCTGTTACCGACGGCGACGGAAATGTTCATAAAGGACTTGGACTGTACGAGTATTCCGCGTTTGAAGAGCGCGGGGTCAGGTATACTTCTGATATAATCTGTGAGGCTAACTTTACTGATAAGCCTTTTGTAGGTTTTATCAATAAATCAAGTATGATATCGGGTATCGAGAAGCATCTGTTCAGAACCCGTTTCGGTCTGCCCGATAATGATGAGAGCAAATATGAGGGTATAAGGGACAGTAACTTCTTCGGTACTCATCTTACGGGTCCTATACTTATGAAAAATCCGCATTTTCTTGTATATTTAGCCGAGCTTCTTTTAGGCAGAGAGCCATTTGACGAACATCTTGAGTATGAGCGAAAGGGTTATGAGATCACGCTTGAGAAGCTCAGAGAGAGAGCTCAGGGGTAAGGGGGTATTATTATGGCTATGTCAGCCTCAAGATGGCTTATGAACAAGTTCAAGGACATAAATCATGACCGTCTTAATAAGCATATTGATATCATTCATAAAAACACAGGTAAAAGTAAAGCCTATATCCGCATGGATATGATACGCAATTTCATAACGCGGGGAACGGGATATACCGATTATTTTCGCTGTAATTTTATCGAGCTGAGCAATAAAGAGAAGGATACCTTCGCTACGGCTAAACGCTTTTATAAGCTGCTCGCTTATCTCAATGATCCCGAATATACCGTTGTTTTATCCGACAAGCTGATATTCAACGAGCTGTTTCGTAAGTATTTGAAGCGTGATTTTATCAATCTGCGAGTAAGCTCGGCGGATGATCTGAAGGAATTTCTCAAGGACAAGACTACGGTTTTTGCCAAGGAGACCCACGGCGAGGGCGGTCACGGTATTTCAAAGATCAAGGTTGCCGATATAAAGGATGTAAACGCGCTTTATGATGAACTGAAGAGCAAGGATCAGCTCCTTGTTGAGGACGCTATCATTCAGCACGAGGACCTGAACGCGATCAATCCTTATGTAGTCAATTCGTTCCGCGTCATAACTCTTTATAAAGACGGAAAAGCTCATATGATAGCCAACGCTCTGCGTATCAACCAGGATGACGCCGAGGTCATAGGCTGTACCAACGATCTGTACTTCAGCATCGGCGCCGACGGCAGGATCGACAGCAATGTTGTCGATGATTACGGCGATATTTATGAGACCCATCCGATGACGGGCAAACGCTTTTCAGACGTTTATATCCACGGCGTCAAAGATGCGTTCGATATGTGCGTAGAGGCTCACGACCGTATCCCTCAGGTGCGTTATATAGGTTGGGACGTAGCGTTTTCGGAAAAAGGCCCCGTCCTCGTTGAGGGCAACGAATACCCGGGCTACGGGCTTGTACAGCATTTTAAGCTCAAGGATAAGCGTACAGGCCACCTAAAAGAAGTCGCCGATATCCTTGGAGATGAATATGATCAGATAAAGCTGTAAAGATTTCGGAGCGAGCATAGTTGCCCGCTCCGTTTTTCATGTAAATAATTCATTGGCTTCATCTGTGTTTTTGATTTCTATAAACGGATATTCTCTTTTCATGATCTCGCAGATACTATACGCAGGATTTTTGTCGTCGCATACGCATATGATTTGCGCTCCTTTTGTATTCATACATATCCTTGCGGCTTTTCTTATCCTTGCCTCAGCATTGTTTTCATTCAGGTTCCCGATTATCAGCAGTATCTCATCATCGATCGAGTTATGAGCCGCGTTTATAATAGTGTTTATGAATGCGCTCAGCCCTATTATGGCAAAGAATATCAGCAGTATCATACAGAATAAGTACATAAAATCACCTCTGATACATAATATTTTTGTGATCTCGATTTGTGTATATGATAATCGGTTTTGAGGATAATACTAATATCGGTCGACCGATAATAACAATAGAGGTGAAATTATGTTTAAGGACGATTATGCCAATCACTGCATCCGCTGTACAGTCCATGACTGCAAGTATCACAGCGGTAAAGAGAATTACTGTTCACTCGATTGTATCGAGGTAGCGGCGCACGAGAAAAACCCGACCAGCGAAAAATGCGTCGATTGCCGTTCGTTTGAGTGCAAGCACGAGAATTCGATGTTATAATATCATCCCCTCGGGGATGATACATATCTGCGTTCCGATTATCGGAGCGCTTTCTTTTTGCACACCTTTATTCTTAATTCATAGTATAAGATGTATTCTGTGGTGAGGTGAGAGTATGAAGGTAGCCGTTATCGGCGGAGATAAACGAATGCTATTTGCTGCGAGGGCTTTTTTGAAAGACGGCTGCGAGGTAAGTATCTCGGGATTTGATAATTTAATGAGTATGTGCGATATACGCGTTATGGATATACCGGACGCTGTTAGGTGGGCTGATATTATAGTTTTGCCTGTAAGACCGATATCAGGCAATTATCTTAACTGTCCTTTTTCTGCCGATAAGACGGAATTGGATGAACTGATGAAAATAATAGGGGATAAGCCTGTGTTTTCAGGCTGCGCCGATCATTTGAAGCAGTATACAGACTGCATGGTATTTGATTACGCATCTCGGGAGGACTTCACTTACCGTAACGCTGAGCTGACGGCTGAGGCGGCTTTAGGCATTATACTGAACGATTATGAATGTTCGGTTTTCGGCTCTGAATGTCTTGTTCTCGGCTTTGGCAGGATAGGCAAGATACTGTCGCGCTGCTTAAAAGCGCTCAATGCCGATGTTACCGTTGCCGCGAGGAAGCTCTCAGACCGTTCGCTGATAGCTGTGGAAGGTATGAACCCTGTTTCTTATGATGAAATCGAATACGATAAATATGATATTATCTTTAACACCGTACCCGCTGCGGTGGTGAAAGATCATGATATAGACAGAATGAGGGAGAATGTATTTATAATAGATCTTGCCTCAACACCGGGAGGGGTGGACTTTGACGCGGTAAAAAAGAGGGGCTTAAGCTGTGTCCACGCTCTGTCTCTGCCAGGTAAAACAGCTCCGTTATCAGCGGGAATTATCATAAAAGATACTATAATCAGTATGATAAAGGAGGAAAAAGTTGGAAAAGATAAAACTCGGCTATGCGATGACAGGCTCCTTTTGCACCTTGGATAAATCTATAAAGGAGATGTCACGCATGGCTTCTCTCGATTACGATATACTTCCGATCATGTCTGAGAACGTTTATACGGTTTCTACACGCTTCGGAAAAGCAAGAGATATAGTTACTAAGGTAGAGAATATCAGTGAGAAAAGCGTTATCCATACAGTGAGCGGCGCAGAGCCTATCGGTCCTAAAAGAATGTGCGATATACTGATCGTAGCTCCGTGTACCGGCAATACTCTGTCAAAGATAGCGCTCGGGATTACCGATACCCCCGTGACTATGGCGGTCAAATCTCAGCTTCGTATAGGGGCACCGGTGCTGATATGCTTAGCATCAAACGACGCTCTCGGCGCTTCGGCAGAAAATCTCGGTAAACTATTGAACAGAAAAAACATCTTCTTCGTCCCTCTCGGTCAGGATGATCCCGAGAACAAGCCCAATTCTCTGGTGGCTCACTTTGATATGATACCGCTGTGCGTCGATAAAGCATTGCGCGGAATACAGCACCAGCCTATATTTATACAATAAAATGATCGCAGGGCAGAAAAGGAGTTAAACTTTTCTGCCCGTAATTATTGAAAATATACGAATAATGTGTTATTATAAGTTTTCAGTAAAAGGGGGTATTCCATTGAAATACTGTAAAACTTGCAAAGAGTTGTGCTTCGGCGACGCTTTACCCTTTGATGGCTGTAAACATAAGCTCTCTGAGATCACGGATATCAACGAGCCGGTGCGCCTTTGTATCATAGGCGGTACCGAACGCGCTATGCTTACAGGTTTGCTTAAGGACGAGGGAATTCCGTATATGGAACAGAACGTCCAGCCTCAGGGGCTTTCCAACGATATCGTTACAGGCTATGACGTAAAGCTTTCTAATATCAATTTGCTTGTTCCGTTTTCGGCTTTGCCCAAGGCTTCTGAGCTGTTATCGTCTTTAGAGAACGTGAACAACAATATTGAGCCTCATATCGATAAGATCAAGTCTGAGATCGAAAGGCTGAATAATAAAGCAAAAGAGAAAGAGGACAAGCCCATGAGCCCCGCGCTCAGGACTACTATCAAAGTCATAACAGCTCTGCTGTTCTTGGCCCTTATAGCGCTGGTCGTATTCGGTACAGACGCGCTTACAGGCTTTATAAAAGGTTTGATAAAATAATAATTGGAGGATTTACATATGAAAATCGATACTTTATGCGTACAGGCGGGCTATGAGCCCAAGAATTCCGAACCCAGAGTACTGCCCATAGTACAGAGCACTACTTTTGCTTATGACAGCGCCGAGACAATGGGCAAGCTGTTTGACCTTGAAGAAGACGGTTTTTTCTATACCCGTCTCGCTAATCCTACTCTCGACGCCGTAGCGAAGAAGATCGCGGCGCTTGAGGGTGGCGTCGGCGCTATGCTGACCGCTTCCGGACAGGCGGCCTCTCTCATCAGCATTACAAACATCTCTAAGGCAGGGGATCACATCATCGCTTCCGCCGCGATCTACGGCGGCACGTTCAATCTGTTCAACAAGACCCTGCGCGATTTAGGCATAGACTTTGATTTTGTAAGCCCTGATATAACCGCTGAGGAGCTCGAAAAGGTATTCAAGCCAAATACCAAGGCGGTTTTTGTAGAGACTGTGACCAATCCGTCTCTTGACGTTATCGATATCGAGCTGTTTGCCAAGGTCGCTCACGCGCATAATTGTCCTCTTATTGTAGATAATACGTTTGCGACGCCTGTCAACTGCCGTCCGTTCGAATGGGGCGCTGATATCGTCGTTCATTCCACTTCCAAGTATATGGACGGACACGCTGTAGCTCTGGGCGGCGTAGTTGTCGATTCAGGCAATTTTGACTGGACAAAGGGTGACTATCCCATGCTCACTACTCCAGATGAGACTTATCACGGAGTAGTATATACAGAGCATTTCGGCAGATCGGCATATATAGTCAAGTGCTGTACTCACCTTATGCGTGATTTTGGCGCTCAGCAGTCTCCGCAGAACGCTTTCCTGCTAAATCTCGGTCTTGATACCTTAGCTCTGAGAATGGAGCGCCATTGCTCCAATGCTCTCGCTGTCGCTGAGTTCCTTGAGGGTCACGATAAGGTAGATAAAGTTGATTATCCCGGCCTTAAATCCAACAAGTATTATGAGAAAGCACAGAAATATATGCCCAAGGGTACTTGCGGTGTTATCTCTGTTTGCATAAAAGGCGGTAAAGAAGGCGCCGTTCGTTTTATGGAGGGTCTCAAGCTCGCTAAGATCGTTATCCATGTTGCCGATGCTCGTACCTGTGTTCTCCATCCTGCTTCTACCACTCACCGTCAGCTCTCCGATCAGCAGCTGATCGATGCGGGTATCGCGCCTAATATGGTTCGTTTATCTGTCGGTATCGAGAACCCCGACGATATCATCGCCGATATCGCTCAGGCTCTTGAAAAGGTTTGATCTATGGCTGACAGGTTTGTTACCGCTATCATCGTAGCGGCAGGTAATTCGACCAGAATGGGGTACAAGCTTTCTAAACAGCTGATTCCAATTAACGGTCACGCAGCTATCGAATATACCTTAAAAGCATTTCAAAACTGTGATATGATCGACGAGATAATCGTTGTTGCTCGTTCTGTTGATATCGAAAACATAGCGCATATAGCTTTTGAATTCAAGAAAGTTAGCGCGGTTACAGCCGGCGGACAGACGCGAATGGACAGCGTCCGAAAAGGCGTTCATGCCGCTGATAAGCGCGTTACCCATTACGCTGTTCATGACGGAGCCCGTGTTCTGATAACTCCCGAACAGATCGAAAAGGCCATCAATGCCGCTGTAAGCTGCGGCGCCGCGGCACTCGGTACTCCTGTGACCGACACCGTAAAGGTAGCTGGCGATAACGGTATGATCATTTCTACCCCGGACCGTTCAACTATGTGGGCTGTTCAGACACCTCAGGTTTTTGAACGAGATCTGTATAAAAGAGCGATCAATAACGCCATAGAAAATAAGCTCGAGGTCACAGACGACTGCTCTATGGTAGAAGCATTGGGTGAGAAAGTTCGCTTGATCAGTGGTGAGTATTCCAATATCAAGCTTACTACTCCGGTTGATATCACAATTGCCGAAGCGCTTTTGTCAAAAAGGAAATAACAGCCTGAAGGGCAGAAAGAGTGAGTTATTATGAGAATTGGTCACGGATATGACGTACATCGTTTTAAGGCGGGACGAGATCTTATACTCGGCGGCGTCGAGATACCTTACGAAAAGGGTCTTGACGGTCATTCTGACGCCGATGTCCTTCTTCACGCTATCATGGACGCCTTACTCGGAGCCGCGGCTCTCGGAGATATCGGCAAGCATTTTCCCGATACCGACAAGAAGTACGAAGGAGTTGAAAGTATCAAGCTCCTTTGGAATGTTATCGGTATGTTAAAGGAAGCCGGATATAAGCCGATAAATATCGACAGCACTATCTGCGCCCAGGCTCCTAAGCTTGCTCCGTATATAGACGAAATGCGCGAGAATATAGCCGTAGCCTGCGGACTTAAGAAGAACGCCGTCAGCGTAAAGGCTACAACCGAAGAGGGCTTGGGCTTCACAGGCTCTATGGAGGGTATGTCCGCTACTGCTGTATGTTTGCTTGAAGAGTTATAATTTAGTTTAATATCATCATTTTTACCACACCTCTCTCATACACATAATGGGAGAGGTGCTTTATTATGAAACGGAAACAATTGATTTCTTTGATGACCGCTTTTGTTATCATTATTTTTTCGACTTTGTCTGTAAGCGCTTTAGGTGAGAGCGATATCACAGCTCCGTCGGCAGTGCTTATGGACGCTTCATCGGGTAAAATTCTTTATGAAAAAAATGCGCGTGAGCAAAGACCCTGCGCTTCTATAACTAAGGTAATGACCCTTACTTTGGTGATGGAAGCTATAGACAGCGGCAAAATAAGCCTGGACGACACCGTCACGACTTCTGCTCACGCAGCTTCTATGGGCGGATC
The DNA here is from genome assembly GCA_946183365.1 of uncultured Clostridia bacterium. Classification (GTDB taxonomy): domain Bacteria; phylum Bacillota; class Clostridia; order Oscillospirales; family Acutalibacteraceae; genus Ruminococcoides. The sequence goes on from CAMHAH010000005.1 coordinate 16,191, forward strand.
GGATATCTGGCTCGAAGAGGGAGAACAGATGTCTGTCGATGATATGGTGAAGGCTACCGTCGTAGCCTCGGCAAACGACGCCGCTGTCGCTCTCGCCGAGTATATCAGCGGCAGTGAGGATGACTTCGTCGCCGCTATGAACGACAAAGCTGCGCAGCTTGGTATGAATAAAACTGTCTTTATGAATTGCAACGGACTTGACGAAGAAGGACATATCACATCAGCATATGATGTAGCCTTGATGTCTCGGGAGCTTATCAAACATGAAAAGATCTTTGATTATACATCTGTCTGGCTCGATTATCTTCGCGGCGGTGAAACTCAGATCGTCAACACCAATAAGCTTTTGCGTACATATGACGGGATAACAGGCTTGAAAACCGGTACAACAGGTGAAGCCGGAGCCTGCATCAGCGCTACCGCCGAGAGAAACGGCCTGAGCCTTATATCGGTCGTGCTCGGCGCTGATAACGGTAAAGATCGCTTCAAAGACGCTGCCGCGCTGCTCGATTACGGATTTGCAAATTTCGAAACTAAGGAGCTAAAATTATCTGAAGAGCTGTTTCCGATAAAGGTGGTCGGAGGCTTAAAGGACAGCGCGGATATAAAATGCGACGATCAAAAAAGCTTGACGGTGCCAAAGGGTGAGGGAGAGGGGCTGAAAGAGACCCTTGATATCCCCGATAGTATCGAAGCGCCTGTTGAGGTAGGAGATAAGATAGGAACTCTTGTGTATTCGCTCAACGGTGAAGAGATAGCCGCGTTTGACGTAGTAGCGGACGAAAGCGTTGAGAAAAAGAGCTTCGGCAGTATCCTTAAAATTCTATGGGATTCGCTGATTAAGCTATAGTTACAATATATAGTATTGATACGGATATATGATTACAAAGTTTAGAGTTTATTCATATTTATTGCGATAAAAATGTTGCAAATACCCTTGAAATATAGTATAATACGTTTGATAGTATAGGAAGAAATATGTAATTTTCTTCCTTGGAATTATAAGGAGGGTATTTATGTCTACAACTCTTAGTGTAAAACATTTACAGGGCTTCGTGCGTGATGACGAGTTCATCGGTATTGCTCCTGCGGTAAAGGCAGCTCACGAGGCGCTTCATACAGGTACCGGTCTCGGTAACGATTATATAGGATGGCTTAATCTGCCTACCGATTATGATAAAGACGAGTTTGCTCGTATAAAGACCGCGGCCAACAAGATCCAGAACAACTCCGATATCTTTGTAGTTATCGGTATCGGCGGTTCGTATCTCGGCGCTCGTGCCGCTATCGAATTCATCAAATCCCCTAATTACAACGCTCTTTGCAAGAACACTCCTCAGATCTACTATACAGGTAATTCTATCAGCTCAAACGCTCTTTCCGAGCTGCTCGAGATCTGTGAGGGTAAGGATATATCCATCAACATGATCTCTAAGTCGGGTACTACCACAGAGCCCGCTATCGCTTTCCGCCTTTTCAGAGAGCTTCTTGAGAAGAAGTACGGCAAGGACGGAGCAAGAGAGCGCATCTACTGCACTACCGATAAAGCTAAGGGCACATTGAAGGCTCTCGCTGACAGAGAAGGTTATGAGACCTTTGTCGTTCCGGATAACGTAGGCGGTCGCTACAGCGTGCTCACGGCTGTCGGTCTTCTTCCCATAGCTGTATCTGGTGCTGATATTGACGCTCTTATGAGCGGCGCTAAGGCAGCTCAGGATAAATTCACCGATCCCGATATCGAGAAGAATGATTGCTACAAGTACGCGGCTATCCGAAACATCCTTTATAACAAGGGACTGACCACCGAGATCCTCGTAAGCTATGAGCCCGCTTTCACTCTTATGAACGAGTGGTTCAAGCAGCTTTACGGCGAGAGCGAGGGCAAGGATTTTAAGGGTATCTTCCCGGCTTCTGTTATTTTCTCTACTGACCTCCACTCAATGGGTCAGTACATCCAGGACGGCAGACGTACTCTGTTCGAGACCGTTGTACACTTCGACAAGGTTCAGAGAGAGATCACTATAGGCACTGATCCCGAGAACCTTGACGGTCTTAACTTCCTTTCCGGCAAGACGATGCAGTTCGTCAACCAGAAGGCTTTTGAGGGTACCGTACTCGCTCATAATGACGGCGGTGTACCCAATATCGTTCTCAATGTTGACGCTATGGATGAGTATAACCTCGGTTATCTTATCTACTTCTTCGAGAAGGCTTGCGCTATCTCCGGTTATCTGCTTGGTGTAAACCCCTTTAACCAGCCCGGCGTTGAGAGCTACAAGAAGAATATGTTCGCTCTTCTCGGTAAGCGCGGTTATGAGTATCAAAAAGCTGAGCTTGAGGCAAGATTAAAGTAAAAACTGTTATAAAAACACAGGAGGAATATACAAAATGGTTACATTAATTATTGGAAAAAAAGGCAGCGGCAAGACAAAAAAGCTTATCCAGCTCGCTAACGAGGCTGTAGCTAAGTCCAGCGGTAACGTTGTAGTTATCGAAAAGGGCGCGGGTCTGACTTACGACGTCACACATAAGGCTCGTCTGGTAGATACCGATGTTTACGGTATCAAAGGCTATGATATGCTTTTAGGCTTTATCAGCGGTATTTGTGCGGGTAATTATGATGTTACGGATATCTTTGTGGATTCTACCTTCAAGATCGCTCCCGAGGGCGTTGACGGTATCGAAAAGTTTGTAACAGCTCTTAACTCGCTGGCTGATGAGAGCGACGCTAAGATCACTCTTCTTGTATCCTCTGCCGAGGCTGACCTTCCTTCAGGTCTCAAGGCTGTTTGTGAAGAAATCTGATAATTATTGCATCGTTACCTACAGCCGCTCCGTTGATTTGGAGCGGCTGTTTTGTATATTGCCTCATATTATGCATTTTTCATAATAAATATGGCTATTTTTCTGTTGATTTTACTTGACAAAATTTCTCTGTTTTATTATAATACAAATTAGCGTTTTAATGTGGTCGCATTATGCGGAGGTATTATGCTGTTAGATTTGAAAGATATTTTCGTTTCCGACGGTGCGTGTAAAGACGTCAATTACGCTCTCTCGTTGAGTGAGATCGAGATTTCGGGTGAACATCCATTCAATTCTCCCGTGTCCGTCAGCGCTCACGCGGAGAATAGGGCGGGTATGGTTACGCTTGATATAGACGCTGATTTTGTCTATTCAACATCCTGTGACCGCTGTCTTGCTCCTGTTGAGCGTGAATTTGATTATCACTTTTCGCATAAGCTTATCGAAAACCTCGAAGAGGATTTCAACGATGACTATATTGAAGCACCCGATCTCAGCTTGGATTTAGACGAGCTTGTCTCGTCAGATATCCTGTTAGAGCTGCCCTCCAGGTTTCTTTGCAAGGGAGACTGTCAAGGTCTCTGTCAAAAATGTGGACATAATCTTAACTTAGGAGATTGCGGCTGTGATAAAACAGAGATTGATCCGAGGCTTGAGGCGTTAAAAGAGTTATTAAAGTAAAGAAGATATAAATTAAGGAGGGTTTTTCATGGCTGTACCGGCAAGAAAACATTCACATGCTCGTAAAATGAAGAGAAGATCAAATGTATGGAAGCTCCAGGCTCCGGCTCTCTCTATCTGCCCTGAGTGCGGTGAGTACAAGGCGCCCCATAAGGTATGTCCGAACTGCGGTAAGTACAAAGGCAGACAGGTTATCGCTAAGGACGCTGACTAATATCTTTAACAAAAGTAATCCGGCGGGCAGTTTACTGACCGCCCTTTTGTTTTTTATGTATCTTTATATTGATTAACGGAGGTGTACTGTGGCTGTAATAATTAAAGATGTTATCCGCCGCAGCTATGCCGAGCGCGCCGGATGTGAGGCGGGGGATACCCTGCTATCTATAAACGGCAACGATATCGTGGATGTACTTGATTATCGTTTTTATCAGCTTAATTCTGAATTAGAATTAAAGATCCGTGATATATCCGGTGTGATCCATAGTGTAAAGATCCGTAAGCCTGAGTATGAAGAGCTCGGACTTGAATTTGATACTTATCTTATGGATAAGGAAAAGAGCTGTCGTAATAAATGTGTCTTTTGCTTTATAGACCAGCTTCCTAAGGGGCTTCGTCAGTCTCTTTATTTTAAGGATGACGACAGCCGACTATCGTTTTTGTTCGGTAACTATGTAACGCTTACCAATCTGAGCGAGCACGAGATATCCCGAATAATCAAAATGCACATAAGCCCGATAAACGTCAGTGTGCATACAACTAATCCCGAGCTGAGAGTAAAAATGATGGGCAACCGTTTCGCGGGTAAGTCCTTATCTATTCTGAAGAGATTATCCGATAGCGGCATAGTCATCAACGCTCAGATAGTATGCTGTCCCGGTCTTAACGACGGTGACGAGCTTAAACGTTCCGTTAACGATCTGCTCGATCTTAATGTAAATCTTATAGCTGTAGTTCCCGTAGGTATCACTAAATTCAGAGAGGGTTTATATCCTCTTACTCCTTTCACTGAGAAGAAGGCTGCCGAAACGGTCGACATCCTTGAGAATTTCGGTGAAATGTGCGTCAAAAAATACGGAAAACGTATCGTATACGCTGCCGATGAGCTTTATATCAAGGCCGGCTACGATATTCCCGACGCCGCTTTTTACGGTGATTTTGAAGCTATTGAAAACGGTGTTGGTTTGATTGCTATGCTCAAAGAGGATCTGCTCGATGAGCTTGAATGGCGTGATGCTGACGACAGTATTGACCGAAAAGTATCAATAGCCTGCGGTACATCAGCGGCTCCTTATCTCAGAGAGCTAATGAATTCTGTTGAAGAAAAGTTCATCAATGTTACGATTTGTGTATATTCGATCGTCAATGACTTTTTCGGTGAGAATATAAACGTAAGCGGTCTGATAGTCGGAAACGACTTAATTGATCAGCTGAAGGATAAAGAGCTCGGCGACTGCCTGCTTATTTCCTCGGCAATGTTAAGATTTGAAAACGATCTGTTCCTCGATGATGTCCATATAGATGACGTCAAGAGGAAACTGAATATAAATGTATTACCTATAAACAACGACGGCAAGATGCTTCTTGACGCTATATTAGGAGAGGAGGGAGAAAATGTCTAAACCTGTGATCGCCATTGTCGGCAGACCTAATGTCGGCAAAAGCACCCTGTTCAATAAGCTTGTAGGTGAACGCAAATCCATAGTCGACGATACGCCCGGAGTTACCCGCGACCGTATCTACGGTGACGTTGAATGGGCGGGTAAAAGTGCGCTACTGATTGATACTGGCGGTATAGAACCCGCGTCGGACGATATCATTCTTTCTCAGATGCGTGAACAGGCTCAGCTCGCTATTGATACAGCAGATGTGATCATAATGGTCACCGACGTCCGCTCGGGCCTCGTCGCCACCGATCAGGATGTAGCTCATATGCTTTTGAAAAGCAATAAGCCAATGGTACTGTGTGTTAACAAGTGTGACTCTGTAGGTGATCCTCCTCCTGAATTCTATGAGTTTTATCAGCTTCCGTTAGAGCCGATTGCTGTTTCTTCGGTTCACGGTCACGGCACAGGCGACCTGCTTGACGCGGTTTTTGATAAGATAGAAACAACGAATGACGAAGAGGAAGATCCCGAGGTCATTTCAGTCGCTGTTATAGGCAGGCCGAATGTAGGCAAATCTTCTCTTATCAACAAGATAACTGGTGAGAACCGCTGTATCGTATCAGATATCGCGGGAACCACTCGTGACAGTATCGACACTAAGATAGAGAATAAGCACGGCGTTTTCACACTGATAGATACTGCCGGAATGCGCCGCAAGAGCAAGGTCACAGATCAGATAGAGCGCTATTCCATACTTCGGGCTAAAATGGCTATAGAACGCTGTGACGTATGCGTTATCATGCTTGACGCCGAGACCGGAATAACCGAACAGGATACCAAGGTTGCCGGTCTGGCTCTTGAAGCCGGTAAAGCCTGTGTTATAGCTGTGAATAAATGGGACGCTATTGAAAAGGATGATAAAACCATGCAGAATTTCCGCAAGGATATCGAGCGTGATTTTGCCTTTATGAGCTACGCTCCGTCTGTGTTCATTTCAGCTATGACAGGACAGAGACTTGATAATCTGTTTGAGAATATCGTACACGTTACAAATACCTCGGCTATGCGAATAACAACGGGTCTGTTGAACGACCTGCTCGCGACCGCTACCGCGAGAGTACAGCCTCCTACCGATAAGGGCAAGAGATTAAAGATCTTTTATATGACTCAGACGTCCGTTAAGCCGCCGACCTTTGTGTTCTTTTGCAATAATGCTGAGCTTTTCCATTTTTCTTATCAGCGATATCTTGAGAACAGGCTCAGAGAGGCTTTTGATTTCAGCGGCACACCAATCAGATTTGTGATAAGGGAGAGAGATAACAAGTGACAGTTGAACTGATTATCCGTACTATCGCCACAATGCTGATCGCCTACCTTTTGGGCAGTTTAAGTCCGGCTATCATTATTACCTATATGAGTACCGGCAAGGATATCCGTACTATGGGTTCCGGCAACGCAGGCTTTACCAATGTGCTGCGTTCAGTCGGCACATGGCAGGCTGTCTTGACCATAGTCTGTGATTATCTTAAGGGAATCATAGCTGTATTGATCGGCTGGTGGATATTCTCCGCGCTTACGGTAACGAACGACGTCGCCCCGATAGAGTATGTTAAATACGGCAGATATCTTGCGGGTTTATTCGTGATTTTGGGCCATACGTTCCCGATATACTATGGCTTTAAGGGCGGCAAAGGCGTTGTCACCGCGAACGCGCTGATGCTGGTTGTTGATTGGCGAGTTTTTCTGCTGATAGTAGCGACATTTCTTATAATCTTCTTTGCTACAAAGATAATATCTTTAGGCTCTGTAGCGTGCGCCGCGTTATATCCTGTTTATACGTTATTAGTTACATACTTTCTTGACTATCTGCCGTATCTCAATACAGAGAACGAATTGAGATTCCGGTTTGTATTGATCTCAACAGCCTGCGCTTTTGTGGTTGGATTGTTGGTTATCATCATGCACAAAGAAAATATACAAAGACTTTTTGACGGTAAAGAGAAACGAATAAAAGCAAAAGCCTCAAAATAATCTTAAGGGGTAATCATATGAAACGTATTATTTGTACTGTTCTTGCTATCGCGTTTATTATTCTTACGGCTCTGTCCGTATCCGCTGTAGATTATGGCTGTACGGTCAATCCTGTCGCTAAGGCGGTTTATCTCAAAAACCTCGATACCGGAGCCGTCGTTTATCAGAAAGAAGCGGAACAGCAGATGTATCCCGCTTCTACGACTAAAATCATGACTTATGTGATAGTTGCTGATAATATAGCTGATTTTGATAACACAATGGTTACAGTCGATGAAAGTGTTCTGAACGGCTTGGATCCCGCGAGCACAGTCATGGGTCTTGCGGGACATATCGGAGAGAGCTTCTCTATCAGAGATCTTCTCTACGGCATGATGCTCCCCTCGGGCAACGATGCGGCTCTTGTACTGGCGGACTATGTCGGCAAAGGTATCGAAAACTTTGTACAGATGATGAACGCTAAGGCGGCTGAGCTCTGTTGTACAGGTACACATTTCGTTAATCCTCACGGGCTTTATGATTCCAATCACTTTACTACGGCAAAAGACCTATCCGTGATATCGGAATACGCGATGAAGTGTCAAAGCTTTATGGATATCACCAATACGGTCGAGTATAAGCCATCTGGCTTTGAGTATTCTTTTAAGAATACCAATTATATGCTGTATTCCGAGGCTGAGTCCGGCAACTATTATTATCAGTATACCAAAGGTATCAAGACGGGTTACACCGACGAGGCGGGCAAGTGCCTTGTCACCTCCGCTGAGAAAGACGGTTTTACTTACCTTTGTGTCGAATTGGGTACCGCTTACTCATACTCTGAGGATATCAATTACGCGATGCTTGACGCAAAAAGCCTGTATGAATGGGCATTCAATGATCTCGGCAAGCAGACTGTTTACGGCCCTTCGGATATAGTGAAGAGTATTCCCGTCAAGTATGTCACGGGTGATAAAGAGCTTGCGGCTGTGCCTGAAAAAGAGGTAGTTGCTCTTTTACCTAATAATTATGATAAAAACCTTGTCGCGGTAGATATCAAATGCCCCGATACCGTTGAGGCTCCCGTTCATAAGGGCGATGTGCTCGGTACGGTTTCGGTAAGGTATGACGACATGGATCTCGGAACTACCAATGTAATAGCTTCTGAGGACATAGAGCGAAACCAAATCAAGTATTTTTTCGCAAAGACCGCGGAGTTCATCAAGACCCATGTGATTGTGATTATTATCGGTGTAGTGCTTATCATCCTGCTGATAATACTGATCTTGGCTTTGAGAGCCAGACATAAGCGCGCAGCTCGGGCAAGAGCGCGCGAGCAGGCTCGCAGACGCTTCAGAGATTGATAATACTGATAAACGGCTCTCTCTTTTTGAGAGAGCTTTTTTTGTCGTTGCTATTGACTATTTGAGCATACGGTTATAAAATAAATATGATAAATCAATTACGGAGGTTAACTATGTCTGATTGTATTTTTTGTAAAATCGCCGCGGGTGAGATCCCGTCGAATAAGGTCTATGAGGATGACCGTATTATCGCTATTCATGATCTTAATCCGATGGCTCCCGTCCATGTGCTGTTTATCCCTAAGGAACACATTTGCTGCGCCAACGCAATAACAGAAGAAAACAGCGACGTAGTTGCTCATATATTTACAAAGATCCCCGTTGTCGCCAAAGAGCTTGGACTTACAAACGGTTATAGAATTGTCAATAACTGCGGCGAGGACGGCGGTCAGACTGTCATGCATCTCCATTTTCATCTTTTGGGCGGTAAAAAGCTCAAGGTCGAAATGGCATGAAGTGAGAAGATCAAATATTTGATAAGGAAGGTATTAATATGTCTGGGGTTTATAAAATGACAATAGCCGGATGTGAGCGTGAGCTTCCTCTTTGCGAGGTAGACGAACATCTCGATATCGCCGCATTTATCATGTTCGGCGATGTTGAGATCACGGAGAAGGCTGCCACGGAGCTGCTCAAGGTCTCTCCCGAGCACGATATAGTTATTACAGCTGAGGCTAAGGGTATCCCTCTTTGCTATGAGATGGCTCGTCAGGGCTGTGGCAAATACATTATCGCCCGTAAGGGGGTAAAGGTTTATATGCCCGATCCTATCAGCGTAAACGTTAAGTCTATTACAACGCTCAGCCAACAGACCCTGTTTCTCGGCAGTGACGACGCCGAACGCATGAAGGGTAAGCGTGTTTTGATAGTTGACGACGTTATCTCTACCGGTGAGAGCTTGAGAGCGCTTGAAGCGCTTGTTGAAAAATCCGGCGGTAATATAGTCGGCAAGGCTGCTGTTCTCGCAGAGGGCGACGCTGCTGACAGAGACGATATTATCTTCCTCGAGAAGCTCCCTGTATTTCCAAAGTAAATGTCTGATCACTGAGGTGTAATTATGAAGCGATTGACGGCACAGTTTGGTATAACTTACTTTACTGTGCTTTCGATCGCTTTTTATATTTCTGATATCGCTGTTATCATTTTAGGTTCTGCGGCAGCTGTTGCGTTCATTGTCTTTATGCTTGTTGCTAAGGTGCGTAAGACCGTATTTGTGCCCGCTATGGCGCTTGCTGTCGTTATAGCCTGCGCGGTGAATATCGGTTTTACTTATCTCTATGCCGAACCGATAAAAGAGCGTTACGGAGATTCTTGCCATGATATTAAAGCGGTGCTTTCAGATGACCCGTATAAATCATATCATAAGTACTATTATAAGCTCTCGACTACTGAGATAGACGGTGATAAAGTAAAAACCAATATCCTGCTTAAAACTTCTCGCCCAATTGAGATAGAGCCGGATGATACTATAGTGTTTACCTCAGAGTTAAAAACCAATGAAAATCAGTATTATACATCAAAGGGTTATCTTCTCGCAGCAGACAATTATTACTTAGACTATGATGTTATAGAAGCACAGAGCCACTCTTTGTATTACTACGCGATAATGCTCAGAAGATATATGAGCGGTATTTTCGATACACTGCTGTCCGAGGATACTTCGCCCCTGGCTAAAGCTATATTTGTCGGCGACAAATACTCTATGAGTCTTACCGACAAATACAATTTCAGATACGCCGGAGCTTCATACTTTATCGTTGTTTCCGGCTTGCATTTTGCGGTGCTCACACTATTGTTGTATAAGCTGTTAAGGTTTATACGCAACAGATGGGTAGTATTCGTGATAATCACTCTTTTTATTCTCATGTATGCGGCAGTTACCGGGTTTCAGCCATCTGTTCTCAGGTCAGGTATCATGATGCTGCTTACTATGGCAGGCAGGACTTTCAGAAGACAGACCTACCCGCTCAATCATCTTGGCTTTACAGGTATTGTTATGCCTTTCATAGTATCTCCCTACGGAGCGGGTGATATAGGACTGATACTCTCGTTCTATTCTACGCTCGCAATTTTGTTGTGGGCAACGCCGATAGCTCGCGCGATATCGCTTAAGGATAAGTTTGGCGTTATCTATCACTTCGATCCAAAGGGCTATCTGTATAAGCTGAGAAATAAATCAAAAGGACAGAGGTCTGCGTCTGTGAAAACATCAGACGTCATAACTATGAAAAAGCTATATAACACTGTAGCTTCAATGATCTTAGTCAGCCTTGCCGCCAATATGCTTGTGTTTCCCATATCTGTATTCGTATTCAGAGAGTTTTCGCTCGTTACTCTTCTTTCTTCGCTCTTATTGTATATACCGATTTATCTGATATTGGTTTTATCTTTAGCTGTCTGTATATTGTTTCCGCTCGGTCCGATAAAGTATATCGCTGTACTCCTTTCTTATCCGCTGAATATGCTGTGTCGGTTTGTACTGTGGATAGTTGAAACGCTTGCCAATCTTCCTTTCTCATATATCAGGGTGAGCAGCGTATACTTTTATGTTTGGCTCATAGTCACGATAATCCTCGGCGCGTTAGTCATCATATTCAGAAGAAAGTATAAGATATTTCACTTTGCTGTTTTGATCTCGTTTATAGTATTCGTTTCCGGGTGGCTCATAACAACATTTATAAATCTTAATACGTTCGATTTGGATGTGTACTCATGCAAAGACGGATTATGTGTCGCTGTAAACTATAAGGGAACATTGCACCTTTTATCATTTGACACAAAGTATAAAACCGCCAATGATATCGCCGAAGATCTTTTGTTTAAGTACGGCAGAGCCCAAACGGTGTTTTGTAAGGACGAAAAGGATCTCGCTCGCTATAACTACTATATGGACGATAAATTTGCAATTTCTAATTATTTGCTGTATGATAAGTATAATCAAACAAAAACAATAGAAAATGAGATCCGTTTTAATAAGGACAGTACGTTTATACTTGATGATGATCTCACATTGACGGTAAGCGTAGGTTCAGGTAAACCGATCTGTTATCTGATATCCGAAAAGAAAGATGTTCTGATAATCCCGAGGAACTACAAATTAAGAAATATACCTGAGAATATGCGGCGTCCTGACACTATAGTTACCGCTGAGATTATCGACGACGCCGAGGCTCTTAGCTGTACCGACCTTATAATCAGCGCGTCAAAGGAAAAAGCAGAAGAGATATCTGAGAATATGGCTTCTTGCTGTGAGAACATTTACACCACCGCAAACGGTAATGTGAAATATAAGCTGAGGTGAATATATGTATACCGAGAGCGAATTGAAAAAGCACTTGAACAGCGGTCATTACAAAAATGTTTATCTTTGCTTCGGCGAAGAAAAGATGCTTGTAAAACGTTCCGTCGAGCTTATAGAAAAGAAAATATCAGGCGGAGATCTCAACGAATTCAATTATCATGTTTTTGATAATGACAGCGACATAGCCGAAATCTCGATATGCGCTGATATGATACCTTTCATGAGCGAATGGAATATTATCCGCATATCCGATATGGATATCGATAAGCTTCGTAAGGATGATTTTGACGCTCTTATGAAGATACTAAAAGCCCTGCCCGAGAGTACGGTCGTGATAATATCTATGCCTACTCTTGAAGTGACCTCTAAAACCGCTAAGTCTCAATTAAAAAAGCTCATTACTTTTGCTGATAAAAACGGAGCTTGTATTGAGCTTACTCACCGCAGCGGCCTCGCGCTTGAAAGAGATATGTGCAAGTGGGCTAAGGCAGGAGGTTGCTCTATGAGCGAGCTGACCGCTCATAAGCTTATTCAGTTCGCAGGTGAAGATCTCAACAGACTTAACGCTGAGATGAAAAAGCTCACCGCATATGCAGACGGCAGAGAGATAACGCCCGAAATGATCGAGCTCTTGGTGCCTAAAACCGCTGAGGCGAGCGTATATGACCTGTTCGGCATGATAGTTGACGGAAACACAGATAAAGCTCTCGCAGCGGTTTCTGTACTGTTTTATCAGCAGGTGAGCGGAGTGTATATCTGTACAGTTTTATCAGGCGCTTATATAGACGCTTATCGCGCTCGCGTAGGGGCTGACGCGGGTAAGCCGATCGATATGATAGGTGAGGACTTCGGATATAAAAACAGGACATGGGTGCTTTCAAAACTCCAAAAGCAGATACGCAGAGTTACTACCACTTCATTAAGAAAAAGTATCGACGAGCTTTTAGAGGTACAGACAAGGCTTGTTACCGAGATGGTAGATGAAAGGACAGAGATCGAGCGTCTGGTTTGTAAGCTTGTATTGATAGCGGAGGACAGGTCGGATGACTGATAAGCTTGAACTCAGAGAAGCTGTGATAGTAGAAGGCAGATATGATAAGATCAAGCTGAGCGAGTTTATCTCTACCCCGATATTCGAGACCGGAGGCTTCAGAGTTTTCAAGGATAAAGAGAAACAAGAGCTCATAAGAGCTGTAGCACAGCGCAGAGGAATTCTGATAATGACCGACGTTGATTCCGCGGGCTTTGTTATCAGAAATTTTCTCAAGGGGATAGTACCGCCTGAAAAGATAAAACACGCTTATATTCCTACGATCAAAGGTAAAGAAAAGCGAAAAGCGGAACCGTCTAAAGAAGGAACATTAGGAGTAGAGGGTATTGACAGAGATAGCCTGATACGATCTATCCTCGACAGCGGAGCGCATATAGAAAATGTAAATAGTGCTGTAGAGAACGGCGAGGCACGCGTGTCTGATCGCCAAGCTGTATCCGATAATAATGAAGATATTCCGCATTCAGAAATCACAAAGCTCGATTTTTATGAATACGGTCTGACTGGTTCGCCCAATTCCGCTGCGTATAGGGAAGAGGTGCTTTCAGATTTAGAACTTCCCAAGTACCTTACCGTTAACGCTATGATATCCGCTGTAAATTGTCTTTTCACCAAAAATGAATTTGAAAAGTATCTATCTGAAATAAATACTGATAAAAAATAAGGCTGTTCGTGTGAACAGCCTTTTGTTATGTTATATTGGATCACTCGGCGTCTTCCCAGTTATGCCATACGTTCTGGATATCATCGTTATCCTCGAACATATCAAGCATCTTCTGCATCTTTTCCTGAGTATCGGGATCGTCTATTTTTGTGTATGTAGAGGGTACCTGCTCGACCTCTGCAGAAGCAAACTCATAGCCCTTTGCCTCGAGATCATCGCGAACGGCGCTGAGATCCTCGGGCTCGGTATAAACCGTGAAGATATCATCGTCGGCTTCAAAATCCGCTGCGCCCGCTTCAAGAGCGTCTTCCATAACGGCATCTTCTTCTTTTTCGAGATCCTCACGCTCGATTATGAGAACGCCTTTTTTCTCAAACATAAAGCCTACGCAACCCGGAGTGCCCATATTGCCGCCGAACTTATCAAAGTAATGTCTTACCTCACCGGCGGTACGGTTGCGGTTATCTGTGAGAGCCTCTACGATAACGGCAACGCCGCAGGGACCGTAGCCTTCATATGTTACAGCTTCATAGTCGGCAGCCTCGCCGCCCTGAGCCTTCTTGATGATACGCTCGATGTTGTCGTTAGGAACATTAGCGGCTTTAGCTTTTGCGATACAATCTCTGAGCTTAGAGTTAACGTTGGGGTCAGCGCTGCCTCCGTCGCGGATAGCTACCATGAGCTCTCTGCCGATCTTGGTGAAAACCTTGGCGCGAGCCGCGTCGTTCTTACCCTTTTTCTGTTTGATAGTGCTCCATTTATTATGTCCTGACATTGTTTATCATTCCTTTTTCTTATATTTAACTTATATAATATAACACAAATCAGGATTATTGAAAATATTAGTTACAATTTTGTAATAACTCTATTGTGGAATATTTGCCTATGTGATAAAATTGTTTATGTAAAAAGAGATAAAAGGGGGTATTTCTTTGGTTATGTCTATGACGGGCTTCGGCAGGGCTGAGGTTTCTGTCGGAACCCGAGATATAATTGTAGAGATCAAGAGCGTTAACCATCGCTATTTTGAGTTTTCCTGCCGCACCACAAGAGGCTACAGCTTCCTTGAGGATAAGCTCAAGAAGTATGTGAATGAGAAGGTCAGCCGCGGTAAGGTGGATATGTATGTAAGCGTTACCGAGAACGACGATACCGCTGTAGAGGTCGAGCTCAACAAGCCGCTTGTCAAGGGCTATATCGACGCTATGAGAGTTATGGCGGACGAGTATGAGATACAGGATGATATCTCTGTTTCTGTTCTGTCACGCTTCGGTGATGTTTTTCAGATCAGCCGTCCTCCTGCTGATGAAGAAGCTGTTTTCAATGATGTTAAGGTCGCTGCCGACGCCGCTCTCGAGCAATTCTTATCTATGCGCGAGGCTGAGGGTGAAAAGCTCAAGGCTGATATCCTCTCCCGCTCTGAGACTATTATGAATATCGTCGGCGAGATAGAGGAACGCTCACCCGTAACGGTACAGGAGTATCGCGACAGGCTCTACGCTAAGATCAAGGAAGTTTTACAGAGCAACGATATTGATGACCAGCGTATTCTGACCGAGGCCGCTATATTCGCCGATAAGGTCGCTGTTGATGAAGAGACCGTCCGTTTGCGCTCTCATTTTGAACAAATGCGCTCTTTCCTGGAAAGCAATGTACCCGTAGGCAGAAAGCTTGATTTTATAGTTCAGGAAATGAACCGAGAGGCAAACACGATCGGCTCTAAAGTTAACGACTCTAAGCTCGCTCATAAGGTAGTAGATATCAAGGGCGAGATAGAGAAGATCCGCGAACAGGTCCAGAATATCGAGTAACGGAGGAGCATATGCGTTTTGTGAATATAGGCTTCGGCAATGTAGTTAATGTCAGCAAGATAGTATCCGTTGTCAGCCCCGAATCAGCGCCTATCAAGCGTATCGTCCAGATGAGCAAGGCTGCTTCTACTCTTATCGACGCAACATTCGGACGAAAATGCAAGGCTGTCATCATTACCGACAGCGAGTATATCGTATTATCGGCTCTGACTACCGAGACTATAGCCGCGAGAATGGAGGACAGCCATGAAGAATAAAGGTTTGTTGATAGTTTACGCGGGAGCTTCGGGAGTAGGCAAGGGCACTATCATGAAAAAGCTGCTGGCTTCCGACAGCAATTTCCGTTTATCGGTCTCTGCTACCACAAGAGCTCCCAGAGAGGGAGAGGTCGACGGCAGAGAGTATTACTTTGTATCGCATGAGAGATTTGACGAGCTTATAGCCGAGGACGGCTTCCTTGAACACGCCGAATATGTAGGCAACAAATACGGTACGCCTAAGGCGCCTGTGTTTAAAATGCTCGATGAAGGCTTGGATGTGTTCCTTGAGATCGAGCTCAAGGGCTTTTTGCAGGTCAAGGAAGAATACCCCGAATGTGTGAGCATTTTTATAATACCGCCTTCATTCGATGAGCTTAAAGCCCGTCTTACAGGCAGAGGCACCGAGAGTGATGAGGTTATTGCCGCTCGTTTACAGACCGCTGAGCAGGAGCTCAGCAACCAAAGCTTATTCGATTATGTAGTTGTTAATGATGATGTCGACAGAGCCGCAAACGAGGTTTTGTCCATTATCTCAGATATCAAGAATAATAAGGAGTAATAATTATGAAAAGAGCGTCTTTAGATGATATGTTGACCGGCAAGGAGAGCCGTTACGCACTGGTTATCGGCGTTGCGAAACGCGCGCGAGAGATAGCTGACGAATTTAAGGAAGAGGGCGTTATCACTGATGAAAAGCCCGTTCTCCTTGCTATAGAAGATTTCAAAAACCACAAATACAATATCCTTGAAGAGGACGACGAGGACTAATGAGCTCAAAGGTAGCTTATATCGCGGTCGAAAACGCGATATATCACTTTGACCGCAAGTTTTCTTATATCGTGCCAGAGGGAATGAACGCGAAACCCGGCTGCAGGGTAGCCGTTCCTTTCGGCAGAGGCAATTCAAAGCGCCAGGGTATCATCCTATCTATATGCTCCTCGGATGATGACGGTCTGAAATCCGTCTCTGAGCTTTTGGATGATGAACCGGTTCTTAATGACGAAATGCTCAGGATGTGCGGCTTTATCAAAAGCCATTGCTTTTGTACCTACTACGACGCTGTAAAGGCAATGCTGCCGGCGGGTATAAATTATAGATTATCGCTTGAGTATTCCGTAAACAAGGATTTAGGCGACAGATACTATGATCTTTCTGACGAATGGCGAAGGATAGTAACTATTATTCGTTCAAAGAATAATAAAGCCGAGAAGCATGATCTTTTGCAGGAGCTCGGGTACTCAGACGCAGCTGTATTGGAAGAAATGGTGGCTGACGGTGTTCTCACCAAGAATGACGCCGCTTTTCGCAGATTGGGTGATAAGACCGTTAAGATGATCCGTCTTGCGGATGACGCCGAGACGATCGCTCAGGGTATGAAATTGAGTTCTAAACAGGAAAGCGTTATAGAACTGCTCAATACCGTCGGTTCCGCTTCGGTCAAAGAGGTATGCTATTATACGGGCGTTACTGCTTCGGTCCCCGATACCCTGGTCAGAAAAGGGCTCGCTGTTTATTTTGATGACGAGGTCTTTCGTATTCCGAAGGCGGCTGAGATTGCAAAAAAGGATATCACTCTTACCGATGAACAGCAAAGGGCTTATGATGGATTATACGAGCTTTATAATTCCGATAAGCCTGAGGTTTCTCTTTTATACGGTATAACCGGCTCAGGCAAGACGTCTGTCTTTTTCAAACTCATGGAGCAAGCGGTCAAAGATGATAAGGATGTTATCGTCATGGTGCCCGAGATAGCTCTTACGCCTCAGCTTATCGCGATATTCAGAGCGCATTTCGGCGATAAGGTAGCTGTTTTCCACAGCGCTCTTTCGTTGGGTGAACGTCTTGACGAGTATAAGCGCGTTAGCCGAGGTATAGCAAAGATTGCCGTGGGTACTCGTTCCGCTGTGTTCGCTCCGTTCTCAAACCTCGGACTTATCATAATGGACGAGGAACAGGAACATACATATAAGTCAGAAAGCAAGCCTCGATTTAACGCGAAGGAGCTCGCTAAGTTCCGATGTTCTTATAATAAGGCGTTGTTGCTTTTATCATCCGCTACACCGAGCATAGAAACATACTATCACGCTGATGTCGGCAATTACCATAAGCATACCTTGACTAAAAGATACGGTACCGCTGTTTTGCCCGATGTTATCATTGCAGATATGAACGAGGAGCTTGAGAGGGGCAATACCGGAGCTTATTCCAATATTCTTTTGCAGAATATTGAAGAGAACCTCGATAACGGTAAGCAAAGCATATTGTTGCTTAACCGCAGGGGCTATAACTCTTTTGTTACCTGCAACAGCTGCAAGGAACCGCTTACTTGTCCTAACTGCTCTATATCGCTTACATATCACAGTGCGAACAACCGCCTTATGTGTCACTATTGCGGTTATTCTGTACCTTACAGGACTGAGTGTCCCGTATGTCACAGCCACAGCTTAAGGCTCGGCGGAACAGGTACACAGCGTGCTGAGGTAGAAATCGCTGAGATCTTCCCTCAAGCAAGGATCCTCAGAATGGATACCGATACCACTATGACCCGTTCTTCACATGAGAAGAAGCTGACAGCCTTCTCAAACGGTGAGTATGATATACTTGTCGGTACTCAGATGGTTGCTAAGGGCTTGGATTTTCCGAATGTTACCTTGGTAGGTGTGCTTAACGCCGACCGTATGCTTTACCTTGACGATTACAGAAGCTATGAGAACACTTTTTCTCTGCTTACACAGGTAGTCGGGCGTTCGGGCCGCGGTAAGGATAAAGGAAGGGCTATCATCCAGACCTTTACCCCCGAGAACCCTATAATAGCTCTTGCCGCGAGACAGGATTATGACGCGTTTTATCAGTCTGAGATAGGTATTCGCAAGGCTATGCTGTACCCTCCGTTCGCGTCTATATGTATGGTTGGCTTTGTCGCGGAGAACGCAAAGCTCGCTGAAACCGCGGCTATGGCTTTTACTGCTATGATGACGGATATGATAAAAGCTGATTATTCTGATATTCCGTTAAGAGTTCTCGGCCCGTCACAGGCTGCAGTGTTCAAGGTAAGCAATAAATACAGATATAAGCTGATACTCAAATGCCGTAACGACAATCGCTTTCGTGAGATGCTCTCTCGTATGCTGATCGGTTTTTCATCAGATAAGAAGCTTAACGGCGTTACGGTCTACGCGGATATGGATCCGCTTTCATTATAGTTTACAGGAGTAATATAAATGGCATTGAGAAATATAGTTAAAGAGGGCGATCCGATACTTACAAAAAAGTGTCGCCCTGTAGAAAAATTTGATACTAAGCTATGGCAGCTGCTGGATGATATGACTGAGACCTTAGAGGCGTCAGGCGGCGTAGGTCTTGCCGCTCCTCAGGTAGGTATCATGCGCCGTGTATGTATCATCAACGTAGGCGAGGGCCCCGTTGAGTTCATCAACCCTGTCATCCTTGAAACGGATGGCGAGCAGGAGGTCCAGGAGGGCTGTCTCAGCTGTCCCGGTGAATTCGGAATCATAAAAAGACCCGCTCATGTAAAGGCGGAGTTCTATGACAGAAACGGAAACAAAAATGAAATCGAGGGCGACGATCTCTTTGCTCAGGCTATGTGTCATGAGTTTGATCACCTTGACGGAATTATGTTCAAGTCAAAGGTTGAACGTATGCTGTCTGAGGAAGAACTCGAGGAGCTGAGAGGAGAATAACTGAGCGCATAATGAAAACTATATTTATGGGTACCCCTGATTTTGCGGTACCATGCTTAAATAGTATAATTGACGCGGGACACGAGGTCTGCGCCGTGTTTACTCAGCCCGATAAGCCTCGAGGAAGAAAGCAGGAGCTTACTCCTCCCGAAGTAAAGGTGCTTGCTCTCGAAAAAGGGTTGACCGTTTATCAGCCGAAAACTTTGCGTGACGGAGAGGCTTTGAGAATAATATCAGAGCTTAAGCCCGACGTTATAGTTGTAGCTGCTTACGGCAAGATATTGCCGAAGGATATACTTGATTATCCCAAATACGGATGTATAAATGTCCACGCTTCTTTACTGCCGAAGTATCGCGGCGCCGCTCCGATCCAGTGGTCGGTCATCAACGGTGAAGCCGAGACAGGCGTTACTATAATGCAAATGGGTGAGGGTCTCGATACAGGAGATATCCTTTATCAAAAGGCTCTTCCTATCGGTATCGACGATACCGCTGAGAGTATGTTTGATAAGCTCTCTTCACTGGGCGCTGAGATGATTACAGAGGCTCTTGATCTGATAGTAAAAGGCGGACTGAAAGCCGTTAAACAGGATGACAGCCTTTCGACTTACGCACCTATGCTTGACAAAGAGACATCTGTTATAGATTGGAACAAAAGCGGAAAAGAGGTCCATGATCTTGTGCGCGGGCTTTACAGTTGGCCTATCGCTCAGACCTCTTCAGATGGTAATAAACTGAAGATTTACAGGACTTCTCCGTGTGATAAAAACGGCAAGGCAGGTACTGTCATCGCCGTTGAGCCTCTTACCGTGGCTTGCGGGAGAGGATCTGTAGTAATTCATGAACTGCAGCTTGAAGGTAAAAAGCGGATGAACAGCGCTCAATTCCTTATGGGTCACAAGCTGAATATCGGAGATAAGTTAGGAGATTGATTATGGGTTTATTTTATTATGATTGGACTTATATCGTTTTTATGCTGCCTTGTCTGATAATATCTCTTATCTGCAACGCAATGGTAAAAACTAATTTCAGTAAGTATTCGAATGTTATGAATTCACGTCGTTTAACAGGCGCTCAGGCGGCTGAAAAGGTTTTATCCGCTAATTCGGTTACAGGCTGCCGTATAGAGGCTGTAGGCGGAAGTCTTACAGATCATTTTGATCCCCGTTCAAATGTGATCAGACTTTCTCAGCCGGTATATAATGTATCGTCGGTTGCCGCTGTAGGCGTCGCGTGTCACGAGGCGGGTCACGCCTGTCAGCACGCGGAGGGATATTTCCCGAATAAGCTGCGTTCTGCTATAATTCCTGTTGCGAATATCGGTTCAAGGCTCAGCTGGATAATACTTGTTATAGGTATGATCCTGCCTGTACAGTTCAATTTTATGATAACTATCGGAATTGTGCTTTTTTCAGCTTCAGTACTGGTTACTTTAGTTACACTTCCTGTTGAGTTCAACGCGTCCTCTCGCGCTCTGAAAACGATTAAAGAAACCGGTATGCTGAATGATAGTGAATATGAAGGAGCCAAGAAGGTATTGAGAGCCGCCGCTATGACATATGTAGCTGCCGCGGCGACATCCATTATGCAGCTCTTAAGATTGCTATTCATATTCGGCAGACGCAAAAGATAAGGAGAGATAATTACCGTGGCAAACGTCAGAAAGACAGCTTATAACGTGCTGTACCGTGTCCTCTGTGAGGATGCGTATTCTGCCATTGCCATTAATAACGCCGTTAAAGAAAACAACTTGAACGGTCTTGATACTTCCTTCTTATCCGCTCTCGTTTACGGAGTGCTCGAGAGAAAGATAACACTTGAATACATCATCAGACAGTATTCGAGTATACGTATCAAAAAGATCGAGAAGAAAACTCTTATCGTATTGTATCTCGGCGTTTATCAGCTCATATATATGGATAAGGTCCCGGACAGCGCAGCTGTAAATGAAAGCGTCAAGCTATGTAAACAGCTGAGATTATATAAGAGCTCCGGCTTTGTAAATGCTGTCCTGCGTAATCTTGTAAGAGCTGAAAAGAAATATAATTTTCCTGATAAAGAAGATAATATCAAATATCTTTCGGTTGTTTATTCCTGTCCCGAAGAGCTTGTTCGTGAATTGACAGATACATACGGTGATGATCTTACCGAACCCATCTTATCGGGTTTTATCGGCAGACCGCCTTTGACTGTCAGAGTAAACACGCTCAAGACTGATAAGAATAAGCTTAAAAGTGAATTTGAAGAACAGGGGATAGGTGTTGAAAATATTTCTTTTTTAGAAAATGCACTTGATCTCAGCAACACAGGATCGCTCGAAAAGATACCTCAGTTTTCAGCGGGAGATTTCTATGTCGAGGACGCTTCCTCACAGCTGTGCGCTGAGATCTTAGGAGCTCAGCCGGGTGAAACTATAGCTGATGTTTGTTCTGCTCCCGGCGGCAAGTCGTTTTATTCGGCTATACGGATGAATAATAAAGGAGCTGTTTACAGCTACGACTTGCATAAGCATAAGCTGAAACTTATAGATACTACAGCAAAAAAGCTCGGTATCGATATAATCCATACTGCTGTCAGAGACGCTTCATCATCAGCTGATCTTCCAAAATGCGACAGGATACTCTGTGATGTGCCGTGTTCGGGGCTCGGAATATTACGCCGTAAGCCTGAAATTCGTTACAAAACAGACACAAATATTGACATATTGACAAAGTTGCAATACAGTATATTGTGTATGAGCGCAAAAGAACTATCAAGCGATGGAGTGCTCGTATACTCAACCTGCACTCTCAGACGCGCTGAGAACCACGATATCATACGTCGCTTTTTGTCTGAGCATCCCGATTATGCCGGTGAGCCGATCGATCTTCCGGACGGTATCGGTCACTGTATCGATGAAGAGGAGCATTGTCTTACTCTGCTTCCCGGAGTATACAATACAGATGGCTTCTTTATCTCAAAGCTCAGGAGGGTTAAACATGACTGATATAAAGTCTATGAACCTCTGTGAGCTTACCGAGTATATCACTTCTAACGGGTTTGAAAGGTTCAGAGCTAAACAGATACTCACATGGATAAAGCATGACGCTGAGAGCTTTGATGATATGAAGAACCTGCCGCTTAAGCTCAGAGATTTTTTGAAAAATGACGCTTATCTTGCCGGGGCGGAGATTATCAACGCTCAACATTCTAGAATTGATGATACAGTAAAGTATCTTTACAGACTGTATGACGGCGAGTATGTAGAGGGCGTTTTGATGAGCTATCATCACGGCAGGACCGTATGTATCTCAACTCAAGTCGGCTGTAAGATGGGGTGTACATTCTGCGCTACCGGTAAAAGCGGCTTCTCACGTTCTCTTACCGCGTCAGAGATGATCTCACAGATACGTTCAGCTGAGCTTGATTGCGGTGAGCGGATCTCAAATGTCGTTCTTATGGGCATGGGCGAGCCGTTTGATAATTATGATAACGTTATTCGCTTTTTAAAGCTTGTTTCGTCTGAAGATTCTCTCAATATCGGGATGAGACATATCACGGTATCCACCTGCGGGATAGTACCGAGGATATATGACTTTGCTGACTTGGAGCTCCAATGCGGCTTATCGATCTCGCTTCACGCTCCCGATGATACTTCTCGTTCACGCACTATGCCTATTAACAGGAGATATCAGGTTAAAGAACTCATAAAAGCGGCAAAGTATTACGTTGATAAAACCAATCGCAGGATAACCTTTGAATATGCTTTGATCGACGGCAAGAACGATACCGATGAGGTCGCTTATGCTCTCTCGGAACTGTTGAAGGGTATATTGTGTCATGTCAATCTGATACCCGTGAACAACGTAACGGGCGCCGGTTATAAAAAAAGTTCACTAAAAAGGCAGCAGGCCTTTGTTGATATATTGTCCGCAAACGGTATAAATGCAACAGTACGCCGTACACTCGGCTCTGATATAGACGCTTCCTGCGGACAGCTTAAGAGAAAATTTATGAAAGGAGATGCCTGAATGGAAGTTTTTTCAAAAACAGATATAGGATTGGTCCGTAAAGAAAATCAGGACAGTTCTGCCTATGGTATCATCTCCTCCGATTGTGTATGGGCTGTGATATGTGACGGAATGGGTGGCGCCAGAGGCGGTAAGACCGCTTCTTCGATCGCTGTCAACTGCATTACCGAGCATATCAACAGCAAATTTAATGAAGATATGAGCTCTGACGAGATCTCAGATCTGCTTGTATCCGCTGTGAACGACGCTAATCTCTCTGTGTATAAGGCGGCTATCGATGATCCCGAGCTCGCCGGAATGGGTACGACCTGCGAGCTTATGCTCGTAAGAGGTGACGTCGCGTATATCGCTCATGTCGGTGACAGTCGCGCGTATTCTGTTCGTGACGGTAAGATCCTTCAAATAACAGAGGATCATTCGCTTGTACAGGAGATGGTGCGCAGAGGCGAGATCACACCCGATCAGGCAATGCGTCATCCAAATAAAAACCTTATCACAAGGGCTTTGGGTGTTGCCAGCGATGTACATATCGACTATATTGAGGCTGAATTCAACGCCGGCGATACTTTGCTGATATGCTCAGACGGCCTTTCTAACTTTGTGAGCAAAGCTGATATCGTAAGGACCGTCAGTGAAAACAGGGGAGATCTTATGATAGATACTCTCGTTGAGATTGCTAAACGACATGGCGGTCACGACAATATTACCGTGACAGTCATTTACTAAGGAGTTGATACTTATGGATAAATATACCGGTAAAAAACTCGACGGAAGATACGAAATACGCGAGCTCATTGGCGTAGGAGGTATGGCGAATGTCTATCATTGCTATGATACTATCGACGCCCGTGAGGTAGCTATCAAGATACTCAAGGATGAATTTCTGGATAACGAGGATTTCATCCGCCGCTTCAAGAATGAGAGCAAGGCTATTGCTGTCCTCAATCACCCGAATATCGTAAGGGTATATGACGTCAGTTTCGGCGATATGATACAGTATATCGTTATGGAATATATCGACGGTATCACTCTTAAAGAATACATCGATATGCAGAAGGTGCTCGATTGGAAAGAGACTGTCCATCTGACTACTCAGATACTCAAGGCTTTGCAGCACGCGCATGAGAACGGTATCGTCCATCGAGATATCAAGCCTCATAATATAATGCTACTCCAGGACGGCACTATCAAGGTCACCGATTTCGGTATCGCCCGTTTCTCTTCAAACGCGACCCGTACTATGACAGAGCAGGCTATCGGCTCTGTTCATTATATTGCTCCCGAGCAGGCTCGCGGCGAAAAGACAGACGGCAAGACCGATATATATTCTGTCGGCGTCATGATGTATGAGATGCTTACAGGTACGCTGCCCTTTGATGCTGACTCCGCTGTTTCTGTTGCTCTTATGCAGCTTCAGGCTAACGCTAAGCGCCCGAGAGAGATCAATCCCGATATCCCCGAAGGCCTTGAAGAAATCACCATAAAAGCTATGCAGAAAAATCCCGACGACAGATATCATTCTGCTGTCGAGATGCTCAGTGATATCGAACGTTTTCGCCTTAATCCGAGCATCAGGTTCAATTATGTCTTTTCGACCGATAAAAATCAAGCTAAGAGTGATAATGTCCGCAAGCAAAAGGCAAAGCCTCAATATGAAGATCCCGACGACAATGTCAATGACGCGTATGAGGAGGATGTTCCTGTACGCAGTCCGGCTCTCTCCGCAATAAAGGGCGTTATCATAGCTGCTGTGATCGCGCTTGTAGTATTCGGCGGCCTCGCTCTGTACCAGGGCTATGTATCCTCTCAGCCAAAAGAGGTCGAGGTACCTAATTTTGTAGGCATGACGGTTAGCGAGGCAAACGCCCAGAATAACGGTCAGTTCTATTTCACATATGTCAGCCGTTACAGTGATGATATTCCTGCTGACTCTATTATTGAGCAAAGTCCCGCAGGCGGCTCGAAAAAGATGAAAGAGGGTTCAACCATAGAGCTCATCATCAACTCAGCGGATACTGATGTCACCGTCCCTTATATCAACTCGTCCATAGGCAGTGAGGAGATCGTTCAGAAGCTCGAGAAGGTCAACCTTGTTCCCAAGATCCTTTATGTCGAGAGCGATCAGTCTGCCATGAAGGTCGATTCTGTATTCCCTCCGACAGGTACATCCGTAAAGATAGGTTCTACTGTTTATGTTTTCGTATCCAAGGGAGTTACCAAGAAGGTCGTAAAAATGCCTGCTATCAAGGGCTATACCGCTGAAGAAGCTGTTGCCGCCCTTAAGGACGCCGGTTTTACACAGTATAATATCGAATATGATGACAGTGTAGAAGGCGGTAAGGATGAAGTAATCCGACAGAACCCCTTACAGGGCAGTGAGATACCTGAGGATTATAAAATCACTATCGTATGCACTAAGGGCGAGAATAAAGAAAAAAGCGTAGGTATCAGTGTTGACTTACCGTCAAATGTTACTACTGAGGTAAGGTTGACCGTACTTGTCGACGGTGCTATCGATCAGGATAATACCAAGACAGTGATCCCCGCTTACAGTCCGAATTATAATCTTTCTGTCAAGGTGAAAGATAACGCGTCAGTGATCGTGCTTCTTGATGACGAACGCTACAGAGAGTATTCTGTAAACTATGATAACGGCAGCGCTCAGCTCACAAATTCTTATTCTTATTCGAGAGCTACCGAAGCACCGACTGAGGCTCCTCAGACTGAGGCTCCGGTCACAGATGCCGATACCAATTCTTCAACCGAGGCGGTTTATGGCCAGTAATAAATCAGGTATTATAATCAAGATCACAGGCGGCTTCTATTATGTAGAGGCCGCCGATAGTGTTTATGAATGCAAGGCGAGGGGAGTGTTCCGCAAGCGAGGGACTTCTCCGCTTGTCGGAGACCACGTAGATATAACCGTTCCCGACGACGGTTATTGCTCTATTGACATAATTCATGAGAGGCGTAATTCTCTTATCCGTCCGGCGCTCGCGAACCTTGATAATCTGATGATAGTCAGCTCATTGAAAGAACCGGAGGTCAATTTATATCTTATAGATAAGATGACCGCCGCCGCTGTCTCTAAGAATATCACCCCTATCGTCGTGTTTTCAAAGAGCGATTTAGCATCAGCCGAGGAGCTTGTAAGGATGTATCGGTCTGTCGATATACCAGCGTATGAGTTCTCAAGCGTTGATCTGCGCGGTCTTGATGATATCAAGGCTGAATTAAAGGATAAGGTCACCGCGTTCTGCGGTAATTCGGGAGTAGGCAAAAGCACCTTGCTAAATTCGCTTTTTCCCGAGCTGGAGCTTAAAACAGGCGAGATCAGTGATAAGCTCGGCAGAGGCAGACATACTACCCGCACCGTTGAATTATTCAAAAAGCACGGCGGCTATATTGCCGATACTCCCGGTTTTTCTACAGTGGACATAGAGCGCTTTGAGCTCATTCGTAAAGACGAGCTCAAATTCGCATTCCCCGAATTTGACAGCTATTTCGGAACATGTAAGTTCAACTCGTGCAATCATCTGTGCGAGCAGGGATGTAAGGTTATCGAAGCTGTAAAGTCAGGTGTTATCCCTGAGTCCAGACATCAGAGTTATATCAGGATGTATAACGAGGTAAAGGATATAAAAGACTGGCAGATAAATCAGTGATATATAATGCTCCCGATAGTTCTCTGATTATCGGGAGCTGATATAATGAAAAAGCTTTGATTTTATAATTAAAAAACACTTGCATTATTAACAATTATGTGGTAATATAATACTGCTTTGGGGGCGTAGCTCAGCTGGGAGAGCGCTTGAATGGCATTCAAGAGGTCAACGGTTCGATCCCGTCCGTCTCCACCATAAAGGAGTACCGAGAGGTGCTCCTTTTTGTTATGTGTCTGTGTACGCGTGTTTCAGACGTTATTACAATATTGAAATATGTTTAGTTCAATTTAGAATTATAGAATATCATCGGTATGATACAATGGAACACGAAATTTGGATTTGAGGTATATATATGAACAATATCGATGAATTAAAGGCTCAGTTCAGCAGATTAAACAGTAAACAGCAGGAGGCTATTTTTCAAACCGAGGGTCCTGTTTTGATACTCGCCGGAGCCGGCTCGGGCAAAACTACGGTGCTTGTAAACCGTATCGCTTATATCATAAAATCCGGTCTCGCTCAGCCGTGGCAGATACTCGCTATAACCTTTACCAATAAGGCGGCGGGAGAGCTTAAAAGCAGGATCGAAGCTGTAGGAGGAGAGGGCGCAGACGAGGTATGGGCGGCTACATTCCATTCTACCTGCGCGCGTATTTTGAGGAGATACGGTGATCGTCTGGGCTTTTCAAGCCATTTTACTATCTATGATACCGACGATTCGCGCAGGCTTATGAAAGAGATATTGAAACAACTCAATATCGATGAGAAGTTTTTATCTCATAAAGTAGTTCTCGCTGAGATCTCAAAGTATAAGGATAAGATGAAAGAGCCTAAGGATGTAAAGACAGCCGCCTCATATGACAGCCGTCTGAAATATATCGCTGAGGCTTATGAGCTTTATCAGCAGAGATTACTTACATCAGACGCTATGGATTTTGATGATCTGATCTGCTATACCATCAAGCTGTTTGAAAAAGACGAAGAGGTACTCGGTTATTATCAAAATCGCTTTAAATATATAATGGTCGACGAGTATCAGGATACGAATAAAAGCCAGTATAAGCTTGTCAGCCTTCTTTCAAGGAAGCGTAATAATCTTTGTGTTGTCGGCGATGATGACCAGAGCATCTATCGGTTCAGAGGCGCGACAATTGAGAATATCCTTTCTTTCGAGAATGAGTTCAAGGGCGCTAAGGTCATCAGACTTGAACAGAACTACCGCAGTACAGGCACTATCCTTGACGCTGCAAATAATGTTATCAAGAACAACTCCGAACGTAAGGGCAAAACGCTTTGGACTGAGAATCCTAAGGGCGAGAAGATCACTGTTCACACAGCTCTCAGCGAGAGGGATGAGGCGATGTTCATCTCCAAAACTATTCTCGACGGAGTCGCCGAGGGACGCAGCTTCTCTGATTACGCTATTCTTTATCGCATGAACGCACAAAGTAACTCTATAGAACAGGCTCTGTCCCGTTCGGGCATACCTCACAGAGTTATCGGCGGTCATCGCTTCTATGACAGAGAAGAGATCAAGGATATGACCGCGTATCTGCAGGTCATCAATAATCCGCATGACGATATCCGCCTTCGCCGTATAATCAATAAGCCTAAGCGGGCTATCGGTGAAGCCACTATGACCAAGGCTGCCGATATCGCTGCCGGAATAGGCGAGAGCGTATACAGCGTTATTCGCCATGCTTCTGATTATCCTACTTTATCGCGAGCTGCTGCTAAGCTTGAAAGCTTTGCAATGCTCATCGATGGTTTGGTCGAAGCTAACGAATCCGGTGATTATTCTATTGCGGAATTATATAATCTCGTTTTGGAGCATACCGATTACAAAAATTATCTGATAGCCGAGAAGGATGATTATGAACAGCGCATCGAAAATATCGATGAGCTTTCGTCCAATATCATCAAGTTCCAGGAGGACTACGGCGATGACGCTACTCTCGGCGCTTTTCTTGAAGAGATCTCGCTGATGACCGATATCGATAATTACGACGCTGAGACCGATACCGTTGTGATGATGACCTTACATTCAGCTAAGGGTCTTGAATTCCCGATAGTATTTATTCCCGGTATGGAGGACGGAGTGTTCCCCTCTATGCAGACTATCATCGAGGCGTCAGAACTCAACGAGGAACGCCGTTTGGCGTATGTCGGTATCACAAGAGCTAAAGAGAAGCTCTATCTGATAAAAACGAGAGAGAGAATGTTGTTCGGTTCAACTACCCATAACCGCGAGTCTCGCTTTATCACCGAGATACCCTCTGAACTTATCGACAAGACAGGTAATGAGAATGTATACGCAAAACCGAGCTATACTCAGCAGCCTCAGCAGAATAAGTTCGATCCGTTCGCAAAGAAAAAGCCTTTGACACAGCCTACGACTAATAAGTATTCTGTCGGAAATATCGTTTTCCATAAGGTGTTCGGTAGGGGAATGGTTCTAACCGCTGCTCCTATGGGCAACGACACTATGCTTGAGATCGCTTTTGACTCAGTCGGCACAAAGACGCTCATGGCTAATTTCGCTAAGATGGAAATCATAAATTAATATCACACATTTCTTAAACCTCCGTATTATGTAATGATGCAGACTGAATATCAGTTCGGCGTTAATTATTCAACGGAGGTTTTACTTATGCCTGATAATGTTAATGAATCGGCAGCCGAAGTCCGCAACTACGGTGAACCTGTATGTATCGACGCAAGGCGCGTATATGACAGCTGCGGAGATAAAGATTGTCTGAGCGATCTTCCTGTTTATATGAGCGAGGAATCACAAAGACTTATCGACAACGCGGTCAATGTCCGTATTCGCAGCGCGGATGTTCTGAACACCATGATCGATATCGAGCCTGTACCGTTCAACAGAGGCTTTTATTCGATCGATATCACATTTTTCTTCGGCGTCAGCTTAGACGTCTTTTCATCGCCAAACACCGCTCCTACTCAGGTCAGGGGCTTATGTATCAGCGATAAAAAGGTCATCCTATACGGATCTGAGGGTAATGTCAGGGTGTTCTCATCCGATATGGTCACGGATGATTATGATACTCAGAATACTCCCGTAAGGAGCTTGCCGACAGCTAACGTTCAAGTCGCAAAGCCAATAGCGCTTGCGGTTCGTATGAAAGAAAAATGCCCGTGCCACAAGCTCGCGTATAAAGTTCCCGCTTCAGTTATCTCAAGTCTCGGCTTCAATATCTCAGACAGCGGTCAGAGAGTCGTGCTTGCGACTTTGGGCGTATTCTCTATCGTACAGCTTATGCGTAATGTCCAGATGCTTATCCCTTCATATGATTTCTGTATTCCCGAGAAGCACTGCGAGGGTTCTACTGACAGTCCTTGTGAAATGTTCTCGCGACTTGATTTCCCGACCGATGAGTTTTTCCCGCCCAATGTGACCGATAACTCGTCGGATAACAGCTGCGGCTGCGGTTGTGGTTGTGACAATTAATGAATGATTAAACCCTCTTGTCAGTCGGCAAGAGGGTTTATACTATGTTCTGAGGTTCTTTTTATGCTGAGTGAAATCCCAGTCTGTTATATCATCGCCTTTAACGATGTAAGCGCGCTTCGCCAAAAGAGCCAAAGGCTCGTCAGAATAGCTGTCTGAATAAAAGCTGTCTATATGACCGTCCGGATATAACTGCCTGAAACGCTTGACTTTTTCTTCATGATAACAATTCAGCCCGTCGTATTTACCTGTATTTATGTCGACAACTGAGGCTATCACCGTAAAATCAAGCTTCTTTTCAAGAGGTTTCAGCAGGAATTCGGGAGAGGCTGATATTATCAAATCATCATCTTTATGTATCTTTTTATAAAAGGGCTTGATATTCTTCAGGTTTTCACTCCAGAATTCCGCTACATCTTTTTCGCCGTCGCACGCTTTAAGAAAGCTGTACATCTTTTCCTTGAACTGCGTCTTTGTACCGATATGAAATATATAAAACGCAGCTGAGCTGACAGCTATTTTAGGTATATACAGCAAGGTCTTAGGATGTTTTTTGAAACACCAAAAGACAAAAGCTCTGGTAGAGTCGCCGTAGTATATTGTTTCGTCAAAATCAAATACATTCATATATTATATCTCCGCTTTATTTTCAAGTTAATTATATATTGCGGTTGTAAAAATTACAATAATAATAGTGATAAAATTCATATTTTGTTAATTTATAAATCGCATTTATATGATATTATAGTAAAAATAAAGTAGGGGAGTAGCGATTTGTTCGGTTATATTAAGGTGGACAGGGCTAATCTGCTCGGCAAGGAGTATGACGCCTACAAGGGTATATACTGCGCTTTGTGCAAACAGCTCGGTAAGGACTATTCTATATTCGCCGGGTTTATTCTCAGCTATGACTGCACTTTCTACGCTATGTTGGCTCTTGATCTGGCTGAGAAACCGCCTTGTTATAACGATGGCAGGTGTCGTTTCAACCCTTTTAAAAAATGTCTGTACGCTCAGTCTGAGACCAAGGCGCTCTCGCTTGCGGCGGCTCTTTCCGTTATATCAGCTTACTATAAGCTGTTAGATAATATACACGACTCACCGTGGTACAAACGGATAGCGTATAGATTGATACAGCCTTTCTTTGCCGGATGGAGAAGAAAAGCCGCTGAGAAATATCCCGAAATAGATCGAAGCGTTAAGAAGATGCTTGATAATCAGCTGAGCGCTGAGAGGGATCCCGGCTGTTTGCTTGATATGGCGGCACAGCCAACTGCTGATATGCTCAGCGAGATGTGCGCTTTGCTTCCGGACAATATCCCTCTCAGAGAACCTCTTAAGATAGAACGTACAAAACGTATACTATCTTCAGTCGGTTATTACATGGGCAGATGGATATATCTCGTAGACGCGGCTGATGATTATAATAAGGACCGAAAGAGCGGAGGCTTCAATCCTTTTCTGCTCAGCTCGGCTCCTTCTGATAACTTAAAGGAATACATAGAGGGTTCATTGAACCACGCATTGTCAGAAGCGCTGTTATCATACGGTCTGCTTGACAGAGGACGATATGACAGTATAATAATGAATGTGTTGCGCGTTTCATGCGTTAATATACAGAATAAGATAATATCAGAATTTGACATCGATACAAATAATACGGAGAATTAAATGAAAAATCCTTATGAGGTTCTCGGCGTTTCTGAGAACGCTACCGATGAAGAAATCAAAACCGCATACAGAAACTTAGCCAAGAAGTATCATCCCGATAACTATAACGACAGCCCCTTGGCAGATCTTGCCGAGGAGAAAATGAAGGAGATCAACGAGGCGTATGACAGCATATGCGATATGCGCCGCAACGGTTCTTCAAGCCGTTCGTCAACGGGGTCTTACGGAACAAACTCGTCGTATACCCGTACATCCTATCCCGATGTACGCAAATACATCACAGAGGGCAGATTGGATGACGCTCTGGAGCTTTTGAACGGAGTTCCTGAGGGCAGCAGAAGCGCCGAGTGGTATTTTTTGATGGGTATGGTATTCTCTCGCAAAGGCTGGAGCGAACAGGCTTATAATTATTTTCAGCGCGCTTATCAGATGGAACCCAACAATCCCGAGTTCAGCGCGGCTTTCAATAATATGAACGCCCGCAGAGCATATACCAATCCCGGTTATAATACCGACACTACGGGTATGGGGTGCTCGACCTGTGATATTTGCACAGGCTTGATGTGCGCAGATTGTCTCTGCAGTTGTTGCGGCGGCAGGTCATGCTGATATGAAAACATCTGTTAAAGTTTCTATGGGCGGCTTGGTTGCCGCCCTGAGCCTTGTATTGATGCTTTTAACTTCGATAATACCTTTCGGTACTTATGCCTTTCCGACCTTTGCAGGTATACTGCTTATATTGCTTGTGTTCAATCTCGGGTACGGATATGCCTTTGCCGTATACTTTATTACGGTGGTTTTATCGTTTCTCTTGGTAACGGATAAAGAAGCAGCTCTCTACTATTCCGCTTTTTTAGGTTATTATCCTATAGTCAAGGGTTTGATCGAGCGTATAAACTCCAAGGTGATACAGTATATCATCAAGCTTTTGTTATTCAATGTTTGTATAATCGGAGCTTTTTATATCGGCATATTCCTTCTGTCTGTTCCGAAAGAGAGCTTTACTCTTTTCGGAGTATATCTGCCGTGGGTATTTTTGATATTAGGTAATATCTTTTTTGTAATATACGACCTATGTGTTACAAGACTTGTAACCCTTTACCTGATTAAATGGCATAATAAGTTAAATAAGAATACAAAGCTGTAACTGTAATTGCATTCGGTCAAAAATAATAGTAAAATTACAATGAAATAATTTAATTACGAAGGGTGATGGACTATGAACAAGAGAACTAAGCTCCTTATGTATCTGACTTCTCTTATTCTCACGGCTGCTTTGCTGATGTCTATGGTACCCTTCGTTCTTTTTGTTCAGGCGAAGGATATAGAAAATGACTATCCTGTAGCCGAAGTAGGAGCAAACTATTATGACCACCGCTCAGTATCCTTTGACAGCTTGCCCGATACTTACGAAGATAAACTGAATAAAAGCATCAACGAAATATATATTGATACATCGGTACTTTATCTTGATATAAACGAAAAGCATAATATGGTCATCACAGACGCGTATTCTGATTGCGTCAACGCTCGTATGAGCTTTTCATCTTCAAAAAAGGCCGTAGCCGCGGTATCGGATTTGGGTGAGATAACCGCGAAGAAAAGCGGAATTGCCGAAATCACGGCAAAAGACAAGAGGTCGGGCAACTCGGTAGTTTGTACCGTATATGTCGGCGACGAGTATTATCCTACCGAGGCTCCTACTCAGCCTGCGACACAGTTTCCGACTAATCCGCCTAAACCTACCCAAGCTCCTACTCAAAAGCCGACCCAAGCTCCTACACAGGCTCCGACCGTTAAACCTACTCAAGCTCCGACACAACCCGCTACACAGGCTCCCACTCAGCCTGTTGCTGAAACTCTCTCTATAAACGCGAGCTCAGCTACCGTTTACCGCGGATGCTATTATCATGTGGTCGCGACTTCAAATACTTCAGTAAGCTTTTCAAGCTCAAATACTTCTGTCGCTA
The DNA here is from genome assembly GCA_946183365.1 of uncultured Clostridia bacterium. Lineage (GTDB taxonomy): Bacteria > Bacillota > Clostridia > Oscillospirales > Acutalibacteraceae > Ruminococcoides. Next base: position 50,228 of record CAMHAH010000005.1, read on the forward strand.
CCGTTAACGGCAATGGCGTAGTTACGGCGTTATCGACCGGCACAGTAACCATCACCGCTAAGACTAAAACAAAGTCCGCGTCCTGTAAACTGAACATAATCTCAGGCGAGAGCGTCAATATATCTCATACTACGGCTACCGTCGACAGATTTATGACGTTTTTGATGACCAGCAGTACTTCGGGAGTAACATGGAAGAGTTCCGATACATCTGTAGCGACTGTTGAAAAGGGTTTTGTACTCGGCGTAAAGGCGGGTACGGCTGTCATCACCGCATCTACATCAAAGGGCGCCGCTACCTGTCTTATGACAGTAGAGTCATCCTTCCCGGTGCGTTTTGCTTATACCTCTCCTAACTGCGCCGCTAAAAATCAAAAGATAACACTTATTGCTATCACGGATACTATGCGTACCGCTGTTCGCTTTGCCGTGAATAACGGTTCGTCTACTACTTATGTAAACGCAACCTCATGTACAAAGGATCAGGACACCTATGTATGGAAGGGGACTACATCCTTCTCGTCTGCGGGCACTTACAGTGTTAAGGCTTATTCTCAGTTCAATAACGGTACAAGCTGGTATTCCTGCAAGGACGGCGAGACGACCGCGTTTGTAGCTGAGTCTAACGATATGACCACCACTGTCTGCGCTGACCGCAGAGCCTCTGACGATGTTATCAATCTTATTGCGACCTTTGAGGGCTTCTCTAAGTCCGCGTATGAAGATATATTTACAGGAGATCCTACTCTCGGCTACGGCCGCGTGGTTTATCCCGGAGAAGAATTCTATAATGATCTTACAAAAGCAGAGGCGTACGCTTACCTCGTGCAGACCGTAAATAACGAAGGATATGCCGATAGGGTCAACTACTTCTTGGTCAGCAACGGCGTTAAGTTCAATCAGCAGCAATTTGACGCTTTGGTGTGCTTTGTATATAATACAGGAACAGGACCGTTATATTCCGATGATGATCTGATTTCAGCGATACTTGATTGTTCGGACGGCTCAGGGTCAAAGCGTACATATTATATAAACGGGGATTATGTCCGTATCAGAAGCGGTCCGGGTACGAGCTATGGTATCATTGATGAACTCAATTATGGTACTGCGCTCACTGTACTTTCGACCTCTAACAGCGAATGGTATTATGTACAGCTTTCAAACGGTACAAAGGGTTATGTTTACTCTGAGTACATTTCATCACGCACTACCGGTGGCAATCTTGATTTGAATTACATAAATAAACAGAACTTTATCAACAAGCTCTGTCAGTATCACCATGCCGGCGGATGTATTTACGGATTATTATATCGCAGAGTAGATGAGACAGAAATGTTTTTCTACGGCGATTATGAGGCGAATTACGGCTATTATAAATATCCCATCAACTTCGTATGCGCCAATAATCCGTCGTTCCACACCTGATTATCTCTCATAAATAATACAAGCCCTGCATAGAATGTTTCAGGTGATTTTATGAAGGGCATTGTATTTAATCTCAACGGCAGTAAAAAGGCTATACGCATACCTGATATCAAAAAGCGCGGTTTAGATATAAAGCGTTTGTTCTCCCGCTTCGGACTTCAGACGATGTTTGCGCTGCTGTTTTTACTCGGACTGATCGTCGGAGCGGCTTCAAGCAAGAGCTTTGATAAGGATACATTTGATAAGCTCGATCTGCTTTTTGTGACTAATATCGACGCAAGGCTTGAAATGAGCGTATTTGATATATTCGCGTCTTGCTTTGTATCTTATTTCTTGTATATATTGTGCGCGTTTCTGACCGGCTTCTCTGTATGGGGCTTTACCGCTATATCGGTTCTCGCGGCTGTCAAAGGCTTTACCGTAGGGCTGTCGTCTGCGTTTATATTCTCGCTGTATAGGCTTTCCGGTATCGGCTTTTATATACTGGTTGTTTTGCCGGGCACGGTATTGTTCCTGTTTATACTTGTAAGGTATTCCTCGTTCGCTTTCAGAATGTCGATGAGGTATATGAAGTTATCTGCGTTAGGGCTTGACAGAGAGCCGGAGCTAAGAATACATATAAAAAAGTTCTTGAAAAAGACTTTACTCGCGTTTCTCTCTTCGGGAGTTTGCGCTGTTATAGATATGATACTGTGGCTGCTTTTCGCGGGTAAATTTGAATTTTGATATATTATTGGGGAAGATATGGAAAACGAAAGAAAAAGATTTAGATTTGAAATATTACTCGAAAGATACTTTACTAATTTTCACCGTATATTGCTGACTAATCTGATTTTTGCGGTTCCGTCAGCGATTATATTTGCCGCGTTTTATTTCTTGAATACTTCTTTGTTTCAAGGCTCTGTCAGTATTCCTGTTGTATTATTGGCGATAATACCTCTGTTTCCGTTTTTCGCGGGAGTAGTGATGGTATGCAGGAATATTGCCAGAGGCGATGAGGACGTTCATGTTTTCAGCAACTTTGTATTTGCCGTTAAGACTAATTTTCTGAGCTTTCTGCTCCACGGAGTTGTGGTATATCTTATAGCGTTGTTCAGCTTCTTCTCGATATCGCTGTATGTTTCTATGCTTTCTCAAAGCTGGATCTTTTATGCTCTGCTGTTTTTCTGCATTATCATTGTACTGTTCCTGACGTACACGGTGTTTTATATACCGCTTATGAATATCACATACGATCTGCCGCTGAGATATGTATATAAAAACAGTTTTTTGATGTCCTTCGGTGAGTTTAAAAACAACTTTTTCGCTACATTGGCGTTAGCTGTAGTTCTCGGTATATGCTTTACTATCACCGCCTTCGCACGTTCCGAAACCGTTCTCGTTATCATGCTGTCTGTCATGTGGGCTGTTTTTGTTCCCGCTACCTGCACATTCATGATCGTTTTCTTTATCTATGACGGAATGATTAAGATAATCCGTGATAAGGACGATCTCAGTAAAGAGCTGTCAAAGTCGATAGATAAGAGCCTCGCTGAGCGACAGAAAGTAAATAACAGCACAGATAGGGAAGAGGATTTCTCTGATATAGATATAGATTCTCTTAAGGATACCGACGATTATATCTTCCACAACGGAAGGATGGTCAAGCAGAGCACGCTTCTGCGTATGCTGAAAGAAAAGGAACAGGGTGAGAGTAAGGATGAAAAGTAAGGCTCTTATAGTTGTCGGTCTTGCCGCGGTCATCGCGGCGACCACCGGTGTAGCGTTTGCATCTAACAGCAATTCACATCCGAGAGGCGCTGACAGCGATCCTGTCGCAACGGTCGCTCAAGGTGAACCTGTTAATGATAACGGCTCCGTAAAAAACAACTCTTATACAGAAACTCAAATGATCATTGATAGCTCCGATACTTCTGTTTCAGACAACGTGACCGAGAACGATATCTCCGCTACGACCGCTGCTGAATCTACTGTTGCCGAACGGCAGACAAGCGAGACGACCTCTGACGGCTATTCGTTCAATATCCTTCCGAACGCTACATATAAGATCCAGAGGGTGTTGGATCGTTCGACGGGTGAAGAACAGTTACCTCAGGTGGTTTTCGGCAAGTATTACAGCTCGTGTTATCTCACTTTATATAACAACTGTACCGCTGAGATCTGCCTCAATCCTTCGTCGGGAGCGTCTGAAACCGGCAGTTATTCCATATACAACAATATCATGTATGTCGATTTCGGTAAGGACAGGCTTGCGGAATATAATGTCGTGTATAACGATGAAAATACCGTTAATTATATAATCGTTCCTTCGGGTGAATATGACGTATATTTCGGTTGATAGAATTTTTTATTGAAAAACGCGGGTATCGTTTTGATACCCGCGTTGATTATTATACTCGATAATTATTTAAGATAAGCGTTCATATCCTCGGATATCTTATCAGTGATATCCTGAGCTTGCTGAGCGTTCTCTCCGATAGCTGTTATATAGATCTTGATCTTAGGCTCTGTGCCTGAAGGTCTTACTATAGCGCAGTGACCGCCCTCGGTTGTGTAAGAGAGGACATTTGACTTAGGCAGGTCAATAGCTTCCTTAGCGCCGGTGATAAGGTCAGTAGCGACCTTTTGATCGTAATCAGCGATCGCGACTACGGGATAACCCGCGATAGTCTTAGGAGCGTTGTTTCTGAGACCGTCCATGATCTCAGCCATCTTCTGCATACCCGCCGCTCCGTCAAAGTAGAAGTTGAGGGTGGTGTTGAGATAATGACCGTATTCCTTGTAAATGCCTTCAATAACATCAACGAGAGACCTACCCTGCTTCTTATAATAAGCCGCCATCTCACAGATGAGCATAGAGGCTACAACAGCGTCTTTATCTCTTACATATGAACCGGTGAGATAACCGCAGCTCTCTTCAAAGCCGAATACAAAGCGATCTTCTTCGCCTTTCTTCTCAAGACCGAGAATAACTTCGCCGATGTATTTAAATCCTGTAAGAACGTTTTTAAGCTCACAATCATACTTCTTGCATATAGCTTCAATGATCTTTGTAGTAACTATGGTTTTTACTACGATGGGCTTCTCGGGCAGAGTACCGTTTGCCTTGCGGCAAGAGAGTATATATTCGGTCAGCATAGCGCCGATCTCGTTGCCTGTATATAAGCGATAGGTACCGTCGGCTCTTCTTGCGGCGATACTTACACGGTCTGAGTCGGGATCGGTAGCGAGCAGAAGCTCGGCGTTTGTCTTTTCACAAAGCTCCAGACCTTTTTCAAGCGCTTCAGTAAGCTCGGGATTAGGGAAGGGACAGGTCGTGAAATTGCCGTCGGGGTTCTCCTGTTCCTTGACTACGTTTACATTCTCAACACCAATATCGGAGAGAACTCGTCTGACGAGCTTATTACCCGCGCCGTTAAGAGGTGTGTAAACGATATTAAGATCCGAACCCTTGCAGATACCGGCGTTTACCTGGCGTTTCTCTACCTCAGCGACATACTCGTCAAATACGCTGTCCTTAACATATTCGATGGAACCGTTCTTAACCGCTTCGTCAAAATCACAAAGCTTAACGTCATCGAATACATCGAGAGATTGGATCTCATCGAATACCATGCCCGCGGCTACGTCTGTCATCTGACAGCCGTCCTCGCCGTATGCCTTATAACCGTTATACTTAGCGGGGTTGTGGCTCGCTGTGATCATAATACCCGCGGCGCAGTGAAGATTTCGAACCAAGTAGCTGAGCACAGGCGTAGGCTCGAGCTCCTCTGAAATATATGCCTTGAGGCCGTTTGCTGCTAAAACGCGGGCAGCCTCTATTTTGAACAGATCGGAATTTATACGTGAATCGTGAGAGATAGCTACCGCGGCGCCTTCTCCGTATTTTTTCTTGACGTAATTCGCAAGCCCCTGAGTAGCGTGACGAACCACATAAATGTTCATTCTGTTGATGCCCGCGCCCAGTACGCCTCTCAATCCTGCGGTACCGAAGGTAAGGGGAGTATAAAAACGCTCATAGATAGCGTCGTTATCGCCTTTGATATCAAGAAGTTCCTTTGCTACCTCAGGATCCTCAGTCGCTTTGCTGAGCCATTCGTTATAAATCTTAATATAATCCATAAAATCACCCACATGAATTTGAATTAGTATTAAATACCGTTAATATAATAACATAATATAGTGTTGTTTACAATATTATTATGTCATATTTATTGATTTCATCCAATAATAATCCAATGTATCTATATGAAATTATTAATCTGTTTTATAGTATAGTTATCAAAAATTATTCGGATGTCATATTATTATCTAAACTTTATATGTAACAAAGAATACTTGATTTATTCATAATATTGTAGTATTATAAATAAAGTTAGATTGCGATAGTTTATTAATCTGATATTATAAATAATGATTGGGAGGTAATATGAATGGAAGAGAATAAGATTCCCGAAACAGCCGAGCAAGAGAATACCGAAGCTCAGGTCGAGGAGGCAGCTGCTGAAGCGGTTGAAGAAGCTGCGGTTGATACCGGTGCTCAAACAGCGGAAGTACAGATCAATGAGATCGCCTCTGAAACCGCAGAAGAAGAAATCGTATCTGATGATGCTCAAGAGTCTGCTGAAGCTCAGGCTGAGGCAACTGATGACACTAATGAGGATACAGAGGTAAAAGCAGAGGACGCTGCCGAGACCGTAGTCGAATCAGAGACTATCGAGGCGTTTGACGAAAGCGAAGAGACCCTTCCTGAGAATCTCGAATACGGTATCGAAGAGCAGGAAGAACAGAAGAAGCGTTTTCCGCTTCAGATCCCTGTGATTGTCGCCGCTTGTATCCTTGTGGTTGCTCTTTTGGGTTATTTTTTGTTTACAGGCTTCATACTCAAAGAGCCTGAGGGTGTTACATGGTCTACCGAGGTCGACGGAGCTACATATTACTTTGAATTTAAGAACAACAATGTATTCAAAGCGTATGTAGGTAGCGTAGAGATAGACAGCACTTATCAGAAGACAAAGAGCGACAGCGGTAATACGCTTACAGTTGGTACAAACGTAGGTAATTTCTACAGTGGTTCGCCTGCTACATACAAGATCACCGGTTCAAGGATCCTCGGTAATCAGGTAATGGAATACTCTTACGGCGAGGGATATGATTTCTCTGTAAAACAGGCAAGCAGAAAAGAAGTCAATCTTGACCTTCCTAAGGATTTTGTCCCCGATAACGATATTATCGGCACATGGGTATTCCGGTATTACGGCTACGATATCTATAAGGTCACATTCAACGATAACGGTTCTATGAAGCTGCAGATGATACAGGACGGTATCACATATAACGGTACTTATACTATCGATGGTGATAATATCAACTTCACCTATTATGTATCAGACAGCGTTGCCGCTCCTCTGCAGTACAGCGTCAACGGCGATACGCTCACCTTCCTCGGCGCTACCTTTGTACGCGAGGGCAGCGAGGCTACGGTCGATCAGCAGTTACAGGTACCCACAAATTAACAGCATTTATAATGATAACCCCCGCTTCAGCGCGGGGGTTATATATTTGCGCTTTTGTTCTAATTACACGATCTGTTCATCATAGCGAGGTCTTTTACATCTACTTTTCCGTCTTTTGAAAGATCGGCAGATATTGAATAAACTCCGTTGAAATCAGCTGCTCCTGTTAAATATTCCATCAGAAGTTTAAGATCACGGCTGTTTACGTTGCCTTCTCCGGTGATATCTCCTATCACCGATAATTCAAATGTATAGCTGTCGGTGTCAGAGACGAATTCAGCCGTCATCGCGGTACCTATATTGCCGCTTTTCTTTACGTTATCATCGCTGTATACCGTTAATGAGTAACCGGGATAATCTATGTTTGATCTCAGCTTTGCTACTGTAGTTCCCGACGGTATACCGGATATTTTTAATTTATTAAGGTCGATGTTATATACGCTTGATGATATATGTTTATCAGCGGGTTTATTGTCTGTATCACTTCTGCCTTCGGTAGATGAATTCGGCTTTCGCAGGTCAGTAAAATCTGAGGTCTTTATTATCAGCCTGTCGCCTGATGTGTTTACCGATATAACCGCTCCGTTATTAGGATAGATAACAGAGACATTACTGCCGGTATTATATTTGCTGGTTTTTTCTCCTGTTGCTATATCATAACCGTAGATCGTCGTACCGTTCGGACAGTACAGAACTCCGTTGATAACACATGCAGTTTGAGTGTTGTTATCAGAATACACATCAAACAGATAGTCGCCTTTTGATGTGTATACCGATCCGTAAGAATTGACAATATAGTTGTCGTTGGGTAAGAACAGGGGAGAGGAAACGGAATTACTTAGCAGATCAAAGCTGTCGCCTGATATTCGATAAAGCGATTTCTGACAGCTTATATAAGCTCCGTCTCTGTATCCGCAGACAGCGGATGAAATATTACTGTTGAAAGAGTATGTCTTAACTAACGAACCAAATAGCGTATACTTTCTGAGCTCTTTTGGATTATTCGGGTTTTCAATGTAAAAGTAATTATTATCACAACAGAAATCCGTGTCGTTATACAGCTTTATTCCATAGATGGCAAAGTTATCAAATGTATCGTTGTTTATTGAATAAACATTTACTATGAGCTGATTATTAAGTTCATCATTACTAAGAAACAAGAACATTCCGCCGTAGCCGCATACTGCGTCGATCTTTTTATTGAGACTGATATCTATGCTTTTGACGACATCTGTATATTTTGTTATCGTCGCAGAGAAGCCGTAACATTCGATCATATATGTTCCGCTGTAATCGGTATAACAAAAGTCAGCGGTATTGTTTCGGTTATAAGCCGTGGCAGATAACGCGGCAAATACTAATATCATAATCAATAATATAACACAAATGAGCTTTTTCACGTTATCACCGCCTTTAATCGACATAATTCGACATCATGGCTTTATTATACAGGTAAAAAATATATTAATCAAGGAGAATACAGATTAATTATAAATGAATTATTATAATTCGGAGATCTGTCCGCTTGTAATGAGAAAAGGAGCTGTCAAAAGACAACTCCCTTATTTGTGTGGCGGAAGCGGTGTATGTAGCTTGGAATTATGTTACGATAATCTCGTTTGATAACAAAGCTATGACATAAGTATACATCTGCGCTCTCCTTAAAATCAGTCCACAGGACTGATTTTACCTTCGGTTTTTCGCGCGGCTCAAACCTCGGCACAGTCGCCTTCGAATCCCACCGCTGTCCGCTTGTAATGAGAAAAGGAGCTGTCAAAAAGACAACTCCCTTATTTGTATGGCGGAAGCGGTGGGATTCGAACCCACGAGCCCGTGAGGACTACCTGATTTCGAGTCAGGCCCGTTATGACCACTTCGATACGCTTCCGTATATTCTGCTGCAAAGGTTATTTTACTTTGTTTTGCTCTGATTGTCAAGTGTTTCTGTCAAATATGCGATAACGGAGTTTGATACCAAGTAGCCTTTTACAGTTAAAGAAACCGCTTTATCGCTGACTTTGCACAGTCCGTTATTTTCTAAAATCTTTGCGGCTGCGATAAGATCATCGCTAATCATTTCGTTATATCTTTTTTTGTATTTCTCGAATATCAAGCCCTCTGATAATCTCAGCGCAAGCATGATATATTCCTCTTTACTTCCTCCGTCCGGCTCATATTTGATCTCGTTATTATAGAAGTTCTCAAAGTTGTTGCCATAATAGAACCTTTTATTGCCGATAAAGGAGTGTGCTGAGGGACCTATTCCGAGATATTCTTCATCATGCCAGTAATGCAGGTTGTGACTGCTTTCAAATCCGGGCTTTGAGAAATTAGAAATCTCATATTGATAATAGCCGAGTTCGTTCAGCTTTTTGACTGTATGCTCATAGATATCCGCTTGTTCATCTTCCGTAAACAGGTTCAGTTTATCCTTTATATTATAAAACGGAGTGCCTTGCTCAACCTTTAAAATATATGACGAGATATGCTGTACACCGCATGAAGCGCAGAACTCAAGTGTTTTATCGAGAGTTTCTATAGTTTGTTCGGGTATTGCAAGCATGACATCTAAAGAGATATTATCAAAGCCGCCGCTTTTTGCTCTGTCTACTGTATTTTTTGCGTCATCGCTACTATGTCTGCGACCCAGTATTCGCAGCTCCCGGTCGTCGGAGCTTTGTAATCCGATAGACAGTCGATTGAAGCCCGAGCGTCTCAAAGCCGAGAAATCAAGCTCTGATGTTGACGTCGGATTGACCTCTAATGTGATCTCGGCGTTATCCGTAACTCTAAAACTTTTCATAACACATTCAAGCATCTTTATCAGACGTTCATGACCGAGCAGGGAAGGGGTGCCTCCACCGAAATATACGGTATCGACTGTTCTTTTGATCGTCTTGCTCCACTCTGTTGTTTTATTTATTAGTTCATCGGTATATCTATCGAGTTCGGCTGTGGTCCCGCTTTTGCTAAAAAAACTGCAATAAGCGCATTTTCCGTCACAAAAAGGTATATGGATATAAAGACCTATACTGTTCATGTGTTTCTCCTATATAGTAGAATTACCGCAAAAGTTTTATACAAAGGGGTGAGGCAGGAACTCGCGTTCCTGCCTCAAATTTGGAAGGTATATGAAAAAACTTAGATGAATTCTTTGTTGTAATGCTATTTTAATAAATTATAGCAGAATTGTCAAGTGCATTTGTATAATTTGACGTAGAAAAAACAGCCTTAAAGTTGTTGACTTTTACCATATAATAATAGTAAAATTATAACGTATCACTAAAAATGATGTTTTTTTGTAGCATATTGCACTACTATATGGAGGTATATATTGAGTACTTTAACCGAACAGATAGACAAGCGTCGTACTTTTGCGATAATCTCTCACCCCGACGCCGGTAAAACAACACTTACAGAGAAGCTCCTGCTTTACGGCGGCGCTATCAATTTAGCAGGCTCGGTAAAAGGTAAAAAGACCGCCAAGCACGCTGTCTCAGACTGGATGGAGATTGAGAAGCAGAGAGGTATCTCGGTCACCTCATCTGTATTACAGTTCAAATATGACGGATATTGTATCAATATCCTCGATACACCGGGACATCAGGATTTCTCAGAGGATACCTACCGTACGCTTATGGCTGCTGACAGCGCGGTTATGGTAATAGACGCGTCAAAGGGTGTTGAGAACCAGACTAAGAAGCTGTTCAAGGTTTGCGTTATGCGTCATATCCCGATAATCACCTTTATCAATAAGATGGACCGTGACGCTCAAAGTCCCTTTGATCTGCTCGAGGATATCGAAAATGTCCTCGGTATAAATACCTGCCCGATGAACTGGCCTATCGGCTCAGGTAAGGAATTCAAGGGCGTTTATGACCGTAAGAAGGGCAAGATACTCTCATATACCGCAAATAACGGGCAGAGAGAGGTCGAGCAGGAGGAGATATCATTAGATGATCCCGAGCTTGAGTCAAAGCTCTTTTACGGTCAGAAGGATACTCTGTTTGACGATATTGATCTTCTTGACGGTGCGGGCAATGAGTTTGATATTGACCTTGTCCGCAAGGGCCAGCTCACGCCTGTTTTCTTCGGCTCCGCACTGACCAATTTCGGCGTCGAGCCCTTTCTACAGGAATTCTTGCAGCTTACTACCGGACCTCTGCCCAGAGAAGCCGGAGATGAGATCATTGCTCCCGATTCCGATTTCTTCTCAGCCTTTGTTTTCAAAATACAGGCAAATATGAATAAAGCTCATCGCGACAGAGTAGCCTTCATGCGTATATGCTCAGGCAAATTCGATAAGAATATGGATGTTTATCATGTTCAGGGCGACAGAAAGATGAAGCTCTCTCAGCCCCAGCAGATAATGGCTCAGGAGCGAGAGATAGTCGACGAGGCTTACGCCGGCGATATAATCGGAGTGTTTGACCCGGGTATTTTCTCGATAGGCGATACTATTGTTTCGCCGGGACAGAAATTCGCGTTTAAGGGTATCCCTACCTTTGCTCCGGAGCATTTCTCGCTCGTCAGACAGAAGGATACCATGAAGCGCAAACAGTTCGTCAAGGGCATGAACCAGATCGCGCAGGAAGGCGCTATCCAAATATTCCATGAACCCGAGTCTGGTATGGAAGAGGTCATAGTAGGCGTTGTCGGCGTGCTTCAATTCGATGTATTGAAGTATCGTCTTGAGAATGAATACAATGTTGAGATAATTATGGAGAGCACTCCGTATCAGTTTATACGATGGATCACGTCTGATGTCGATTATAAGTCGCTTGATCTCGCGTCAGACACTAAGGTAGTCGCTGATTTCAAAGAGAACAAACTCCTTTTGTTCCGCTCCGAATGGAGCATCGACTGGGCTCTTGAACACAACAAGGGATTGACTTTGCAGGATTTCGGCAACGCCGAGTAATTTTTCGGTACAAGCAAAATATCAACACCTCTTGAATATAATTTCAAGGGGTGTTTTTATGTTTGAATTTTTATCATACATCAGTCAATATATCTTCTTATTTGTTCTGCATTTAGCTCATTCAGAGAGCTTCCCGAAGCCGTTGAAAAAGGCTGAGGAGCAGCATTTTCTTGAACTTTGCGCCAAGGGAGATATAGAGGCTCGCAATATACTGGTCGAGCACAACCTAAGGCTGGTGGCGCATATCATAAAGAAATACTATCAGAATTACGGCGGTCAGGATGACCTTGTTTCTATCGGTACTATCGGACTGATAAAGGCAATCAATACCTTTGATTTGAATAAAAATATCAAGCTCTCGAGCTACGCGTCAAGATGTATAGAAAATGAGATCCTGATGCATTTCAGAAATAACCGTAAATCCTCTCAGGATATCTCGCTTAACGAGACTATAGATACCGATAAGGACGGAAATCCTCTCACTCTCATGGATATAATGGCGTCAGATATGGATGTAGCCGAGGATGTGGATAAAAAGCTCAGACTGTCTGTGCTTGACAGCTATATAGATACCGTTTTGACCGACAGAGAGAAAGAGATCATCCTGCACAGATACGGGCTGAGAGGCAGAAAGATACTCCCTCAGCGCGAGCTTGCGGGCAGTCTCGGGATCTCTCGGTCATATATATCGAGAATTGAGAAAAAAGCTCTTGAAAAACTGAGAAAGAGATATGAAAAGGGCTGAGCTTTATTGACTACAGGCTCAAATATCTTTATAATTAGTTATATCAGGTCGCCGATCAGACATATATATGATACGGTGATCTTATGAAAATCAAAACCTTATATATTATTATTCTCGCGGTTATCCTAATCAGCTTTTGTGTCGTTATGTATTCGGCATTCTCGAATATTGCCGTGAAGACCTCAAATGAGCTCGACGATACTAAGCCGATTATCGTGATCGACGCGGGTCACGGCGGCGAGGACGGCGGAGCCGAGGTAAACGGCGTCCTTGAAAAGAATATAAATCTGAGTATCTCAAATAAGCTCTCAGATACTTTGCGTCTTTGCGGTTACAAAGTAAAAGAGATACGAGACGAGGATATCTCCGTATATGACGATGACGCTGACACTCTCAGAAAAAAGAAGGTCTCTGATCTGAAGAACCGCGTCGAGCTGTTCAACAGCGATGATGATAATATAGTTATAAGTATCCATCAGAATAAGTTTGATAACAGCGCGTACAGCGGCGCTCAGGTATTCTATTCTGTCAATAATGAGAAAAGCAGAGTGCTCGGAGAGGCGATACGCAGCTCTGTAATTCAGCTTATACAGAATGATAATACCCGTGAGCTTAAGCCCGCAAACTCGGATATTTATATTCTTGATAATTCAAAAGTCCCCGCTGTTATTGTTGAATGCGGTTTTTTGTCCAACCCGACTGAGCGTTCAAAGCTGCTTGATGATAACTATCAAAGCGATATGGCATACTCGATCGCTATGGGTGTGCTCGAATATATAGAAGCAGAAAAGTAAAGGAATAGTAAATATGGCTAAGATCAAAAGTGTATATATTTGCTCGGAATGCGGCTATGAGAGCCCTAAGTGGTACGGTAAATGTCCGTCCTGCGGCGAGTGGAATACTATGAACGAAGAGATTAAGGATACATCAAAACCGTCTGCAGGCGCGGCTCGCACTCACGCGACCGCCTATGCTCCGCCGGTTCATATAGGTGAGATCAGTACCACCGATGAAGTGCGCTATAAGACGGGCTCAAAGGAGCTCGACAGAGTTATGGGCGGCGGTATAGTCAAGGGCAGTCTGATACTTCTCGGCGGTGATCCCGGAATAGGTAAATCAACTATTCTTTTACAGATTTGCGAGTATCTCGGAAACAGCCTTAAGATACTGTATGTATCGGGTGAGGAGAGCAAACGTCAATTAAAGCTCAGAGCAGATCGCTTAGGTGTGAACTCCGATAATCTTTATATACTCACACAGACCGATGTCGAGCTTGTGTGCGAAACTATCCGTCAGGACAAGCCCGATATCGTTATGATAGACTCTATACAGACGATGTCTCTCTCAGAGCTCAATTCTTCTCCCGGTTCTGTGACACAGGTCAGAGAGTCTACAAACTTTTTTATGCGCACAGCTAAAAGTCTCGATATCCCGATGATCATAGTGGGTCATGTCAACAAAGAGGGTTCTATAGCGGGACCGAAGGTGCTCGAGCACGTTGTAGACGCGGTTCTGCACTTCGAGGGCGACAGACAGATGTCTTATCGTATATTAAGAGCAGTTAAGAACCGTTACGGCTCGACAAATGAGATCGGTGTATTTGAGATGACAGATACCGGGCTCAAAGAGGTCGAAAATCCGTCTTTGATGCTGATATCAGGCAGACCTAAAAACGTCAGCGGTACCTGCATTGCCTGCGCTATGGAAGGCACAAGACCGATCCTTGCTGAGATACAGGCTCTCGCGGCGTCTACGGGCTTCGGTAATCCTCGCAGAATGTGTACGGGATTTGATTATAACCGTATGAACATGATAATCGCCGTTCTTGAGAAGCGCGCCGGGTATTATTTCAACAACACCGACGCTTATATAAACGTCGTAGGCGGTTTGAGATTGGATGAAACAGCCGTCGATCTCGCGGTAGCCATCGCGCTTATATCTTCATTAAAGGATATCCCGATTAACGAAAATGCAATTGCTTTCGGAGAGATAGGTCTCGCGGGTGAGATACGCTCAGTAAATCACGTTCAGCAGCGTATCAATGAAGCAGTGCGCTTGGGCTTTGATAAAATCATAATACCATCACATAACCGCAAGGATATCTCTATACCCGACGGTGTAGAGATCATCCCCGTGAGGGATGTCAGACAGGCGTTTGAGGCTATCTGTGAATAAGGCGATATTATCATTCAGATATCCTGAATACGCGCAGAGGCTAAAGAGCATCGGTTATGATGTGATACCCAGCGAGACCGTAGATCGTTTTATTCCATATGAACGCGATCATGCCGATATGCAATGCCTGATAATAGACGATACAGCTTTTGTGTTGGAAAGCTGCGGAAGATTGGCTGATATCCTCAGAAGTGATTATAATGTCATTACCTGCGGAGAGTTCATTGACGGCAAATACCCTTTGAATGTGCCTCTGAATGCCGCTGTAACGGGAGATCATATAATAGCTAAGTCAAATTCCCTCGATAAAAAAGTCGTCTCATACAGCGAAATTAACGGATATAAGCTGATAGACGTAAATCAAGGCTATGCCAAGTGCTCATGCGCTATCGTGTCTGACAATGCTTTGATTACTGCTGACAAAGGTATTTACAGAGCCTTACGGAATACTGATATCGATGCTCTGCTGATAGGGCAGGGGAGTATCAGGTTATGCGGAGCTGAATACGGTTTCATAGGTGGGGCTTCGGGATATGATAAAGAGACTGAGACCCTGTATCTCTGCGGTGATATTAAAACTCATCCTGACTATGAGATCGTCAAGGAATTTTGCAATAAATATAATACAAAGACAGTAAGCCTAACCCCCGGACCGTTGACCGATATAGGTGGAATAATATTTTGTTAAATTTTTAACAATAGGGAAGATAAATAAGAGAATATAGGGAATAGCATGTAAGAAATATATTTTTTTACGCTTATTTAACTTTAGTTCAGATCAAACCAACGATTTATTTATTACAACATATATTTCAATTATTAATCATTCACGCAATGTAAGTGTCCGGAATTATACAATAGCTTTTTTGATATCAGACTGATGGTATATAAATACAATCGATCTATAACTCGGTTAATATGGTTAAATTTTTTTTAAAACTTTAAAATAACATTTTTTCGACTATAACTGATGACACAATTTGTAATTGTAAATAACACGAATTTAAATCGTTCGTATAAATCGTCTCAGTTTTTTCTGAATGAGTGTATGTTCGTTTGAAATTATTCTATTTGATGATTTAAGCGCCGGTTTATGTCTTATTCTCGCAATTACAGTAAAACAGCTCATTATAAGCGATATTTTACTGTATGCCCTCCCCTCAATTACATAAAATATTAATTTTATGTAATTTTCTAAATAAGAAAAATCACCTCTCTCTTTTGCTGTATAATCAATAAAAAGAAATAATATTATTCTTAGATCCTTTAGCGCACAATAATTCATTTGAGGTATGATTGAATGAGTAATTTTTCTGTTGAGGCTTCTGATTTATTAAAAGACTTTTTATATTATCTGCAAACTATCAAAGGCAGATCTCCGGCGACCGTAGATGAATACTTCAATGATCTGAGAACTTTTTTCAGATTTATCAAGATCCATAAGCGCATCGTTCCCGCTGATACTCCCTACCATGACATTCCTGTCGATGATGTGGATTTAGAACTTGTGTCGTCCGTTACTCTTACTGACGGTTATGAGTTCATGAACTATTTACAGCGCAAGCGTCATAATGACAAGGCTGCCAGAGCCCGTAAAACCACGAGTATCAAATCTTTTTATAACTACTTGACCAACAAAAAGCATTTATTATCTGTTGATCCGCTCAAGGACCTTGAACGCCCTAACGCTACCGAAAAAAACCCCCTCCCTAAATATCTGACTCTCGAACAAAGCATCGAACTGCTGAACGCTGTTGACGGTCCTAATAAAGAGCGTGATTATTGTATCCTCACCTTCTTTTTGAACTGCGGTATGCGTCTTGCTGAGCTTGTTGCCATGAATTATAATGATATCAGGGCTGATCACACGGCTCAGATAATCGGTAAAGGCAGCAAAAAACGTATTATTTATCTGAATGACGCCTGTATGGCGGCTTTTGACGCTTATATGAAGGTTCGTCCTGTTGACGGAGTCAGGGTCCAGGATAAATACGCCCTGTTTTTATCCCGTCAAAAAAAGCGTATTTCTCGCGAAAACGTCCAGAAGATCGTTTATAAATATCTCGAAAAAATCGGTCTTGACTCCCAGGGGTATTCGGTGCATAAGCTAAGACATACCGCCGCCACTCTCATGTATCAGCACGGCAACGTCGATATCAGAGTTCTTAAAGATGTGCTGGGTCACGAGAGCCTCAGCACTACCGAGATATATACTCACCTTGACTCTCGACAGATTGAGGCTGCTGCAAAGAGCAACCCCCTTTCGAGGGTAAAACCGAAAAGCGAATAAATTAAATCCCGCGCTGATTGTTTATCAACGCGGGATTTTTTGTGTGCTATTATACTTCTTTTACTGCTATAGGAGCGTTGTCTTTTTCTATCTCATTCGGATATTCGTAATAATATCCTTCGAAGAATTCACGAATATTACCGTACTCATAAGCGTCCGGGTATTCTTTAAACAGCGCTTTTACCTTAGGTATATCCTCTTCGTCTATCGGGCATATCGTCTTTTTATTGAGCGTATCGCCGTTCCAAACATAATACTTATTATCATAGTCGCGTATCAGATATATCTCGTCGTTGTTCGTGATTATGATATCCTTGTCACAGCGTTTGAGCCTGAAATATCTTTGAGCGTCTTGTCCGCTTTCGAGATCTTTATAATCGACATTCTTGTCGCTTGACGAGGCAAGAGCTTTATTTACTATCTCGGTTATATCGTCATCAAGCAATATGTTCTTTTGGGCTACGTTGTTGATACTCTTTAGATACTGTTCATAATCGATAGTTGTCGTTTCTCTGTAATCGTAATAGCCGAAGAAGTAACTGTCGAGCTTTGCGTTTTCGATCAGATCCTTAGCTTTATCATACCAATCGTCACGGATGTACCAATTGTTTTGAGTAGAACCGAACATATTGATGATGGTCTTCTCTGAGTTCAAATCAAAGTAATCGCCCTCAAATCTCGCGGCCAGAACAGGGACATCCTTAGCTGTCACATGGAACGATGTATTTATAGTGTCCGTAAATACAAAGCTTAGCTTACCCGGACTTATTATTTTGTATATGTGATCTTCAAAGCTGATCTCACGCTTGGTTTCGTCGGTATAAAAAGCCTGATGCGCTTTCGCGGCGTCCAAATATCGACATGAGCCGAGAGTAAGGGCAATAACTGCTATGCTTAGTATCAAGGCAAGAGCTTTTATGATTTTTTTCATATCTCTCCCCTCCCTTATGTCAGGTTTAGCCTTTTGCTGATTATGTGCTTAGTTATTAAGAAGTATATGAGGCTGAACAATGCGCAGAATACTATTCCCAAACAAAGCATTATATGAACATAGGCGGTAGCGTTCTCAGATATCCATTCCGTTATTTTATGTATAAGTTCAAAGTTGAGAGTTATAACGATAATGAGTATCGTGCCGATTATCTGCTTTATGACATATATTCCGAAGTATACACCGAATGCCAGCAGTATCTTTCTCTTTTTAGCGAGCTGACCGACTGAAATGCAGAAATACAGTTTAAGGAAATCGAATACAAAGCTCAAGATTATGAGGATCACAAATTCGATGATATACAAAACGGCGTTAGCTCCGAGATTAGAGAAGAACTTGCCCATGAGATAGAAGAATGCTTTGAATATTTCAATGTTCATCTCTCCCGCTGTTATCACCATGAATGACAGAAATACCGCGAACAGTGAGCCCAAGGTGAATATCAGCGAGGTAAGCAGCTTCGCGAATATATGCTGAGAAGCGGTAACGGGCAGCGTGTGGTTGAGATAACCTTCGTTAGTATACATCCCCTGATAGAAGCGCACTATAGAAACTATAACGGTCATCAAAAGGCATACTACTATAGATATTACATATAAGACGATCGAGGATATAAATACAGTAGAATAAGCGCCCGATGAGCCGAATATGCTGTATGAATAATCGCTGAAAGCCGTGGCGGGCTCGAAGAATTGGACGATACGGTTGATCGAGGCGATGCCGATAAGTATAAGCTGGACAGGCAACAGTAGCCTGAGGTAAGACATGAAGTCATATTTTATAAGCTTGCTTACCATTTGAACACCTCCCTGAATAACTCATCGACGCTCATGTTATGCTGCTCTCGTATATTGTCAACGGTATCGTGCATCACGATCGAGCCGTTCTTAATAAAGATGACCTCGTCGAGTACGGACTCGATATCCGATATCAGATGAGTTGAGATCAGAACAGATGCCTCGGGATTATAATTGTTGATAATGGTAGAGATGATATAATCTCTTGTCGCGGGATCGACGCCCGCGATAGGTTCATCAAGCAAATACAGCTTAGCGTTTCTGCTCATGACAAGTATCAGGCATACCTTCTCTTTGTTGCCCTTAGAGAGAGTTTTGAGCTTCTGCTTACGGTCTATGCCAAGACGGCTTATCATCTCAAAGGCGAGCTCTTTTCTGAAATCAATATAAAAGTCTGAGAACATATCGACTATCTGTTCAACAGTCATCCAGTTATTGAGATAGTTGACGTCCGGAAGATAGCTTACCTTTGGCTTGGTGATTATTCCCGGTGTATCTCCCTCGATATATACAGCGCCTGAGGTAGGCTGCAGCAGACCGTTGATGATCTTTATAAGGGTCGTCTTGCCTGAACCGTTTGGACCGAGCAGACCGATGATCTTGCCGCTCTGAATACTGAGCGACAGATTATCAAGAGCTTTGATAGCTCCGAATTGTTTTGTCAGGAATTCGCATCTAAGTATCTCACTCATATCTTAACTCCTTTATAATACTGATTATCTCTTTCTTATCCAAGCCGAGCGACTGCATATCGTTCAGATAATTGACGGTTTTAGTGTGTATGAGCCTGTCGAGAGTTTCTTTGGCGATAGCGACATTATCGCTGACATACCATCCCGAACCGCGTTTTGAGTATATCACGCCTTGCTGTTCAAGCTGCTCAAAGGATTTTTGGACCGTATTGGGCGTAACGCCGGCATTCAGCGCAACATCACGAACAGACATCAGTCTGTCGCCCGCGCTTATCTCCCCTGACGCTATCAATACACACAGCTTCTCGCATATCTGAGGACAAATAGGCCGCTTTTTATCTAATGACCAATTCATCTGCTGCCTCCTAACTGTATTATTGTATTACTACAGTAACACAATTTATTGATGCTGTCAATAGCAAATTAAAAAATAATGACTGCGATTACGCATTACGCAGTCAAATAAAAAGGAGGAGCAGACAAAAGCGTCTGTCCTCCCCTACTTTGTATAGATTTATCAGTCGTTTGTATAGTTATCAAAATAACCCTGTACCAGCACAACAGGCGTGCCCTTATCACCCGAGCCGGATGTAAGGTCGCACAGCGAGCCGATGAGATCCGTGAGCTGTCTTGGAGTAGTACCCTGAGAAGCCATGTTGCCTACCAGATCGGCGTCTTTTGATTTTATGCTGTTCGATATTGCTTCTTTTAGTTCATCACCGCTGAGATCCTTGAAATCATTATCAGCGAGGTATTTTAGCTTTAACTCATTAGGCGTGCCTATAAGTCCCGAGGTATGAGCGGGAGAAACAACGGGATCGGCAAGCTCCCATATCTTTCCCTGAGGATCTTTGAAAGCGCCGTCGCCGTATACCATGACCTCAACGTTCTTGCCTGTTACGGCAAATATCTTCTTTTGGATATCCTCTACGAGAGGCTGAGCGTTCTGCGGGAAGAGCTTTACGGTATCTTCTGTAGATTTATTTGAGCCTAACAGGCCGTAATTCTCATTGTAGCCCGAGCCGTCTACAGGTGCGTTCATTATGTCATCGAGACCCAATACTGTCTTAGCGCCCGCTTCTTTAAGAATACGCTTGGTACGCTTGCGAGTATGGATATCACAGGTGAGTACGGTATCGGTGTATTTCAATATCTCTTTAGGACGGTTGGCAAAAATGATCTCTACCTCTGCCCCGCTCTCTTTGATAAGGTCGGAATAATACTGAACATAATCTACACCTGTGAATTCGTGTTTATTAACGCCGAAGAGCTCTCTGTAACGCTCAAGGGTGAGTACATCGCTGTAGGGGTTCACACCAGCCTCGTCGATTTTATCGATGGATACAAGCTCATTACCTACTTCATCGGAAGGATAAGAGAGCATGAGAACGATTTTTTTGCAGCCCATAGCTATACCGCGCAGGCATATCGCGAAACGGTTGCGAGAAAGGATCGGGAAAATTACGCCTACGGTACCTCCGCCGAGCTTAGCTTTTACATCATCTGCGATATTCTGTACAGTAGCGTAATTGCCCTGAGCTCTTGCCACGATGGACTCTGTTACGGCTATAACGTCTTTATCTCTCAGCGAGAAGCCCTCGCTGCCCGCGGCAGCTAAAACGCTGTCGGTTACGATAGAAGCTAAATCATCGCCTGTTCTGATAATAGGACAACGGATACCGCGGGATACGGTACCGACTAATCTCTCATTGCTCATATGTTTTACTCCTTTAATGTATTAGTTTAATAAAGCCATAGAGTATTATAAATGTACACGGTCAAATCATAATTGCGAATTAGAAAAATAGTATAAAATAATATACCGTTTTATCTTTGATATTTAAGTTTTATCAAGCTGAGTTTGATTTCATCTTTTATTTGACAAACGTTATATTATGTGCTATACTACAATAGAAAATTAAAAATGCAGATGTAGTTTAGTGGTAGAACTTCAGCCTTCCAAGCTGACCGTGTGGGTTCGATTCCCATCATCTGCTCCAAATCAAAAGGCGTCCATGAGGACGCCTTTATTGTTTAATGATTATTATCTATGCGGTAGATCTCCTGATTATCTATGTCGATATTAGGGATGATAACTGGCTGGATACCGCAGTTAGCGGTAATTGTGGTGATGAGCGCTTTTGCGTAAGGGAAAAGAGATTTAAAGGTCTCGGTATGGATGAGCTCCTTCTTTTCGTTCTCATCGTAAGCGAAAATACCTACAACGATAACGTGTATCTTGAACTTTTCGGGGTTTTCTTTATCGTGTACTTCGATATCGAATGTCCCCTTAGCTACATTCTTGCCTACGGCATACTGGACCTGATATGAATATTTGTTGCCGAGAGATATCTTGGTACCGTTTTCCATTTCGTTGGCAAAATCGATTTTATCGACCTTATAAGCCTGTAAATTAACAACTGCCATAAAGCTCCTCCTTTTTGGCGATATACTTCAGTTTGTTTCATTAATATGTATCGCAGAGAAATAACTGCTGAGCAATATTCTATCATCATAGCTCTTAAAAGTCAAATTTATACTTAAGCCGCGATATCTTTATACTATAGGCAGCTCATACTCATCATACATGGACAAGCTGCCGATACTGTATGGTGTGTTGATACCTATAACATATCTTTGGATGAATGTGGCGTCTGTTATCTCAAGATGACCGCTGAAGTCAACGTCGCCCGCCTGTACACTGATATTGAATTTTAGAGGGATACCCAGTACCTCTCGCTGTATTGCTGTTGCGTCTATTCCTGTGATTTCTCTGTCGCTGTCGGCGTCGCCTATCATAACGGTATTAGATGTGATATTAAAATAATCTGTAAGCCATTTGTTTCGTTCGCCGCACCACTTTTTAAGGAAAGAGTAATTCTCATCATAGGTTTTATACGGGACCTTTTGGTAATTGAGCCACCATCTGCCTACATTCCATTTTGTGAAATTATGAGCAAAAACCTCAGTGTGATCGGCTCTCAGCTTATCCAAAAGCCCTCTGTTTGCTGATATATTATCGATATAAGGTTTATTCTGATAATACAGCCGCCTTATCCCATTGTTGAACCAATCCTTATTGCAAAGCAAGCGATAAAAGTTCTTTTCGCTCTGCATTATGCCGTCGCTTACACTTGCCGCTTTAGCGGACGAAGAGTTCAGATCTCCGTTAAGGTTGCCGAGTGCAAGGTCGTAATCCCACGGAGGGCCCGCGTACAGAACTCCGTTTTTATAGAAGAAGAATACTGAGCTGTATCCGAAATCAGCGGTCTTAGCATATTCGTTGAGTAAATAAAACTTTGAGAATGAATCGATATCTATTATTTTGCGGATCTCTTTTTCGTTTCCGGATTTCAAAGTGTTGATTATATCGGTCATTACGGCTTTGATATAAGAGAGCTGTTCACTGTCCGGCTCTTCGGGTTCGCTCACGGCAAACCTTAAGCCTCCCACGTTTATGTATGTAACGTCAGCTTCGTTTCTTGTGGCTTCAAATTCTATGAGAAAATCTTTTTTTCCACTGTTGCTATCGATATCTATGTCTACTCTGTCTTTGCCCTCCTGTACAGGCTCATATATGGTATAACAGCCGCGGTATTCACCGTCAAGCCATAATTCGGCGTATCGCTGTTCGGATGTATAAGGCAGACCCAGTTTTTGAGCGAAATCAAATACAAGATAATTCCTCAATAAAGTTGGGTCAAAGCAGTTGGCGAGCAAAGCCCACTTCTTCCCTGCTCCCATACCGAGGACTTCGGTCTTTTTATCGAACTTGAAATTGAATGACTTTTTCTCAATGGATTCTAATGCCGTACTGTTTCCGCGAACCTTCAATAAAACTGTTTTATTCAGAACAGTTCCGTCTGTATCTGTAATTGAAATCTGAGCGTTGACATAACCGTCGGTTTTTTGCAGTTTAGTTCCGTTGCCGTCCTCTGTATTGATCTCGATCTTCGGAACGTTCAAAACAGACGAACTGTTCAACGATATATTTTGAGATATTCCTGTTCCTGCGATCTGAGCGTCATCGATAACCGCGTAAGGCTCAACTTCATAAGCGCCGGCTGTTATCAAACTATTCGTTATCAAAAGTATAAAAGCAAGGATAATAGCTGAAGCTTTCTTTATCATATAACCTCTATATTTTTTTTATATACTGCATATACTGCGTATCTATTATTATTATAGTATAATCATATCTTTAGCTTATATAGATATCCATTATATCAGGAAAGCTTCTTTTTGATAGTCAGAATGTTCTTGCCGTCCAGATATTTATACTCCATACTGTCCATCGATTTTTTGACAAGGAATATCCCAAGTCCTCCGATCTTTCTCTCCTGTGCAGAGAGTGTGACATCAGGCTCGGATTGTTTAAGCGGATCAAAGGGTATTCCGCTGTCGATGAACGTAATACTCGCGGTGCGTGAAGCTTCGTCATAATCAAAGCGAACAGTAGCTGAGCCTACTTCTGAACCATATGCATAATGCGCGATATTACCGAACATTTCATCAATAGCGACGTCAAACTGTATCTGAGCTTTCATCGGACAGTCGACAGCTTCTAATTCTGCGTTTATAAAATCAGTTACATCATCAATATTCTCGACGGTCGCGTCAATAGTAAGCTCTTTCACACAAAACACCCTTTCGGTTTTAGGAATAGAATCAGCTGATGCGGCTTCATATATAATAAGAACTTCGCAACAGCGTTTATAACATTTTATTGTTTATAATTATCAAAGTGTTTTTATCATATATTCAACGATCTTCGCGCATCGTTCGGCTGCCTTGGTTTCAAACTGCTTATAATCTACGATCTCAGTTTCATCCGGTTTATCTGATATCGCGCGAATAACAACATAGGGTGTGTTGTTCAGATAGCACGCCTGAGCGATAGCCGCTCCTTCCATTTCACAGCACATACCGCCGAAATTTGAAATGATCTTATCCTTTTGTTCAGATGTATTTATGAACTGATCGCCGGAGCATACTCTGCCCTCAAAAACATGGATATCGCTTGCCGACTCTTTGACAGCAGTCACAGCGGCTTTTCTCATCGCTTCATCAGCGGGGAACGCGTACAGACCAGTATATGGGATCTCTCCCTTCTTAAAGCCGATCGCCTCTACGTCAAAATCATGCTGAACAGCATCGGTCGAGACAACTATATCGCCGATGTCGATTTTGTTGTCGAGTGAACCTGCTACTCCTGTGTTGATGATCTTAGTGCAGTTGAATTTGTTTATCAATGTATGAGCGCATATACCGGCGTTGACCTTGCCCATGCCGCATTTGACGATAACAACGTCTTTTCCTTCAAGGGTACCTTCACAGAATTCCATCTCTGCTATTTTGGTCGTGCTTTTGATGTTTGCGGCTTCTTTCAGAGTTTTTACCTCGTTATCCATTGCTCCGATGATACCGATGATCTCTTTTACGGATTTGTCGGAGGACTGTGAACCTGAGCAGCCTACAAGAAGAGCGCCGGGCAGAATAAGCATAGCGCATAACAGGGATATGGTTTTTAGTTTCATACCTTTCACCTCAGAAATAGTTTTTTGCTGTCTAAAAGTTAAGTAAAAACCTTATGTAATAACTATAATAAATAATCGTGTATTCGTCAAGAGAAACCCGCTTATAAATCATATATTTACCGAGAAAGATAAAAGCCTGTCGGCGTCCGTATAAATGTTCTCATACGCCGACAGGCAATTGGTATATTAATTCAGATCAAGGCTTCCATATAACAGTATCGTCAATGCTGTTTATCGTCGGGAAACCGCAGCGGCCCATAACGGATACAAGCTCATCGGTCATATGCTTTATCTCGTCAGCTATCCCCTCTGCCCCGGTCTTATAAGTTTTAGCGAGGATATGCCTGCTGACGCTGACGGCATCCGCTCCCAAAGCCAAAGCCTTGAAAACATCCAAGCCTTTTTCGATACCGCAGTCAACAAAGATCTCAACATTGTCGCCGACCGCTTTCTTTATCTCGGGTAAGATGCGAAGCGGAGGAACAGCGCCGTCAAAAATACCGTGATGATGAGAGACCGTTATCGCTCTCACGCCTATAGAAGCGCATTTCAGCGCGTCGGAAACACTGAGCACTCCTTTTACCACAAAGGGCATATCTCCGGCAGCCTTGACATAGGCTTCGAGCTGTTTGAGGCTCTTAGGCTCCATAGTGTATCCATCGACCGAATCGTAGTTACCTTTTCTGTCGAAGGCGTGGTCGATATCCATGCCGACTCCGAAAGCTCCGTTAGAAGCAGCGAATTCAATTCGATGGAAGATCTGTGATTCATCAGCGTAAGGCTTGATTATCTCGATCGTATCCGCGCCTGTAGAGTATATATCTTTCATTTCTTCATCAGTGCTCATTCCCCACATATTCAGCGCGCCGGCGGCTTTGAAGCCTTTTGCCATTTCCGCGGGATATCCGGGGTGAGCGCCTGCCAAAAATGAGAAAGCCGCGTTCATAACAGGCGTGGAAAATGATTTACCGAGTATGGTGGTTTCAGCGTTTGGAAGAACCGCGTCGATCAGTCTTTGTTCGATCATCAGACTATCTATATATTCGCGGGTAATAATGTTTGAATCATATCTTTTTTCTGACATATTTTCCTCCTGTTGAATGTTGATGTTATATGTGGCTTTCAGCCAATCGGTTAAGTTCATCCGGCTGTTGACAGGAATAAAAGATCATAGGTCGATCTTTTAGATGATTTTAACATATACTATATATTTATTCAAGACTTAAAAGCATAAATAATTATTGTGTTTATAATTATTTGTTGCTGAATGTTTAGTGATGAATTAAGAATGATCCGGCATATATAATCACACCATTCGATCGAAAAAAACTCTGACACAATAAAATACCTGTGAGAATAATAAGCCGCTCTTTGATATAAATCAAATATTGAACTGAAAGGGAAATTATAGTATCATATAATTAAAAGCAATGTTTCGTGTTCTGAAAGGAAGAAGATCATGAAAAAATTCTTATGTATGCTGTCAGCGCTGTTGTTTTTGATACCTTCATGCTCGGCGTCCGTATTTGCGGCTGATATAGATACAGTCCCGCTCGGTATCTGCGCTGTAACATCCGATAATGAAGGTAACTCGGCTATCGAGAATGCCGACGCGATAGAAGAATTAAGCTCTTATCACAGCTATGATCTGTATATAGATAAAGAGCCTGTTCTCAGTGTTGAAGCGCATAATGATGAGATGGCTTCAACGGGAGCTTCTTTGCCTGTATACTATAACGCTGAATTCATGATCCCCGATACTACACTTAAGGTATATTTAACAGGATTGCGTTCGGAGAATATCGAAGAGCTGCAACAGCGTATCATTGACAACTTTATGAACGATACTTTTTTTGAGCTCTCTGACCTTAGCTTCATAGATACAGAGAAAACAAGTATAAAGGACGGAGATGAAAACCTGTGCTGGGCAGCGGCTTCTTCAAATATCCTGCATTATACAGGCTGGGGCGCTGAAGCGGGTTTTTCCGACGAGGACGCGTTATTCGATTTGTTTTCTTCATCATTCTCTGACGGCGGTTCTCATCAGGAAAATGCGATGGCGTGGTTCTTTAACGGAGCGGCGCTGCAGAACAATATCATAACGTTTGGCGGTGCAAAGGTAAAGAATTATCCGCGTTCGGGTGGTTATTTCAAAGATTATGCTTATGATATGGTCAGCGGATACAAATATATCCGAGGGGCTTATGATATGAATAATATGTTTATGCTGCTCACTCATGGATACGGTATCAGCCCGGGACTGAACTTGATGAAAAATGACAGTAATACAGGTACTCACGCGGTCACCCTCTGGGGCATGGTGATCGATGAGACATACAGTATAGATAATGCTGAACGGTACCGCGGAATTATGATCACTGACTCCGATTCGCATAAGGTCAACAGCTCCGACAGAAGGAACGCCGATCGGGTGCTCGGCTATTACCCGCTGTATTTCAGCCGTAATTTGTTTTGCTTTGACTATTATCTTGGCTATACAGCGAGTTTAGACGATTTTGAATATCTTGTACCCTACAGCAAAGATGTTCCTCGTGAGACCGCTTCATCCGCCTCGAAAGATAAAACTAAAACCCCCGATCTTATCATTAGCGAAGCTTATCTGAACGACAAGTTTACAACATCTATCAAAACGCTTTATGAGAGCGGCAGCGATCTGTATCTTCAATATATAGTTTCAAGCGCTGCCGATAAGCCTTGGCGCTATGACATCAAGACAAAACGAAGCGTCACAAGCTCTGACGGTGAGGTATTATTCAGTGATATCGACATAGTTGACGGTTCTTTTTTCAATGGAATAAAGTATACTCAGGCGTCTGAGCTCCGTTATATAAAGCTCGATAATGTACCCGCGGGTGATTACACTCTGACGTTCACGGTCAACCCGAACCGCGATCATACCGAAGCGTATTATTACAACAATACCCGCTCTATAGATTTTAGTGTTCGTGACAGCTACAACCGAGGAGATTATGATGACAACAGGATCGTTGATTTGATAGATGTTTCTTTACTGCAAAAAGATATCACCGGATTTAATACCTATAAAGACAGTAAGACAGAAGAGAGATGCGATATCGATGAAAACGGACTTGATATCGCCGATTCTACGTTGATACTCAGAAGTCTGTGCGATATGGAAATACCTTACAGTGTCGGAGTAAAGGCTCTGTATAAAGGTATTTGATAAGCTGCTGTCCTTTTGCATTAAGCAGTTGACATAATCAAAAATTATGGTATACTAATAATGCTGTTGGGAAGTAGCCAAGCGGTAAGGCAACGGACTTTGACTCCGTCATTCGTGGGTTCGAACCCCGCCTTCCCAGCCAGATAAAAGACCTGTTGATCTCAGACTGTTCAAAGTCGGGATATCAACAGGTCTTTATTTTTATATCTTAATTATTATAAAACTAATCCTTTATGCTTACGAAGGATCATTTCTTTGTAACATTAACGGTGGTCGTATAGCTTCCGTATACCCAGCAGGTAGAATAATCTGAGGCTAAGGTAACCTTAAGCGGAACGCTGAGCGAAACGGGATTGCCTGCTTTTAAGTTATCGAGCAAGCCGGTAAAGTCTGCTATAACGGTAACATCCGATGAAGAGATCTCCTCAGCGAGATCCGACGGACAATAGATACTCAGCTCAATATTATTGGTAGCGAACTCGGTATCGTAATCCGAGCTGTCGATCTTGCTCGATATCTTGCCTGTTACCTCAGCAAGTACATAGGATGAAAGGTCAACGGAGACCGTAGCCGTGGTCTCTCCGGATATGACCTTGCAGCCGTTGGGTACGGTGATATCATATTTCATTGAGTTCTTGGTGTTTTTGAGCTTTGAAAAATCAAGAGCACCTATATTGACGGTTCCGTCCTCGATCTTGTTGAGAGTATCCTGAGTAGCGGCGATCTTAACGGTAGAAGGAGATACACTGACTTCAGGGTAATCCTTAGGAGCGTTTGTGACATTTACTCCGAGTGATACTGTAGAGATGGGCAGTACAGAGATAGTTACCTCAACGGTATCTATGTCGGTAACAACGAGCGGTAGATCGAGCTTATTGCCGTTTTCATCATAGAAATAGAGCTTCTCCTGGAAGGTTTTATCCGACTCCTGACCTGTGATCGTATCTTCAACAGCGACAGACGCTATCTGAGACACCTGCGTCTCGGGACCGGTAACATTGACCTTGGTCTGAGATAACGAGGTATTCGCGTAATGGCTGCTGTCGTTGAGCTTCACGGTCAGCTTGTTCTCGATATCAAAAACCTGTTCCTTCTCTTTATCGACGAACACGGTAACTGTAGCGGGAGTGACAGACGAAACTATATTGTAGTTAGTCATAAGACCTGTTTTCTTCGCTGACAGAGAAAGAGTGTAGCTGCCCGGAGAGATAATGGAATTAGACTGATTGGCAACAATAGAAAGATCCGAGGATGTAAGGCTGCCTACGGTAACACGATTGCCGGATACCTCTACAGAGCCCTTTAGATTTTCCGCGTTAAACACCTTTAAGCCGTCGCTGACAGCCGACTCGGGTAAATCTACGATTATCGGTATATCGGATATTGTAACGTTGGTATCGGTCTCTGAGCTTGCGTTGATAACAAACCACGCCGCGAACGCTATCAAAAAAGCGAGCACAAGCAGAGTGATATTGTGAGAGAAGAAGCGCGAGAGGAAGCTTTGTTTATTATTCATCGTCCTTCTCCTCCTTTCTGTTCTTGAACAAATCGCCAAACAGACCGGAGCGATCTTTTTCTCTTGTCACAAGCAGCTCTGTAAGCTTGTCATAAAGAGTATTACGGTTATAATCGCGATACAGAGTACCGTTCAGAGCGATCGAAATAACGCCGGTCTCCTCAGATACAACTACAATGACAGCGTCGCTCTCTTCGCTCATGCCTATAGCCGCGCGGTGTCTGGTACCGAGCGCCTGACTTACATTAAGGCTGTTGGTGAGCGGAAGTATACATCCGGCTGAGAGTATCTTGCCGTCGCGGATAATACAGGCGCCGTCATGCAACGGAGCTTTGTTGAAAAAGATATTGCCTAAAAGAGCGGCGGAGGTATCGCTGTTCAAGAATGTGCCTGTACCGGCGATCTCATTCAGCATACTGTTGCGCTCAAAAACGATCAAAGCGCCTGTTTTGGATTTTGAGAATACGGCGCAGGCGTCAGATACATCGCTGATAGCCTTTGTAACGGCGCTCTCGGGGTTGATGTTAGTGGTGTTGACAAAATTCTTAAAGGTCTTGTTGCTTCTGCCGAGCCTTTCAAGTCCCTGTCTTATCTCCGGCTGGAACACAACGATAATGATTATTGCCGAGAATTCGAATATAGACCTGAGTATATAATTGACCATGGTCAAATTAAATATCCAGGAAAGGACAAACGCGATAAGCAGAACAACAATACCTTTTACAAGCTGACCCGCGCGGGTCTGTCTGAACAGCCTGAAAAGGTAATATAAAATAAGCGCAATGATAAGTATATCTATCGCGTCTTTGAATTCAAATGTTTTCAGTGTCGCCCATACGGTAGACCATATGCTGGACAATAATTCACCCATAAACTTCTTACTCACTTTACAGTTTTACATTCTTATAAATATTCTAACACAGCCTAATATAGATTTCAAGGTGAATTGTGCAATTTCCTCAAAGAATTAAAGAGTAATTTTATATCATTTTCTGTAGTAAATACAGACGGTGATATCCTGACCGTTCCTTTGTCGATCGTGCCCATGCTTTTGTGCGCTAAAGGAGCGCAATGCAGACCGCTTCTGACAGCTATGTCCGAACGTTCGGAAAGATACCTCGCTATATCCTCGCTGTTTACTCCTTTCATATCAAAGGATAAAACGGGAGCTCCGTCGTAATTCGGATAAACAGTAACCTTATCAAGAGTATTCAGCCGCTCTTTGATCGCCTTTATAAGTCGGGTTTCTTTCTTATAAATATTATCAATTCCTCTTTTTGATACAAAACCTACACCCGCGCCGAGACCTATTATACCCGCTATATTCGCCGTACCGGCTTCAAGCCTGTCGGGATAGAATAAGGGCATTTCAGCTTCTGCCGACTGACTGCCCGTACCGCCTTCTGTTAAAGTGTCAAGCAAGGTATCGTTGTTGATAAGGAGCAGTCCCGTGCCCATTGGTCCGTAGAGGTATTTGTGACCCGCGCAGCATACATAATCATAGTTATCCCCCTGAACGTCAACGGGAAGAACACCGGCGCTCTGAGCGGCGTCAAGACAGAACATTATATTATAGCTGTGAGCGAGAGCGCATAATCTCTCTACAGGCAGACGTATACCGAAAACATTC
Organism: uncultured Clostridia bacterium; assembly: GCA_946183365.1. Lineage (GTDB taxonomy): Bacteria > Bacillota > Clostridia > Oscillospirales > Acutalibacteraceae > Ruminococcoides. Next base: position 81,667 of record CAMHAH010000005.1, read on the forward strand.
GACGCATGAGTGCAGATAAACAGCCTTGTTCTGCTATTGATAGCCTTTCTGAAATTTTCGAGAGTTTCATCATTATCGCCGGTTATTTCGGCAACAGTATAAGAGATAATACCGTTATCGCTGAGCTTTTGAACGGGTCTCAAAACGGCGTTATGCTCCATAGAAGAGATTACGACATGATCGCCTCGCTTCAATACGCCTTTGATCACCGTATTCAAAGACTGTGTACAGCCGCTTGTGAAAATTACGTTTTCTTCAGAGCTTACGTTGAAGAATTTTTTGATGATACCGCGTGTATCAAACACCTTCTCGGAAGCGCGGATAGATTGTCTGTAGCCGCCTCTGCCGGGATTAAAGCCGTATATACTAACAGCGTTATTGACTGCCTGATATACCGCTAAAGGCTTCGGATATGTCGTAGCCGAATTATCAAGATAGATCATATATCTCCTCTCTCTCCCCTGCCCAGCACCCTTACGCCGTTTGCTCTGAGAATCTTCTCAGCTTTATCGGTGTTGCCGGGCACAAAAAGGCAGTAGCCGCAGGACTTTATTTTAACGGATTTCGGAGTGCGCTGGATATATGATCGGATATTATATTTATCAAGAATACTTTTTGCCTTCATCGCGTAGGTGACAGAAGGCAGGAGTATGAGTTCGTTATTCATAAAAAACACCTCTGTTCCCTATCAGTTTATGACAGGCAAACAGAGGTTGTTCATTTATTTTTGAAATCAGCTTTCTTTCAGCAGATCAGTCATATCATACATACCGGCGGGCTTGTCCTTGATGAAAACAGCGGCGTTGACAGCACCCGAAGCGAAAACACCCTTTGACTGAGCCTGGTGCTTGATGGATACCACCTCGTCGTGACCCGCGAAGATGACCTCGTGCTCACCGACAATCGTACCGCCCCTTACGGAGTGGATTCCGATCTCGTTACGCTCACGCTTTTTGCGGTAAGCGTGACGGTCGTATACATACTGAGCGCCGCTCTTCTCCTCAGAGATAGCGTCGGCGATCATCAGCGCTGTACCAGAGGGAGCGTCGATCTTCTGGTTATGGTGCTTCTCGAGTATCTCTATATCAAAGCTGTCCGAAAGAACCTTCGCGGCCATCCTCGACAAAGCGATGAGGACGTTTATACCGAGAGACATATTGCCCGAATAGAATACAGGTATCTCCTTAGATGCGCATTTGATCTTCTCGACCTGAGCATCCGAAAAACCTGTTGTACAGATGATTACGGGAGTTTTATGAGTCAGAGCGAAATCGAGCATATCGTCGAGCACCAGCGGATTAGAGAAATCAACGATAACATCCGGCTCTTCCCGTACATCTACAAAGCAGGTATAAACAGGATAAGTCCTGTCACCTTTAGCTATATCGACGCCGCAAGAGATTATAATATCCTCGCGTTCATTCACACAAGCCTCAACAGCCTGTCCCATTTTACCGAGACAGCCGTTCAAAAGTATCTTAACCATACTGAACCTCCTTACAGAAACAGGGCGAAGTTATCGCCCTGTGATCATTTACGCGTATTTACCGATAAGATTGTACTTAGCAAGACAATCCTTGAGATCATGATAGCCCGAATAGCTCATCGGAACAAGCGGAAGTCTGCATTCGCCCGCGTTGAAGCCGATAAGGTTCATTGCGGTCTTGACTGGTATCGGGTTGACGTCTGAGAACATGATATCCATCAGTTCTACATAATGGAAATTGAGCTTAGCAGCCTCTACAAAGTTATTGTTAAGACAAAGCTCGCAGATCTCATGCATCTCCTTGGGACAGAAGTTTGAGAATACTGAGATAACGCCTAAAGCGCCGAGTGACATGAACGGAACGGTCTGGTCGTCGTTGCCCGAATAGATATCGAGCTTATCGCCGCACAGAGAACGCGTCTGAGAAACCGAAGAGATATCGCCGTTAGCTTCCTTAGTAGCAACGATATTCTCGTGCTTGCACAGCTCGGCATAGGTCTTGGGCTTGATATTACAGCCTGTACGCGAGGGTACATTGTATAAGATCATCGGCAGGTCAATATTGTCGGCAATAGTTGTGAAATGGCGTACAAGACCTGTCTGTGATGTTTTGTTATAGTAAGGTGTAACAGAGAGCAGAGCGTCAGCGCCGGATGACTCAGCAGACTTTGAGAGCTCAATAGCGGTATTGGTATCATTTGAGCCGGTACCCGCGATAACAGGGATACGGCCGTTGATACGCTCACATACGAAAGAGAGTACCTCGCAGTGCTCCTTTACGGTCAGAGTAGCCGCCTCGCCTGTAGTACCGCAGGCGATGATAGCGTCTGTGCCGTTCTCAACCTGGAACTCAAGCAGTCTGGCGAGCTCCTCGTAATTCACGGAACCGTCGGAGTGCATAGGAGTGATCAAAGCGACGCCCGCGCCCTTAAAGATAGGTTTATTCATAGATAATCCTCCAAATCGACATATAGCAGTACGTTATATTATATGTAATCAGTCAGTATAGATATTAATCCATATAACCCTCAGCGCAAAGGAGCTCTGCCATAAGTACAGCGCCGCCCGCAGCGCCTCTGAGAGTATTGTGAGACATACAAACGAACTTCATATCATACTGGGTATCGGGTCTTAATCTTCCTACAGATATAGCCATACCGTTCTCGAGCATCCTCTCAGACTTGATCTGAGGTCTGTCGGGCTCGGTGAAATAGTGCAGGAACTGCTTGGGAGCTGAGGGAAGCTCAAGCTCCTGAGCTCTGCCCTTGTAGTTGTTCCAGATATCGATGATCTCTTCGACAGAGGGCTTATCCTCAACACCGAAAGACATAAATACAGCGGCTGTATGGCCGTCGGATACCGGAACTCTGAGGCACTGTGAGGTGATAGCGATATCATCAGCGTTCACGATCTTGTCGCCCTCGATATGACCCCAGAGCTTCAAGGGCTCCTGCTCGCTCTTCTCTTCCTCACCACCGATATAAGGGATAAGGTTATCTACCATCTCAGGCCAGCGCTCAAAGGTTTTGCCGGCGCCTGAGATAGCCTGATAAGTACAGGCAAGCACTTTAGTTACCTTAAACTTATCCTTTAAGGGATGGATAGCGGGTACATAGCTCTGTAATGAGCAGTTTGACTTGACCGCTATAAAGCCCCTCTTAGTGCCCAGACGCTTGCGCTGAGCATGGATGATCTCAGCGTGATCTGGATTGATCTCGGGAACGATCATCGGTACGTCGGGAGTACCTCTGTTAGCGGAGTTGTTAGAGATAACAGGGCACTCAGCTTTAGCATAAGCCTCTTCGAGAGCCTTTATCTCATCCTTTTTCATATCTACAGCGCAGAAAACAAAATCTACCTTAGCCGCTACAGCCTCAACATCGGCGGCGTCCATCATGATCATATCTTTGATATTCTCAGGGATAGGTGCGGTCATAGCCCATCTGCCCTCTACAGCCTCGGCATAGGTCTTGCCGGCTGAGCGCTTGGAAGCGGCAATCGCTGTTACCTTGAACCAAGGATGGTTTTCAAGAAGCAGAGAAAATCTTTGACCTACCATACCTGTAGCGCCGATGATGCCTACATTAAACGTTTTCATAATAAATTCCTCCCAATTTTAAAAAAACAGTTGAGTTTTTAACTATAATAATATATTATGTTATAGGTAAATTCATACAGATAACCTTATTATACATCAAGTTTAAATATACCATTTATCAGCACATTTGTCAATTTCAATTATGTAATATAATGCAATTTACTCATAAAAGGAACATGAATAATGAAAACAAGTGATTTTTACTATGAGCTGCCTCAGGAACAGATAGCTCAGACCCCAATAGAGCCCAGAGATCATTCAAGGCTCATGGTACTCAGCCGTGACAGCGATACCATAGAGCACAGGCACTTCTATGATATCATAGATTATCTTGATGAGGGCGATTGTCTGATAGTCAACGACTCCCGCGTTATCCCCGCCCGTATTTACGGCTATAAAGAGGATACAGGCGCTAAAATAGAATTTTTGCTGTTAAGGCAGATTGACGGCTCTAAATGGGAGACCTTGGTAAAGCCCGGCAGAAAGGCAAAGGTCGGAGCTAAGTTCATATTCGGCGACGGTCTGTTGAAGGCTGAGGTGATCGAGGTCACAGACGACGGCAATCGTATAGTAGAGCTTCAATCCGAAGAGAATATCTATGCCACTCTCGATAAGATCGGTCAAATGCCCCTACCCCCTTATATCACCGAGAAGCTCGAGAACCAGGAGAGATACCAGACGGTCTATTCCCATGAGCTCGGTTCCGCCGCCGCTCCGACAGCGGGACTGCATTTTACGAACGAGCTGCTTGACAAGATACGCGATAAGGGCGTTAATATCGGCTATGTCACCCTGCACGTCGGGCTCGGCACATTCAGACCTGTTAAGGTGGATGATGTAACCAAGCATAAGATGCACTCTGAGCATTATGAGATACCCAAAGAGACAGCAGAGCTCATAAAAGCTACAAAAGCGGCGGGTAAGCGCGTTATAGCGGTAGGCACTACCTCATGCCGTACATTAGAGAGCGTAGCGTCACAGGGTGAGCTCAAAGCCTGCGACGGCTTTACGGATATTTTTATTTATCCGGGCTTTGAGTTCAAGGTGCTGGACGGACTTATCACCAACTTCCACTTGCCTGAAAGCACGCTCATCATGCTGGTATCCGCTTTCTACGGTTATGACAAGACTATGAAAGCCTATGATATTGCCGTAAAAGAAAAATACCGTTTCTTTTCTTTCGGCGACGCTATGGCTATACTTTGATAAAGGAATAAACTATGTATACACTTTTAAAAACAGAAGGTCGCGCGAGACGCGGTGAATTCAAAACCGTACACGGTACCGTTCAAATGCCCGCGTTCATGAACGTAGCTACCTGCGGCGCGATAAAAGGCGGGCTCTCAGCTTATGATCTAAAGAACATAAACACTCAGGTAATGCTTAGCAATACCTATCACCTGCATTTAAGACCCGGTGATGAGACCGTCAGAAAGCTCGGAGGTCTGCACAAGATGACCGGCTGGGACGGAGTTATCCTTACCGACTCGGGCGGTTTTCAGGTGTTCTCTCTCGCTAAGCTGAACAACATAAAAGAAGAAGGCGTTATATTCAACTCACATATAGACGGCAGACGTATATTCATGGGTCCCGAGGAGAGTATGAAGATACAGTCTAACCTCGGTTCAACAATTGCTATGGCGTTTGACGAGTGCGTTGAAAACCCCGCCGAATATGAATACGCCAAAGCCTCGGTAAAAAGGACTACCAACTGGCTATATCGCTGCAAAGCTGAGATGGACAGGCTGAATTCTTTAGAGGATACCGTCAACCCCGATCAGATGCTTTTCGGTATCAATCAGGGAGCTACCTACAGGGATCTTAGGATCGATCATATGAAGGAGATTGCCGAGCTCGAGTTAAACGGTTACGCTATCGGCGGTCTCGCCGTGGGCGAACCTGCTGAGGTGATGTATGATATCATCGAGGCGGTCGAGCCGTTCGCGCCTAAGGACAAGCCCAGATATCTTATGGGTGTCGGTACACCCGTTAATATCCTTGAGGCTGTAGCAAGGGGCGTTGATCTCTTTGACTGCGTCATGCCGTCAAGAAACGCAAGACACGGTCATCTATTCACATGGAACGGTATCATCAACATAAACAACGCTAAATACGAGCTTGACGATACACCTGTTGACCCGACCTGTGATTGTCCCGTTTGTCAGCGTCATTCGCGGGCTTATATCCGTCACCTGCTCAAGGCTAAAGAGATGCTTGGCATGAGGCTTGCTGTTATGCACAACCTTTATTTCTATAATACCCTTATGCAAATGATCAGAGACGCTCTTGATAACGGCAATTTCAACGATTTTTATACAAAGTATAAAGATATCCTCGACAAACGAATATAATATTTTACTTAATTGTTGCTTGTAAAAGTATGAATATACTGTTATAATAGTAAAGATCAAAAAAATGAAAGGAAGTATTAATATGTTTGGTGGAGAAGGCGGCGGCAGCAGCTGGCTGATTATACTTATCTACATAGCTCTGTTCGCGGTATTATATTTCTTACTTATCAGACCTAATTCAAAGAAAAAGAAACAGGAGCAGGAGATGCGCAACAATATCGCTATCGGTGACGATATCACCACTATCGGCGGTATTACAGGCAGGATCATCGCTATCAAAGAGGATGAAGACGCTTTTGTTATCGAGACAGGTCCCGACAGAACCAAGATGAAATTCAAGAAGTGGGCTATCTCAAGCGTAGATACCGTTAAGGATACTCCCGCGACCGATAAGCCCATGTCTTTCAGAGAGAAGCTTGAAGCTAAGAGAGCCGAAAAGCAGGCCGCTAAGGAAGAGAAAGAAGCCGCTAAGAACAACGAGCAGTGATTTCTGCTTAAGATCACATAATAAATCTCACCTCTGCATAGTATGTACAGAGGTGATTTTTTATGTCTGTTTTTTTTGACGACAAAAGCAAGGTGATAAAAGCCGTAGCTATCGGGTTCGTTATATCTGTAGCGCTTACTGCCGTATTGCTGTGCCTGACGGCTCTTATACTGAATATGGTCTCAGGTATACCCTATTCTGTCATCGACTATGCCGTAATAGCTTTAGAAGGCGTATCCGTGCTTATGGGTTCATACACAGCCGCGGCGATAATGAAGAGCAAGGGTATAATCATCGGACTATTACCCGCGCTGCTGTTGTTTGTGCTGAACTTCATTTTTTCGATGTGTTCGGGAGCCGCTGATATCGGTGTATTGACCCTTATAAAAGCCGCTGTACTCATAATATGCGGTATAACGGGCGGTATTATTGGCGTAAACAGAAAAGAGAAGATACATATACATTAAAGAAAATGTCATTCTGAATTCACAAAAAGCGTTCAGAATGACATTATTTTTGCAATATTTGTAAAAACTCAGCGGGGATATCGGTATTCAACAAAATATCCTCACAGCTTACAGGATGTTTGAATACGACCGATTTGCAGTGCAGAGCCTGTCTTGAGATATATTCAAGGCTTCCGCCGTACAAGTCGTCGCCCGCTAAAGGATAACCGATACCGCTCATATGACAGCGTATCTGATGCGTCCTGCCGGTCTCGAGCCACAGCTCGCATAAGGTGTGAGAGTTACCGTATTCTAGCGGTCTGTAATGAGTGACCGCGGATAACCCGCCATCTGAAATACGACGTTTTATCTTACTGCCGTCCTCTAATGCGATCGGAGCGTCAATAACGCCGCTCTCGGTTATGATACCCTCACACACAGCGATATAGGTCTTTTTGACGGTAGGCTTGATAAGTGAATATGCAATGCGGTCTTTTGCTATAAGCACACATCCCGAGGTATCCTTATCAAGGCGGTTGAGGGCTCTGAAGGTATAGCTCTCTCCCCTGCTCTGCTGATAATATGAAACGATATTAGACAGGGTATCGGACTGATGTACCTTTACGGGATGGACGGGCATACCGTAGGGCTTATTGACAGCGAGGATATTATCATCCTCATACAGTATATCCAAAGCTCCTTCAACAGGCTCGGCTTCATTATTATCGGGCGGCAGAATTATATCGATGATATCTCCTGCGTTTACGATATCATGGGTTCTGAGTTCTATACCGCCGCGTGTTATACTGCCTGTGTCGCTGTATTTGAGTACGGTCATAGAACGCGCCGATAAGCCGCACTCGCGCCTTAAAAAGGTCTTGAGCGTACTGCCATTGCAGTCGGGTTCAACCGTAAAGCTATAAGATCTTAAAGCCATAACGCAGCACCAAGAACAGAACGACAAGTTCTAAAACATAGACAAGCGGAATACCTATCATAAAAAGAGGCTTTCTCGTCTTATGACTGATGATAAGCATGCTAAGATACATGGCGGGAGCTCCGCCGAGAGCCGATATCAGCATGAGCGTGCTTTCTTTAACGCGCCAATTGCCCTTTTCTGCGGCTCTTTTATCATGGACGGTAACTATCACCGCGATAATATTGATTATTATCAGATAGATATATAAGTATTTCAAAATAAAACCTCGGAGTGAAAAAATGAAAAGAATTATACCTGTTATACTGTCGTTTATCTTTCTCGTGTCGTCTATCGTGTATGTAGCGGATTTACAAGCGCCGCTTGATGACGCAAAGCCGACTGAGGATGAGGAATATATAAAGCCGAATGAGGAACTGCGCGGAGTTTGGGTGACCTATATGACGCTCGATACAGAGAACGAGAAAGATAAAGAAGCCGCCTTCAAAAGCAGGATAGAAAGCGTCATCGAGGATATGAAAAGCTCAAATCTCAATACTATGATAGTACAGGTGCGTCCGTTCTCAGACGCGCTGTATAAATCGAGATACTATCCGTGGTCGCATATATTGACAGGCACACAGGGTAAAGATCCGGGATTTGACCCGCTTGAATACATCACGGATACCGCTCATGAGAACGACATCAAGGTACACGCGTGGATAAATCCGTACCGCATAAGCACCGCTAATACGCCCTCTGAGCTGAGCGACAATAATCCTTATGTAAAGGATAATGATATCGGAGTAGAAGTAAACGGAGCTTTGTATATGAACCCCGCGTCTGATAAAGCGATCGAACTGATTACTAAAGGTGCGGCTGAGATAGCTGAGAACTACGACGTTGACGGAATACAGTTCGACGATTACTTCTACCCGCCCGACTGCGGAGACTTTGACAGCGAGGATTACGCGGAGTATTGTAAAAGCACAGATACTCCCCTATCGCTCGAGGATTTCAGAAAGGACAACGTCAATAAACTGATATCATCGGTTTATAAGGCGGTACATAAAGCCGGTAAGAATATCATGTTCGGAGTATCGCCGCAGGGAAATCTGTCTAATAACGACAAACTGTACGCAGACGTCAAAAAATGGTGTGAAGAAAAGGGCTATATAGACTACATCTGCCCTCAAGTTTATTTCAGCCTTGATAATCCCGCTCTGACATATGAGGACGGACTTAGGGACTGGCTTGAACTAAAGCCGCATGATGATCTCTCTATGTATGTTGGCTTGCCCGCTTATAAGGCGGGTACTGACGCCGACAGCGGTACTTGGCTTGATAACAGCGATATCCTGCGTACTGAGATAGAGATACTCAGAGAGAAGGGAGCTGACGGCTTTATGCTGTACAGCTACGATAGCTTTCACAACGAGGACAACGCCGAAGAGATACAAAACGTTATGAATTATCTTACAGCAACGCCCACGCAGTAATCGTCATAAGCCTCGGTCAGCTTTATGTCAATGACCTCGCCGCTGACTATAGTATCATCCTTGACCTTTACCTTTGTATAGTTAGGGGTATAACCCTCAAAATAACCGTTTTTATCAACGGTCTCAAATAAAACAGGCATAACCCTGCCGACCTGTGAATTCATAAACTTTCGCTGTTCAGATAAGGTGTGCTCGATCATTATCTCAGCGCGCTTATGCTTGACGCGCTCATCTATGTGACCGTCCATCTTATCAGCGGCGGTACCCTTGCGGCGAGAATACGGGAACACATGGGTCCTTGAAAAGCCAATGCTGTCACAAAAGGCGACAGAAGTCTCAAAATCCTCGTCACTCTCCCCTACGAACCCTACCATGACATCGGTAGTTATCGAGGGATTATCAAACAATCTGCGGATATCGGCTACGATACGGGCAAACTCCGCGGTATCATAATGACGGCGCATACGTTTAAGGGTAGCGTCACAGCCCGCCTGTAATGACAGATGGAAGTGCGGACAGAGTTTTGGTTCAGCGGCAAGGGTCTTTAAAATATCCTCTGTCATCCTCTCGGGCTCGATAGAACCGAGACGAACCCTCTCTATGCCGTCCACAGCGCATACAGCCTTGACTGCGTCTGAGATATCAAGATCATATTCCTTGCCGTACGCGGATAGGTTGATGCCAACAAGGACAAGCTCTTTGTAGCCGTTTACAGCGAGCTGATGAGCTTCACTCACGATATCATCGATGGCTTTTGAACGCACTCTGCCCCTGGCGTATGGGATGATACAGTAGGTACAAAAACGGTTGCAGCCGTCCTGTATCTTCATAAAAGCGCGTGTACGCTCTTCAAAGCCGCTGATATTCATATTATCAAAGCCCTCGCCGTTCTTATGAGCGTCGATACGAATTATCGGCTGACGGGTCAAGAGATACTCGTCTATAGCTTTTGCTATATCCCTGCGGGCGGTATTACCCATAACGATATCACAATCGCGGAACAGCTCGGTGTTATCGGCGAACGCCTGCGGCATACAACCGCACAGTATTATTATACAATCGGGGTTTTCACGTCTTACCCTGTTGATGTATTTTCGGTTCTTTGAATCTCCTGTGGATGTCACGGTACAGGAATTGATGATACAGATATCCGCGTCGATGTAATTATCGGCCTTGCTATAGCCTGATTTACACAGTAATTCCGTCATCATCTGGGACTCATACTGATTGACCTTGCACCCTAATGTTATAATACTAAATTTCAAATAAAATCACCACTAAAAAAGTCGAAATATTCAGCGTTTTTGCTGTTGATAAACCTCGGGATTAGTGCTAATATAGAGAACGTTCGGAGGTAATGTCATGTATAGCACAAATATCAGTATCAACGGCATTGATTCGGCAAGAGCTTTTGTAGCGATGACCGCTGATTATCCCAAAATAAAAATCACACTCAATCATAACGAATACTCGATAGACGCTCATTCGATCATCGGTATTCTCTCTCTTGATCTGTCTAAGCCTATCTCCCTTGAGGCTGACGGCGAAAACATGGAGAGCTTCATCGAGGCGCTCAAGCCTTTTACAGTATAATGATAAACCGTCAAAAAGTCAAATATAACTGATAAAGCCCGGGTCAAAAGCCCGGGTTTTTATTTGATAGATACCGCGTTATATCTTAAACAAAAATCGGGAGCAGACATAAGCCTGCTCCCTTTTTTATATTATCGTTTGATTATTCAGCGTTCCAGCCGGTTACTATATAATGACCTTTATCGTTTTTAGTACCGTCCATCCAGTAGCCGTCATAAGTACCGAAGTCTGTGATATCCTCGGTCTGAGCGCCGTTACCGTTGTTCAGGATAACGCCTACAGCGCCTTCGGGAACATAGCATCTGAACTGCGTCTCGCCATAACCGTTGGTAATGGTTTCTGCCTGAGCAGCGCCGGGCCACTCGCCTACGAGAGCGGTGCCGTTAGCGTCCCATGCGTAAACGTAAGCCGTGCCCCAGCCGAAGTTATCGGTAAGGAGGAAAGAGATCTGACCGTCATTTCCGCCCTGTGTCTCGGGAGCAGATGTGGGTGTTGTTGTTTCTGTCTCGCCACCGTAAGGGCCTGCGTACTCATAGAAGCCTACGAGATAGTGACCCTCGTCATTCTTAGTATCTAAGCAGTATATACCGCAACCCTGACCGGCTGCCTCAGCAACGTCTACGTCAGCTGTCTGACCGCCGCTGCCGTTGAAGATAACGTGATCGTAAACAGATGTATCAACAGTTACGCTGTAGATACCCTCGCCGAAGGTGTTGTTGCCAACATAATCAGCAGATACGCCGGGCCAAGCTGTAGACTCGCCGCCGCCGTTCATCCACATATAAACGTTAACGCCGTCCCATGACTTGTTGTTTGAGAAGTAGAGAGTGACTGTATCGCCGCCGCCCTGTGTATAAGACTGGGTCTCGGGCTGATAAGATGTGGGAGCTGTTGTCTCGTCACCGTAAGGGCCTGCATACTCATAGAAGCCTACGAGATAGTGACCTTCGTCATTCTTGTCGTCCAAGCAGTAGATACCGCAACCCTGACCGGCTGCCTCAGCAACGTCTACGTCAGCTGTCTGACCGCCGCTGCCGTTGAAGATAACGTGATCGTAAACAGAGGTATCAACGGTTACGCTGTAGATACCCTCGCCGAAGTCGTTGTCGCAAACGTGGTTAGCGGAAACGCCGGGCCAAGCTGTAGACTCGCCGCCGCCGTCCTTCCACATATAAACGTTAACGCCGTCCCAGAACTTGTTGTTTGAGAAGTAGAGAGTAACGGTATCGCCGCCTCCCTGTGTCTCAGGCTGAGTTTCAATATATGATGTGGGGATAACGGGTGTAGCGCCTGTATCATAGTCAAGAACGTATGTGTCGCCTTCGCCGGGCTGGAGAACGAGAGTGTGCTCGCCTGCGGGGATGTACATCTTATCGAATGTACCTGTCAGGTCGTTTTGATTGACAAGTGTTACGGGATGAGCGAAATCTGACCAGCCGTCGGTGCAGTACTGAATGCCGGTGTCATAGTTGCGAACGAATACATAGCTTGCCGCAGGGAAGTCGAAGGTAAGTCTGCCGTACTCATCGAATGCAGCCTCTTTATTTCTGGAAGCGTCGTCGGTGCCGAACTCTTCACAGTAAATAACAGCTACGAACTTATTGGGGAGCTTTACGAGCTCCTGGCTCTGTGTAGGAGCCTGGGTCTCAGGCTGAGTTTCGGGCTCATACTGAGTAGCAGGCTGTGTCTCAGGCTGATACTGAGTAACAGGCTGAGTCTCGGGCTGAGGCTGAGTAGCGGGCTGTGTGGGATCCTCGCCGCCTTCTACATAGAACCATTCGCCTATCTTATAAGGTGTACCTGCGTGTACAGTGAAGCGCTGTACGAAGGTAGCGTCAACTGCTTCGACATCGCCGTTGCCGTCTACGTCAGAGCAGAGCTGAGCATCCTCAGAAAGTGTGAGGGCCTTGATGACATAGCGCTGAATGAAGGTAACGTCCATGATATTGACATCGCCGTCGAGATCAGCGTCGCCAAGCAGGAGCTTCTTGCCGGGCTTAGGATCGGTAGCGGGCTGAGTGGGAGCCTGAGTCTCGGGTTGTGTTGCGGGCTGAGTAGGAGCCTCGCCGCCGTCAAGAGTTGTATCGGCAGCAGAAAGTGTAGCAACAGGATAGTCGCCGTAGTCCTCAAATCTGAGGTCAGAGAGGATCATAGCGCCATCGAGCTTATAGCCGCCGTTCTCACGGTTAGCGGCCGAGTTGGCTGTACCGTAATTTACAACGGTCTCGGGCATTGTTCTGCCGCAGTAGCCGCCGCACTCAGAGAAGGTGTGGAACAGATGGCAGCGTCCGTATGCGTCAACGTGAGACTTGTCGGTATACTGAGAACCGATGAAGCCCTCATTGAACTTAACATAGTTTGTGTTAGCGGGTACATCGTAATATAAGAGTGTAGAAGAACCTGATACAGCTTTCATCTGATAAGCGTCATACTTAGCGATAGCTGTTGAAGGAGCGGTACCGGTCTTGCAGAATACATAGACTGCCGGCCACTTCATAGCTGAGTTGTCGAAGTATACGCGCTTAGTCTCGGAAGCGTTCTTCTTCTTGATGTTATAGGTCCTTGAAACGGTCTTTGAGCCGTTCTGAGCTGTTACGGTGATATCGATGCTCTTGCCGTAAGGGATAGAGCTGTTGAGCTTGAACTCTGTTACGCCGTTGTTAACAGACTTAGCAGAAAGGTTAGAAACCTTGATAGAACCGCCGGTAGAGTTACCGAGAGTAACCTTGATGTCTGCAGTAGCGCCTGTGTAGCGATCGAGAGACTCGGTGTTGAGCTCTGTGCCGTTGAGCTCGAGCTTGATTGTAGGAGCGGAGTTGGAAGCGGTCGCGTTGTAAACAACAGCTACGCCCGAAGCGCCTACGTTACCGGAGATCTTGCCGCCGCTTACGGTGAAGGTGCCGCCTGTTACCTGATCGGTATAGGTGCCGTTAGCCATAGAGCAGCTCTGGCTGATGGAAGTAGAGGAACCGTTGAGGTTTACGATGACCATACCCTCAGTGCCGCGCTGTACAAACAGGTTAGCGCCTGAAGCTGTGGTTGTCTCAGCCTTGCCTACCATAGCGTTCTTGAACTTGTTAACAGCTACGACTGTGGGATCTTTCCATGTGTCTGCAGCACCGGGAGCACCCATGAGTTCATCGTACTTGATGAAGCCCGCGCTGTCGAGAGCCTCGTGCTTAGGACGTACGAAGAAGAGAGCGGGAGCGTCAGCGCGTGAGCCTACAACCGCCCAACCGAGGATCTGCTGTTTCTTGGTAAGATCTGTGGAAGTTTTGTCACAGAAGGTATCGTGTGACTCTACCCAAAGTACGTTCTGGTTCTTCTGAGAACCGCTGTAACCGTAGCTTGTCAGTGAAGACGCGTTCTTAGAATTGAGAGATGCGCGAACGACATTACCGAAGTTGTAATCGGTTACGTTCATGTACTTTGTATAAGAAGTGATATTGAATTTACCTGCGTTAGAGAGAACCTCACCGTAGATAAAAGCGTTGGAGTTCTTAGCCCTGATGGCGTTTGTTACTGTGGGCCAGTAATCGGAAGCTACAGCTCCATCATCGGGAGTCTCGATGTGTTTAGCGGCGTCAAAGCGGAAACCGTCAACGCCGTTGTCAGCCAGCGGGTTAAGAAGATTGTCGATGACATAGTTCTGATATGTCTTGTTGCCGGTATTCATGTCGGGGAGCTGACCGCCGAGGTCGCCCTGGACCATAGCCTTACGGTCGCTGTCGCTGGTAACGGAAGGATGCGTTAACAGATTATGGCGGGCAGCGGTTGAACCGTTGGAGCTGTACTGGAGCGCGTCGGCTACAAGCTTTGATTCAGCCTTGGATGTACAGTTCTGGACATGGTTAGTAACAACGTCTGCTACGACCTTGATACCGTACTTATGGAGCTCTGTGGTAGCTGCTTTAAGTTCATCAGCAGTACCGAGAGCGTTACCGATCTTCATATCGGTAGGCTGATAGAAGGACCACCAGTCGGTTGCGTATGAACCGTCGTTAGCGGTAACCTTAGTAGCCTGAATCGGTGATATCTGTACGGATGAGTAACCGGCAGCGGCGATCTCGGGAGCGTACTTCACAAGATCTCTCATGCGCCAGTTAAAAGCGTGCAGTATATTACCGCTCTGGATGTTGGGCGCGAGAGCATAGTCGGATGTGGTGTTGAGGGCGGTTTCCGCGTTGTCAACTTCTTGAGCGCTGAAACTTGCGGGAATGACAGCCATAGTCAACATCATAGCAACGACCATGATCAAGCTAACTACTTTTTTCATTTGCATTTTTAAAACCTCCTAATTAAACAAATAAAATTATTTGTTTTTACCTTTATTTATCAGCTTAGAAGCCTTCTCCACGATCGGATTCTCCTTAAAACTCTTATGAGCTTTAGGCAGGTCATCCTCTGATCTCGGAGCGATTTCATCAGCTGAAATCTGCTTTTTCTTAAGTCTGCGCTGTGTACCCTCGTCGACAAGAGTATATATAGCGGCAAATATCGGTACGCCGAGCAGCATACCCGGAACTCCGAACAAGCCTCCTCCGATGATGACGGAGATCATTATCCAGAAGCCTGAGATACCTACGGACTCGCCGAGTATCTTGGGACCGAGGATATTTCCGTCGAACTGCTGGAGCACTATCAGGAACACAAGGAAGCCCAACGCCTCCATAGGATTGATGATGAGCAGCAGGAAGGTTGTCGGGATAGCTCCTATAATGGGACCGAAAAACGGAATAAGGTTGAATACACCGATGATAACGCTGATAAGAAGCGGATAATGGAAGCGGAATATCGAAAGACCGATAAAGCACATCACGCCTATTATCGTAGAGTCGATTATCTTGCCTACGAGGAACTTACCGCATTTATTGTTGAAAACATCGGCGATTTTGAATAATCTTTTATGGAAACGCTCGGGAGTATAAGCGACTGTAACGAGCTTAAACTGCCTGATGAGCTTTTCTTTGCTTGAGAGCAAATATATCGAGATGATGATACCTAAGCCCCAATTATACAGACCCGTACCTATGCCGAGAACGGTATTGAAGGCTGAGGGAACAAAATTAGTGATTACGTTCTTGAAGAATTCGGTGGTATCGTTACCTGTTATTAAGGTGATGAGATTACTGTAAGAGGTGAACTCATACAGATTATACCCCGTGATATTGAATACGAACTCAGCAACGCTGTCGGCTGAACTCTTGATCGCTCTTTCATAAACCGGGATGTTGTCTATCAGAGTAGACACGCTTGAGGAGAGTTCGGGGATAAGCGTACCGACCAAGAAACCGACGATGCCGAATATGATTACATATGTCAATGTCAGCGCTAAAGGCTTTCGCAGCTTCTTGAGCCAGGCGTTCTTGGTACCCATATTCTTGAAAGCGCGCTCATACAGCAGCTTATACGGATAATTGAGGAGATAAGCTATAACCATACCATAAAGTATAGGCGCTAAAACAGAGAATATAAAGTCGAGCACCTTCACTACATCTTCTAAGTGTATGAAAAAGAAAATGAGTATAATGGTAAATAATATCACTAACATTATATTCTTTATTTTACGATTTTTCAATATATCACCTCAAAATATATGAAATTTCTTAAAAAATAACAAAGAAACGGATAAAAAACCGAGCTTCGTAATGCTAAATGCTAAACTATCAGAATAAGCTCATCTGAGCGGTCTCAGGCAGATCTCCGAACGCGCCGCACTCTCTGAGCGTCTCAACAACAGCTTTTGTGACCTTAGCGCGGGTTATAACGTCGTCTATACACAGATACTCGCCTTTCTTTGCCGCCTCGGCAAGTGAGAGCGCCGCGTTCTCGCCTACTCCGCTGAGTGAACAGAACGGCAGACGGATCTTGCCGTCCTCGATGACGAACTTCTTAGCCTCTGATTTATATATATCGACAGGCAGTACCTCAATACCCCTCGCGAGCATCTCGTTCATGATCTGCAGCATGGGTACTTCAGCCTTATCCTTAGCTGAGGCTTCAAAACCCTTTTCTTCTATGCTCTTTATCTTGCTTCGAACCGCTTCTCTGCCTTTTAAAAGGGTAGCTCCGTCGAAATTGTCGTTTCGTACGGTGAAGTAGGCAGCGTAGAACTCAAGGGGCTTATGCACCTTGTACCAGCCCAGTCTTAAGGCGGATATCATATACGCCGCGGCGTGAGCCTTAGGAAACATATATTTTATCTTCATACAGGAGTCGATATACCACTGGGGCACGTTGTGTTCCTTCATGGCGTTGAGGTGCTCCTCTGTGAGCAGCTTTGTCGCCTTGCCCTTACGCACGATCTCCATGATCTTGAAAGCCATGGACGGGTCAAGGCCTTTGTGCATGAGGTAGGTCATGATAGAGTCACGCGTACCGATTACCTCAGAGATAGTGCAGGTTCCGTCCTTGATAAGATCGGCGGCGTTGCCTATCCATACATCCGTACCGTGCGACAGACCGGAAATCTGTAAGAGGTCGGTGAAGGTCTTGGGTTTTGACTCGACCAGCATCTGGCGTACAAAGCTTGTGCCGAGCTCAGGCAGGGCGAAGGTGCCTGTTTCAGAGTCGATATCCTCTGCTGTAACGCCGAGAGCCTCGGGAGAGGTGAACAGCGACATTACTTCGGGATCGCTCATAGAAACGTCCATTACGGGGATATGGGTATAATCCTCAAGGTAATGGTATATGGTAGGTACATCATGACCGAGCTCGTCGAGCTTGGTTATGGTGTCATGGATGGAATGGAAATCGAAGTGAGTGGTGATATTGTCGGAGTCGCTCTTATCGGCGGGGTGCTGAACGGGACAGAAGTCATAGACCTCCATACCTCTGGGTACTACTACCATGCCGCCGGGGTGCTGGCCGGTAGTGCGCTTGACGCCGGTACATCCCGCCGCGAGACGGTTCATCTCAGCCTTACGGAAGGTCCGGTTATGCTCCTCACAGTATTTCTTGACATAACCGTAAGCGGTCTTATCGGCTACTGTAGAGATAGTGCCCGCCTTGAATACGTTCTCACGACCGAAGAGCTCTTCGGTATAACGGTGAGAAGCGCTCTGCTGTTCACCGCTGAAGTTCAAGTCTATATCAGGGACCTTGTCGCCCTTGAAGCCGAGGAAGGTCTCGAACGGGATCTCGTGACCGTCTCTGTCCATAGGAGTACCGCACTCGGGGCAATCCTTAGGAGGCATATCAAAGCCCGAACCGTACTCGCCGTGTTCAAAGAATATGCTGTGCTTGCATTTCGGGCACAGATAGTGAGGACAGAGAGGATTTACCTCTGATATACCCGACATGGTTGCGACGAAGGATGAACCTACCGAACCACGCGAGCCTACGAGGTAGCCGTGAGCCTCGCTGTCGGCTACCAGCTTCTGAGCTGTCATATAAAGCACTGAGAAGCCGTATTTTGTGATGGAGTTAAGCTCCTTATCAAGTCTCGCCTTAACTATCTCGGGAAGAGGATCGCCGTATTTATCCTTGGCTCTCTGCCATGTTATAGAGGTAAGCTGTTCCTCAGCGCCCTCGATGAACGGCGGAAAGTTGCCCTCGGGGATGGGTCGCACATACTCGCACATATCAGCGATGAGGTTGGTGTTATCGATAACTACCTCCTCTGCCCTGTCGCCTAAATACGAAAATTCCTCAAGCATCTCAGCGGTTGTGCGGAAGTACAGCGGAGCCTGATCCTCAGCGTCGTCAAAGCCCTGAGCCGCTAAGAGTATCATTCTGTAGTCGGCGTCGTGAGGATCCATAAAATGGACGTCACAGGTAGCGACGGTAGGCTTATCAAGGCTGTCGCCGAGAGATAGTATATATCGGTTTATGCTCTGAAGGTGCTCCTCATCTCTGAAGGCTCCTTCTCTTATCAAAAAGCGGTTGTTGCCGCTCGGCTGTATCTCTAAATAATCATAGAACGAGGCTATCCTCTCTATCTCTTTACGGCTCGCGTTATGCAGAATAGCTCTGTAAAGCTCGCCCGCCTCGCACGCTGAACCGATGATAAGACCCTCTCTGTGTTTTATCAGCTCGGATTTGGGTATCCTCGGACGGCGGTGGAAGTAATTGAGGTGTGAGTAGGAAATCAGCTTATAAAGGTTTTTAAGTCCTGTTTTATTCTTAACAAGAATTATCTGGTGATATGTAGGCAGCTTTTTATAATCGCCGCCGACTATCTTCTCCCTCATATCATTTAGATCGTGTACATCATGCTTCTTTTCGAGCAGTCTGATAAGATTGAGAAATATATTTGTGAGCATCTCGGCGTCGTCTACCGCGCGGTGATGATTGAACTTGCCTAAGCGGAAGTGCTTAGCGAGAGTATCCAGCTTGACGTTGTTGATATCCGGCAGGATGTTTCGCGCTATCGCGACGGTATCTACCGAGGTATAATCGTATTCAACGCCCATATCCTGACACGCCTTGCGGATAAAGCCCGTGTCAAAAGGCGCGTTATGAGCTACAAGAACTGCGTCGCCGCAGAACTCGAGGAAGCTCTTTACAGCCTCGCTCTGTGACGGAGCGCCTTTGACCATGCTGTCGGTAATTCCCGTAAGCTGGACCACCTTAGCGGGGATGGGACGCTCGGGGTCGGCAAAGGTCGAGAAGGTGTCTATTATATTGCCGTCCTTTATCTTGACAGCGCCGATCTCGGTTATCTTGTCATTTGTAGCGTACAGGCCCGTGGTCTCTAAGTCAAAGCATACATATGTACCGTTCAAGGGTTCGTTTTTATCACCGTCAACGGGAGTACAGAGGTCGTCTATGAAATAAGCCTCTGTGCCGTAGATGACCTTTATCTCTTTGCCGTCGCGCTCCAGGCCCTCAGCCGCATTCATAGCGTCGGGGAACGCCTGGGCAACGCCGTGGTCGGTTATAGCAATTGCCTTGTGACCGAAGTCGGCGGCTCTCTTGACGAGCTTGCCCGCCTCGGTAACAGCGTCCATCTGCGACATATTGGTATGCAGATGGAGCTCTACGCGTTTTTTGGGAGCGTTATCGGTGACAGCTACCTTCTTGACGGTAGAAATTGACTTTGCGTTAATTACGGTATCGCCGGCGAATTTATCGAATTCCGCGTCGCCGGTAACGATTATCGTAGAACCCTTCTTTATTCCTTCAAGCACGGCGCAGTTCTGTATGGTATCGAATACCTTGACAGTGACCGAGCCCGTGTAATCAGTGATATCATAATTTATTATGTTTTTATCGCCCGAGCGGGTGGTCTTTGTCTCAACGGAGAAAACATCGCCCCAGACAGTGGCTTTGCCGGTATCGTAAGCGATCTTCTCTATAGGCATGAGCTTGTTTTTTGTAACTCTGCCGTAGAGAGGCTTGACGGTGGTCGGGATTATCTGAGGATAGAGATACTTGCCCTTTCGTATCTCTATCTCTTTCTTTTCGGCGTCAAGCTCCGACTTTGTATCGGTACGCTCCTCGCCCGTGAATAGCTGGGTAAGCTCCTCGAGCTTTTCACGCTCATGCTTCTTCTGAGCGTTTGTGATACTGTCGGTAAACTGTTTATCATCCTGACTGAGCTCGGTAACGCCGGAATACGTGATCTCAAATCGAAGTCCGAACTCACGGTAGATGATATCGCTCAAAAGGATATCGAAATCCTTTGCTTTCAGCAGAGCCGCGCCGCCGTGGGCAAGGGTGATATTCAGCCTGTCCTCTCCCTCACGATCCATTACGGCGTCGTTGAGAGTGCCGTTGAGACTGGGGGTCTCGGCTTTCAGAGCGGCTACAAGCTCGTCGAAATAACCCGTATCAAAGCTATCGGGTCTGAAATGAGGTCTGATGATTACCTTATCAATGCCGATATCAGCCTTGGCGATCTGATTTTGAGCTTCAAAAAGAGCGTCTCTGCTGATGAGGTTGTCACAATTTATATCGATATTCAGTATTCGTCTGTCTTTATTTACGCGTATCTGATTTACGGTCGCGTCGGAAATGCTTTCGTCAAGCTCTACCGAATACGCCGCAAATATATTTGAGAGTTTTGTCATTCATACACCTTTCAGTCGTAAAGCGAAAAGCCTTACAGCTTATCTATTTCATCTATAAGTACGTCTATGAGTTTATCCTCGGGGACTTTAGCTATTATCTCGCCTTTCTTGAAAACAAGACCAACACCGTCGCCTCCGGCTATGCCGATATCGGCTTCTTTAGCTTCTCCGGGACCGTTGACTATACAGCCCATTACCGCAACGGTTATGTCCTTTTTACAGTCCTTAAGGCGCTGTTCCGCCTCATTCGCGAGAGATATAAGATCGATCTTGGTACGTCCGCAGGTCGGACAGGATACGAAGCGAACTCCCCTGTCGCCCATTCCGATGGATTTTAGGATATCCTTAGCCGCGTAGACCTCCTCAACGGGGTTATCCGTCAGAGAAACGCGGATGGTATCGCCTATGCCGTCTACGAGCAGAGAACCGATACCGACAGCGGATTTTATGATACCCATGCGCTTTGTACCCGCTTCGGTAACACCGAGGTGCAACGGGTAATCACAGCGCTCAGCCGCTAAGCGGTAGGACTTTATCATTGTGCCTACGTCTGAGGACTTCATCGAAAGGACTATATCGTTGAAATCGAATTTTTCGAGCAGAGAAGCGTGATACAGAGCGCTGTCACAGAGAGCCTCTGCGGTCGGATGACCGTACTTCTCGAGGATATGCTTCTCAAGTGAGCCCGAGTTCACGCCTATTCTGATAGGGATATTCTTAGCCTTGCAGGCGTCGGCAACCGCCTTTACGCGGCTGTCGTCACCTATGTTGCCGGGATTTATGCGTATCTTATCAACGCCCGCTGAGATCGACTCTAACGCGAGCTTGTAATTGAAGTGGATATCGGCGACTATCGGTACGCTTACCGCTTCTTTGAGAGCGGCGATCAGCTTAACAGCCTCCATGTTAGGAACAGCCGCGCGGATTATCTCGCAGCCTGCAGCCTCGAGCTCTTTAGCCTGCTGAACGGAGCCCTCTATATCCTCGGCGGGCTTGTTGAGCATAGACTGTACGCTCACCTTTGCCCCGCCGCCTATCTGTGTATTCAATGCGGTGACATATAATTTGCTTGCCATTTTAACCTCCGCTGAATATCTTCCATACATCCTTGACCGCTATCACAGCGGATAACCCAAGCAGCAGCACAAGACCGACGGTGTTTATCACCGACTCTACCTTACGCGGTACGGGCTTGCGGAATATCCACTCTATAAGCAACATCAAAAAGCGTCCGCCGTCAAGAGCCGGGAACGGAAGCATATTCACTATACCTAAGTTGATGGTTATGACCATCATAACATATACTATCGCGTTGACAGCGCTGCCGAAGCCCGAAGTCTCGAGCTCCTTGCCGGCGACCTCTGTTATTGCCGAGGCAATACCTACGGGACCCGACATATCGTTCAGGCTGAACTGACCCTTTATAAGGCCGATCAGACTGCCCCACACCATACGGACTACAGACACGGTGTTGGCAAAGGTCTGCTGTATTACCGTGCCGAAGTTCTTTTCCATCGGCTCGATGTAAAAGTCCATCTTAAGCTGCGGCTTATCGTCATTCGCGCCCTTAACGGTGAGAAAATCTACGTTCTCGAGCTTTACGCGCTCGTTGTCGCGAATGACCTCAATATCGGTGCGGTAACGCTGACGGGTCTCACGCTCGACTATAGGCGGGATCTCGGCTGTCTCAACACCCGCCGCCTTATCCATTTCAGCGTAATATTGTTTAAAGAGAGCGTAGCACTCATCCTTGCCTTTTGCCGCTGAAATGTCCTTTTGCGCCTTGTGACAAAGCTCTACAAGGCTTGAGTTTAGTTCTTCTGAAGAATTATTCTGCACCAACTCGGTAGCGTGAGCATACAGATCATAGGCGCAGTCCTCTTTATAGATCTTGAGCTCGCCGCCGTCGACCTCTGTGACAGGCATCGTGTATAAAGCGAATGAGAAGTCGGTCGAGGTATTCACCGCGTAGTCGTTGATCTTTACTATCTTATCGCCCGATTGCAGACCCGATACCGCTGAGAATGAGCCCGGTGAGAACAGAGAAACCTGAGTAGACGCGAACTCGTTCTGCGGCAGCAGAGTGATAAGCATAAGAACCAATCCGAGCAGGATATTCATAGCGGCTCCCGCGACAATTACTATCATACGCTTCCATATCTTAGCGTTATTGAAGGATCTGGGGTTATCGCTGTCCTCATCCTCACCCTCCATGGCGCAGAAACCGCCGATCGGGAAAAGTCTTAAGGAATACGTGGTCTCCCCTTTGGTAAAGCTGAATATCTTAGGCCCCATACCTAAAGCGAATTCGTTTACCTTTATGCCGCTTTTCTTCGCGGCTATGAAATGTCCGCCCTCATGCACAAAAATGATCAGTTCAAACAGCGCTACCGCAATAATAATCAGCGCTATCGTTGTCAATACGGTGATAATATCATCTCCAGTTATAGTTAGTAGTTGATAGAGAAAAGTTAATTTAGATATGTGAGAGTACATACTCTCTGGCGGCTTTGTCTGCCTTGAGAACATCATCAAGACACGCCGCAGCGGTAACATTAATATTGTCTACAGCCAAGCTCACAAGCTCGCCTATATCGAGGAACGATATCTTACGCTCACGGAACAATTTATTAGCTACTTCGTTGGCTCCGTTAGCTACGGCGGGATATAATCCGCCTTTCTTCATAGCTCTCTTACAAGCCGCAAGGCATTTGAAGGTGACGTCGTCGGCACTGTAAAAGGTCATTTTAGAGAGAGTTTTCCAGTCTATCTCAGGTACGAGAGATGGGTATCTCTCGGGGTATGTTATGGCGTATTGGATAGGGATACGCATATCAGGCATACCGAGCTGAGCAAGAATAGAATTATCGGTGAACTCCACCATAGAGTGGATTATGCTTTCTCTGTGCACTACCACCTCGATGTCGTCGGGATCGGTGTCAAAGAGCCAAGCCGCCTCGATTATCTCGAGACCCTTATTCATCATTGTAGCGCTGTCTATTGTTATTTTAGCGCCCATGTCCCAGTTAGGATGATTGAGCGCCTGCTCTACGGTGACGTCTCTGAGCTCGTCGGCTGTCTTGCCGAAGAACGGACCGCCCGAAGCTGTGAGCAATATCTTCTTGAGCTTCTTTGACGGAGGCGCCGCCTGTAAGCACTGGAATATCGCGCTGTGCTCGCTGTCAACGGGGAGCAGCTTTACGCCGTTCTCTTTGACAGCGTTCATAACGAGCTCGCCGCCCGCTACCAGTGTTTCTTTATTTGCGAACGCTATGTCCTTTTTTGCGTTTATCGCCTCTAAGGTAGGCGCTAAGCCGACCATACCGACGATGGCATTGACCAAAAGCTCTGAATTATCGCGTGAAAGCTCTAAAAGTCCGTCCATACCTGTCAATACTTTAGTAGAGGTATCGGATACAGAGAGCCTGAGCTCCTTAGCCTTAGCCTCGTCATATACGACAGCGATCGCGGGTTTGAACTCCCGTATCTGCTCCTCGAGCAGGTCGATACTGCTGTATGCCGAGAGAGATGTTACACCCAAGCCGAGCTTGCGGACGACTTCTAAGGTCTGTGTGCCTATAGAACCGGTAGAGCCTAAAACAGAAAGATTACTTATCATAATAATTACGCCTTACAGACATAGATAGAAAAACTGTGAGAATATATATACGATCGGTATACAGAACAAAACAGAGTCAAATCTGTCAAGCAGACCGCCGTGACCGGGCATTATTGAGCCGAAGTCCTTTATCTTGCAGCTGCGTTTTACGAGAGAGAATATAAGATCGCCGAAGATCGAGACTATAGATACTATCAGTCCGATCAGCACGAGTATACCGTAATATACGGTAACGTTGCCGTATATGAGTTGGAATATAAGACCAAATAAGAGAGACGACAAGGTGCCGCCTACAACGCCGGCTATAGCTCCCTCGACGGTCTTGTTGGGGCTGATATTTGGACAAAGCTTGCGCTTGCCGAATTTGTTGCCCACAAAATAAGCCGCACTGTCGGCGATCCACGGGATACCGAGGTTGAAAACGATCCAGAAAGCCGCGTGAGAAGGATCGGAGCAAGCCATTATGTTGAGCGCTGATAAAGATACAGTAATGAATACCACTCCAAAGACAGAGAAGATAACATCCTCTATCTTTACAGACTGATGGAAGATGACAGCCATGACGCAAAGACAGAGTACAAACAGATACAGCGGTATGTATCTCGCCTGAGTCATAGACAACATAGGTATCAGCAGCGCGAACAGAAGAGAAGGGATGAATATCCTCAGCTCTTTATTCAGCTTCTTCGCTGATAAGAACTCGCCGCATAATATAACGCTTACCAGAGATAAGGCTATAGTTATTATTATGCTGAAAAACGATCCTAATATTATCAACGCAATAGCTAACACGGCCGCGACAGCCGCGGTGATCACTCTCGTTTTCATCTGTATACCCCCTGCCGCGTCATTTATACTCCGCCAAAGCGACGGTTGCGTTTAGCGTATTCTATCAGCGCGGCGTCAAGATCTTTTTCTTTAAAGTCAGGCCAGAGCACATCCATGATGACGTACTCGGCATACGCGCTCTGCCACAAAAGGAAGTTAGAGGTCCTGTTCTCTCCGCTGGGTCTGATTATGAGATCGGGATCGGGCTGACCCTTTGTGTACAGATGGTTTGAGATCATTTCTTCGTTTATATCGTCAGGCGATATTTTTCCGTCGACAGCCTCGGCGGCTATCTCGCGCATAGCCTTTATCAGCTCAGCCCTGCCGCCGTAGTTCATGGCTATATTTAGCACCATACCCTCTCTGTCCTTTGACTCGTCCTCGTTCTCGTCCATCAAAGCGAGTAGGTCATCGGAGAAAGCGGAGCGGTCGCCGAGGAACCTGAGCACTATACTGTCATCCTTGAAATCTCTGATAGCCTCGGTGAGGTAATCCTTGAACAGCCTCATCAGAGCGTCTATCTCTTCTTTGGGACGACGCCAGTTTTCGGTAGAAAAGGCGTATACGGTAAGGTACTTTATTCCGATATCGCTGCAATAGCGGGCGATCTTACGGAATGTCTGAGCCCCGGCTGTGTGGCCGGCGGAACGAGGCAGACCGCGCTTTTTAGCCCATCTGCCGTTGCCGTCCATGATGATGCCTATATGCTCGGGGAGGATGATATCGGATAAGCTCAGCTCAGACTGCGGCTTCTTTTTGAATATAGCCATAATAATGCTCCTTATAGGACGTTATATCAGCTTTCACAGGCTGATACCATTTATATGCGCCGATAAAATACATCGCCCGGCGCTGTGTAATAAGAGATAAAAAACAGATCAGATCTCCATGATCTCTTTCTTCTTCTTCTCGGTGATATTGTCAACATCTTTGATGAAGTTATCGGTAGACTTCTGGACCTTCTTCTCGCCGTCCTTGAGGTCGTCCTCGGTGAGCTCGCCGCTCTTCTTCATAGCCTTGAGCTTCTCGATGGTATCGCGGCGCACATTGCGGATCTGGACCTTGCAGTCCTCGGCGATATGAGCGATATCCTTAGCGATCTCTTTACGCTTATCCTCTGTGAGAGGCGGGAAAATAAGGCGGATGATCTTACCGTCGTTCTGAGGATTGATACCGACCTCAGACATCTGGATAGCCTTCTCGATAGCTCTGAGAGACGAAGCGTCATAAGGCTGGATAGTCAAGGTCCTCGCCTCGGTAACAGAGATAGAAGAAAGCTGGTTGATCGGTGTGGGAACACCGTAATAGTCTACGGTGACCTTATCGAGAACGGCAGGATTTGCTCTGCCTGCTCTGATGCTCTTATACTCATCGATAAGGTGATCGATTCGGCGCTGCATACGCTCGTCGTTTTTCTTTAATACTTCTTTCATGTCGGGATCCTCCTTTATTTGAAATAAAAAATCAATTGGTTACCAGTGTGCCGACCTTGGTATCGCATACAGCGTCATAGATGTTCTCAGGATCGAGGATGCTGAATACCATAAGTCCTATGTTGTTATCCTTGCAGATAGCGGCTGCTGTTGAGTCGATGACCTTGAGGTCCTTCTCGAGAACTTCCTGGAAGGAAAGCTGCTCATACTTGACAGCGTCGGTATAGGCGTTGGGGTCTTTGTTATAAACGCCGTCTACGAGAGTAGCCTTGAGGATGATCTCGGCCTCTATCTCAGCGGCTCTGAGCGCCGCGGCTGTATCGGTCGAGAAGAACGGATTGCCCGTACCGCAGCCGAAGATGACTACCCTGCCCTTTTCAAGGTGACGGATAGCTCTGTTACGGATATAAGGCTCGGCGACCTCGCGCATAGAGATAGCGGTCTGAACGCGAACATCTACGCCTATCTGCTCCAAAGCGTCAGCTACACCGAGGGCGTTGATGGTTGTAGCGAGCATACCCATATGGTCGGCCCTTGTACGATCCATATCGCCGCTTGAGCGTCCGCGCCAGAAATTACCGCCTCCGACAACTATAGCGACCTGTACGCCGCTATCCACAAGCTGCTTGATGGGCTCGCAGTAAGCAAGGACGGTATCAAAATCAATACCGTGCTTATTAGGGCCCGCTAACGACTCGCCTGATAATTTCAGTAAAATTCTCTTATATTTAGGTTTCACACATATCACTCCAATTTACTTTTCATAATTATCTATATTGTACTACAATATAGCATTTTTGTAAAGTCAAACAGCCGAAAAGTTGTTTGGATAATGCAACAAATATTAAAGCTCAAATTCTATGATAATAAACAAAAGAAAAATGATATGAGATGAAATGACAAAAAGCCGCGGTTGAGCGGTTTTCATTTCTTTTCTTTTTTTATCTTTTCATTTCATTTCATTTCATTGACTTTTCTTTTCTTTCTCTTTATTCTTTATATTTATATTTGTCTTTCTCTTTATATAGCTTATTTTGCTTACTTTTGCTTTTTCAAAAAGCAATTGGTATTTTATGTTAACAAGTGTTAAGATTTGTTGAAACGGTCATAAGCAGCATTTGTCGGAATAAGAAAGCGCGCTCCGCGCGCATTTCGCTTAGCCATCGCTCGTTGCCGCGCAGCGGCAAACTGAGCGGGCATACAAATCTTTTTTTGCTTTACAGGAAACGAGCAGTTTCCTGTAAAGCAAAAAAGCAGGAGCAGTCACCTGCTCCCGCAAATTCAATTGATATTTGATTATTTTACCATGCTGGCAACTTCAGCGGCAAAGTCGTCCTGTCTCTTCTCGATGCCCTCGCCCTTTTCAAAGCGGATGAACTTCTTGATCTCAATAGAACCGCCGAGCTTCTTAGCTGTAGCCTCGGTATACTTACCGACTGTGAGAGAGTTGTCCTTAACGAACTCCTGATCTACAAGGCAGTTCTCTTTGTAGTACTTACCGAGCTTGCCCTCAACGATCTTATGCAGAACCTGCTCGGGCTTGTTAGCCATCTTGGGATCGTTCTTCATCTGCTCGACCATGATGTTCTTCTCATGCTCGATGACCTCAGCGGGAACGTCAGCCTCCTTGAGGTAAGGAGTGTTGAGAGCTGCTATCTGCATAGCGATATCCTTACCGTAAGCAACGAACTCAGCATTCTTGGTGTCGATATCGGTATCGAAGTTGACCAGAACACCGATCTTGCCGCCTGCGTGAACATAAGCTACACAAGCGCCGTCAACCTTCTCGAAGCGACGGATCTGGATATTCTCGCCGATAGTCAGGACCTTCTCCTGTAAGAGCTCGGCAACTGTCATATCGGAGCCTGCAGCCTTAGTAGCGAGGAGAGCCTCAACATCAGCGGGGGTCTCAGCCATAACGGTCTGAGCACAGGTGTTTACAAATGCCTGGAAATCAGCGTTCTTAGCTACGAAGTCTGTCTCAGCGTTGACCTCGATAACTACGCCGGCAGTGTTATCGTCATTGGTGATAGCCAGAGCGATACCCTCAGCCGCGATACGGTCAGCTTTCTTGGCCTGCTTAGCCAGACCCTGCTTTCTTAATACGTCAATAGCGGCTTCCATATCGCCGTTAGCTTCGGTAAGAGCCTTTTTGCAGTCCATCATACCGCAGCCGGTCTTCTCGCGAAGCGCCTTTACATCCTGAGCTGTAAATGCCATATATACCATTCCTTTCGATTAATAATACTATTTATTAAAGGATTACTCCTCTACGATATCCTCAGCCTCTTCGGGCTCTGCCGCAGCGGCGCCCATCTGACCTTCCTTACCCTCAATGATAGCATTAGCCATAGCGCCGGAGATAAGCTTAACGGCACGGATAGCGTCGTCGTTACCGGGGATAACATAGTCAACGTCATCGGGATCGCAGTTTGTATCAACGATAGCTACGATCGGGATACCGAGTTTCTTAGCCTCTGATACGGCGATCTTCTCTTTTCTGGGGTCTACGATGAACAGAGCGCCGGGCATCTCGGTCATGTCCTTGATACCGCCGAGGAACTTCTCAAGCTTCTCGATCTCGAGGTTGAGCTTGATAACTTCCTTCTTGGGCAGAAGATCGAATGTGCCGTCCTCTTCCATTGTACGGAGCTGCTTTAAGCGAGCGATCCTGCGGCGGATGGTTGTGAAGTTGGTCAGCATACCGCCGAGCCATCTTGCGTTTACATAGTAAGCGCCGGCGCGGGTAGCCTCGTCCTTAACGCTCTCCATAGCCTGCTTCTTAGTGCCGACAAAAAGAACGCTCTTGCCTTCCATAGAGATCTCTCTTACGAAATTGTACGCTTCCTCGAGCTTGACAACGGTCTTCTGCAGGTCGATGATGTAGATACCGTTACGCTCTGTGAAGATGTAGGGAGCCATCTTAGGGTTCCATCTTCTTGTCTGGTGGCCGAAGTGTACGCCTGCCTCCAGAAGCTGTTTCATAGAAACTACTGCCATGATTTTCCTCCTTAGGTTAAAAACCTCCGTTGCGGTCGTGTATTTTGACAGGAAAATCAGCGGTCATAAGCCGCAGACACCCAACTGTCAAACCGTCAACGTGCGTAATGCCTAAATATTTTATCACAAATAAAAAAAGAAATCAAGCATTTTTATAAGGAAAACACTTGATTTCTCAATATTTTTTTAATTAATTAGCAGGCTTATCAGAAATCGAAGAATCTGACATAACCGTAAGAGCATACATAATCCTGAGCCTCGTGCCAAGCGCTTGTGCAGTAGTTGCTCGCGTAGAACACGCGGATAGAATGCTGTACAGCGGAACCGCCCTGGTCAAAGATATAGTTAACAACTTCTTTAGCGGTAGATGACGGTGTGATAGATGTTGAACCGTAATAACCGTTCTGCTTGAAGAGCTGCTGCATACTGCTGTAGCTGCCGTTAACATAAGTGTCTCTGATACACTGAGCGACAAGAGCCATACCTGTATAGCCCATGCTGCCTGCCTCACCCATAAGCATACGCTCTACCTGATCTCTGTCACTTGCAGAGAGAGATACGCTGTAGCCTGAATAGTTGGGATCGGGATTGTCGATATCCATCAGATAACCTGCTGAATAAGACGCCGAAACAGTGTTCTCGGAATAGTCGTCATAATCCTCGTCGGATGTTGAACTGCTGTCGGCTGAGTAATCGACTGAAGCGGAAGAGTTATCAGCAGAAGCCGTAGCGACTGTCTCACTGCTTGACTGGGGCTGGGTGGTCTCAGACTCGGTAGCCTCTGTCTCACTCTTCTTTGAAGCCTCGACAATAGCGAGCTGTTCGCTTACGACCGCCTGAGCCTCTTTCTTTGCTTCGTCGATAGTGATGGCCCTCTTGGTAAGAAGCTCATCCTCCGCCGATACTATATTATTATCTTGTGTTTTGGTTTCTGTTTTATTGGTATCACTTGCAGCTCCTACAACCGGTGCGAGAATCAGAGTGCCGGTCAAAAGCAAAGCGACGCAAAGACCGATGATCGCTATCCGGCGTGAAAACCGAATCGTTTCTGTACTCATAATTCTGCCTCCTTTATAATAGTAGTCTATCGGTGATCCGATATGAAATGTCGCAGTAATCCTAAGGACTTGCTTCATTTCGTGTCTTATTTAACCATAAAATAACAAGAATTGCAAGTTTGTTACTTTTTAATTATAATTCTTTTAAAGCACCATAAACGGCTTTTAATTCTAATTCAGAATATTTCTTTATAAATTATGTACATATTCAACAATAATGAATAGTGCAATTTGCCTTGGTTCACAAAAATATTTGGTGACAAAACGTTACAAATTTATGACGGTTTTTTGCCTTCTTTGGCATTTTTTGCACAGAATTCTCGACTAAAATCGCGTCTTCGCCGATCAATCTGATTTTTTCCCACGAAATATAAAAATCGTCAGATTTACCAAACAGACCAAACAGCCTCGGTCTGCCGTAAACTATCAGAGCTACGACCTTAGCGCATTTTGTATCGACCTCGAGATCGTCCACATAGCCTATCTTGCATCCGTTGTTGGCGTTGATGACTTCCTTTTTTCTGAGTTCCTGTAACCGGCAGGGCATATCGATCACCTCCCCGTTACTATGGTATTCATTATAACAAAAAAATATACACCCACATGAAGTGGGTGTAAACAAAGTGTTAACAGTAAGATCGTCGATCAATACCCGTGAGCCTGGGCGAGCATCATATCCTTTACCTTCATCAGTCGGGTCTGGGTCGAGCGCTCGTTCTCATCGAGTTTTCGCGTGATGTAGCGAATCTGCTCCTGTGTCTCGGGGATCATAACGTGCTCGAGAGCGTTTACGCGGCGGCGGGTCTTTTCGATCTCGTCCGCCATGAGCTGACAGCTCTTCTCTATCTCAGCGAGCCTGATAAGATCCGGCAGAATGTCCGAAAGGGACTTTACAGCGCCGTCAAGGTCAGAGGATGTGAACGCGAAGCCGTAGGAATAGATATCGTTCGGATCGGGAGTACGGGTATCGGTATCGAAAACAGGGATATCGACACTCATGACGTTGCGATATGAGGTGGTGACATATATCTCCTGCTTCGGAGCCAAGAGCGCAGCCTTTAAGGTCTCGTCGCTCATAGAAGCCTTTGCCAGTACGAAATTGGCGTTAGCCTGACGTATCTGCTCCTCTACCTTCATTCTGAGAGAACGGTTTTCTCTGACCATCTCAAGAAATCGGCGCATCAGCTCGTCGCGCTTATCCTTGAGCAGCTTATGCCCGCGTGTTGCTGTATTCATTTTTTTCTTGAGCCGGGTGAGCTCCATTCTGGTCGGATTGACCTGTTTTACAGCCATTGTATCACCTTTTCAGTTAGGAGTTAGGAATTAGGAATTAGGAGTTGTGGGCGGACTCCGTCCGCACCTGATTCCTATATAATCTAAAACGCGACAGCGTTTTCCTTAACTACTCACTTTTTATCATAATACATATCGAGATATTTATCGTCGATACGCTTGAGCTCTGAGCGCGGAAGGATACGCAGAAGCTCCCAGCCGAGATCGAGGGTCTCTTCTATAGAGCGGTTCGTTTCATAGCCCTGAGATACATACTCGGTCTCGAAGCGATCGGCAAACTTAGCGTACAGCTTATCTATGTCGGTAAGAGCGCTCTCGCCGAGGATGACCATGAGCTCCTTTGCGTCCTTACCTCTCGCGTAAGCGGAGAAGAGCTGGTTCATGGTGTTACTGTGATCAGAGCGGGTCTTGCCCTCGCCAATTCCCTTATCCTTAAGACGGGACAATGACGGCAGAACATCTATCGGAGGCGCGATATTCTTGCGATAAAGCTCACGGGAGAGGATTATCTGACCCTCGGTGATATAGCCTGTAAGGTCGGGGATCGGGTGAGTTTTATCATCCTCGGGCATGGTGAGGATCGGGATGAGGGTGATAGAGCCCTTCTTGCCCTTCTGTCTGCCGGCGCGCTCATAAAGAGTAGCAAGGTCGGTGTACATATAGCCGGGATATCCGCGTCTGCCGGGTACCTCTTTACGCGCGGCTGAGACCTCACGCAGGGCGTCGGCGTAGTTGGTAATATCTGTCATTATTACCAGAACGTGCATATCTGCTTCAAAAGCGAGATACTCGGCTGCTGTCAGAGCCATACGGGGTGTGGAGATTCGCTCGATAGCCGGGTCGTTCGCGAGGTTCACGAACATAACTGTACGGTCGATAGCGCCTGTCTCTTTAAAGCTCTCTATAAAGTAGTTGGACTCTTCAAACGTGATGCCCATAGCGGCGAACACAACGGCGAACTGCTCATCTGTGCCGCGAACCTTAGCCTGACGGGCTATCTGAGCCGCAAGCTGAGCGTGAGGCAGACCGGAAGCGGAGAATATCGGGAGCTTCTGACCTCTTACGAGGGTATTTAGACCGTCGATAGCAGAAACACCTGTCTGGATG
The DNA here is from genome assembly GCA_946183365.1 of uncultured Clostridia bacterium. Taxonomy (GTDB): domain Bacteria; phylum Bacillota; class Clostridia; order Oscillospirales; family Acutalibacteraceae; genus Ruminococcoides. The sequence goes on from CAMHAH010000005.1 coordinate 114,894, forward strand.
AACTCCTGGGGATAGTTCCTTGCGTATGGGTTCATGGGCAGACCGTTGATATCCATGCGCTTAACGGGCAGGATATCGGGACCGCCGTCGATGGGCTTGCCCATACCGTCGAATACTCGTGAGAGCATATCGGTGGATACGCCCAGCTCCATTGACTTACCTAAAAAGCGAACCTTGGAGTTTGAGAGATTTATGCCGGCGGCTGAGTCGAAGAGCTGGACGAGAGCGTCCTCGCCGTTGATCTCAAGGACCTTGCAGCGTCTTACCTCGCCTGAGGAAAGCTCTATCTCGCCAAGGTCATTGTAGCTTACGTCGCTGACGCCTTTGACCAGCATCAAAGGACCCGCTACCTCTTGAATAGTCCTGTATTCCTTAGGCATTATCACTCATCTCCTTTCTTGATGATATTATTTATATCAACATCGAGATTATAAATGATATCGCTGTAAACGGTATCTATCTCGTTTTCATCGACATATTTGAACCTGCCTATACGCTCTCGGATAGGCATATCGATGAGTGCGTTCAGCTGAGCTCCCTTATCGAGAGCCTCGGCGCTCTTATCGAAGAACGCCATGACGAGCTGCATCATATGATACTGCTTGTTGAGCGTGGTATAGGTATCGGTCTCATGGAAGGCGTTCTGATGTAAAAAGTCCTCACGGATAGAGCGCGCCGCCTCGAGCTTGATACGGTCGATGTCTGAGAGAGCGTCCATACCGACGAGCTTGACTATCTCTTCGAGCTCGCTCTCTTCCTGCAAGAGTGCCATAACGCGCGCGCGAAGATCCATCCAGTCGGCAGCTACGTTATCCTGATACCACTTAGCCATGGTATCAACATACAATGAGTATGATGTAAGCCAGTTTACAGCCGGGAAGTGACGTTTATAAGCAAGACCCGCGTCGAGACCCCAGAACACCTTTACGATACGAAGTGTAGCCTGAGATACAGGCTCTGAGATATCGCCGCCGGGAGGCGATACCGCGCCGATAACGGAGAGCGAACCCTCCTGATCCTCTGAACCGAGGGTGATTACTCGGCCGGCTCTCTCATAGAACTGAGCGAGACGGGAACCGAGATACGCGGGATATCCCTCTTCACCGGGCATTTCTTCAAGACGACCGGACATCTCTCTGAGAGCCTCAGCCCAACGGGAGGTCGAATCGGCCATAAGAGCTACGGAGTAACCCATATCGCGGAAATACTCGGCTATAGTGATACCTGTGTATATGGAAGCCTCACGAGCCGCGACGGGCATATCGGAGGTATTGGCGATAAGAACGGTACGCTCCATAAGACTGTGACCCGTCTTAGGGTCGAGCAGCTCGGGGAACTCGTTAAGAACGTCGGTCATCTCGTTGCCGCGCTCACCGCAGCCGATATATACTACGATATCAGCCTCAGCCCATTTAGCAAGCTGGTGCTGGACGACGGTCTTGCCTGAACCGAAAGGACCGGGAACCGCAGCGACGCCGCCCTTAGCTATCGGGAAGAGCGTATCTATGACGCGCTGACCCGTGATAAGAGGCATATCGGGAGAGAGCTTGCGCTTATAGGGTCTGCCGATACGGACAGGCCACTTTTGCATCAGGGTGACTTCATGTCTCTCGCCTTTATCATCCTCTACAACGGCAACGGTATCGGTGACCTTATAGCCGCCGCTTGAGATCTCTTTGATAATACCGCTTACCTTAGCGGGTACCATTATCTTATGAAGGACGATTGCAGTCTCCTGAACGGTACCGATGACATCGCCGCCCTCTACCCTTTCGCCGACCTTGGCTGCAGCGTCGAACTGCCAAACCTTATCGCGCTTCAGTGCGGGTACGGAGATACCGCGGCTGAGATTGTTGCCGCTGACCTTCATGATATCGTCAAGAGGTCTCTGGATACCGTCATATATACTTTCGATAAGTCCCGGACCGAGCTCGACAGAGAGCTGGCTGCCTGTGGAAACGACAGGCTCGCCGGGGCCGAGACCCGAGGTCTCTTCGTATACCTGTATAGAGGCGCGGTCGCCGTGCATCTCAATGACCTCGCCGATGAGGTTCATATCGGAAACGTGTACAACGTCGAACATATTGCAGTCGCGCATACCCTCGGCGATGACCAGAGGACCGGCTACCTTCTTAATTACACCTGTACTCATAATGTATCATTCCTTTTTAATAGTCAGAAGTTAGGAGTTAGAATTAGGAGTTGACGGCGGGCGCTGTCCGCACCCGATCCCAATGTGTGAACCGTTAAGCAACTAACAGTATCTAATTCAAAACTCTTTACTTATCATTCGTTGAATATATCGCTGCCGACGGCCTTTTCGACAGACTTTCTGACGGCTGACATACCCTCGCCCGTATTGCCCGACACGCCCGGTATCAGTATTATGGCGGGAGAAGGCTCGCTGCGGTACTTCTCGATCTCTTTATCGAGCTCAGCAGCTGCCGCCTCGGTTATATAAATAATGCTGTAGTTACGGCTCTGACAAAGCTTTTTGAACACCGCTGTGTTATCGGCTCCAAGCTCATAAAAATATGTATCAAGACCGAGTGCCGCGAAGCCGTAGATACTCTCTCTGTCGCCGAATACCGCTATTCTCTCAGACATACATATCCCTCAGTCTTTCTTTTATCGTTTCTTCAGACAGTCCGTTGAGCTTTGCGGACAGTATCATTCTGACAGCCTTGATTTCATTTTGGCGCGCGATTATATAAGCGACTATCGGACCGATAGTAAAGGGCTCCCATTTCTGAGGCTTCATCACGGCGGTGAGATAATCGTCGCACCACTTCTCAAAGGCTGACATGGATGTATTTATAGCGTCAACCGCGGAGCGGTACTCTGTAAGACTGATATATGACAGCACCGCGTCATAGCCCTCATAGGCGGCAGCCGAAAGCTTATCCTTATCAAGAGTATCGCACTCGGCTATCGCTCTGCGGATAAACTCGGGCTTTTTGCCTGTTTTGGCGCAGCGAACAGCCGTCTTGATATCAGCGCAGACGACAAACAGCTCGCAATACAGGCGGATGATCTCGTTATCGCTTTGCTTGCCGAGAGTGTAGACGCGATCCATGCACGCTTTATCTATGATGATATCGCAGAGCTGACCGTCAGAGGTCTGAAGCAGAGCTGTCATCGCCTCTTGAGCGACGTCCATTAAAAACTCGGGGAGGTCTTTATAGGAGCGGTTCTTGACGCACTCATAGACCGTCTCGGGATCACACACCGCATTGTATATGAACAGACCGTCGGGCTTAATGTCGCGCGTGATACACTTGACAGCGACCTTGAGATTGTGAAAATCGTTGGGAACTCTGAGGAACTCGAGATCAGAGCGTTCTGAAACACACTCGTCTACAAAAGCCCAAAGCTTCTCTTCCTCAGCGGACAGAAGCTGTTCCGCCGATAGATCGGAGTTATCTCCCCAGCCCTTATCTCTGAGCAGCCGCATGACAGCTTCGGTATCCTTAGAGGATAACAGGGCGTCTATATCTGAGTCTGACAGAAGCTGTGTCTCTTTGAAGCGGATACGCGCTACAGCATATGTATAATCCTGCTGCATAGTAACCCTCCTTATCAGAACAGAAGCCTGCCGGCTCTGTCGGAGAGGTTCTCAGCCTCACCCGCGAAAATGGCGTCAAAGGAGCAGTTCTGTTCTATGCCGCCGTACTTCAAGATAAAACCCGCTTCGATATCGGCAGTCTCGTCGGACAAGGTCAGCTGACCCTTTGAGCTCTTATTCAGCCTGTCGATATAGCCCTGAGGAAGTCTCTCAATATCCTTTTTACCGAAAACGATAACACCGTCCTCGGGTTGCGAGTACTTCTCAACCATCTTATCGATCAGGTCAAAATACTCGTCCTCGGGAAGGTTCTTGGCGTTTAACAAGCCCTCTGAGAGCATCTCGGAGATTATTTTCTGCTTAGTATACAGCATGACCCGCTTCTCTTCGAGGTCGGCAGCGGAGTCGCCGCGCTTCTTGATATCGGCTACCTTTGAGGCAGTCTTATCCTTGCCGTCGGCTATGATCTGCTGAGCCTTAGCCTCAGCCTCAGAGATTATCTTATCTGCTTTTTGCTGAGCCGCCCCGATCACAGAGGCGCATATCTTATCAGTATCAGACTGTATCTGTTCAATTATCTTATCAATACCTGACATAACACTCACCGATCACATACCGGCAATGCCAATAATAGCAAGCATAGAGATAAGGAGAGCAAGGATAGCGTAGGTCTCGACCATCGCGGGCATAAGGATAGCTTTACCGAACTGATCGGGCTTCTTGGCTACGGTACCGATACCGGCGACAGCGCACTTGCTCTGATATATAGCGGAATAAAGTCCGCAGAAGGCGATCGGGAGAGAAGCCGCGAAATACAGGAGACCCTGCAGAGCTGTGACCTCTTTTACTCCGCCGATCAGACCGACGTTAGAGAGGATAAGGATACCGACGAGAAGTCCGTAAATACCCTGGGTAGCGGGCAGAAGCTGGAAGATAAGGACCTTACCGAAGAGCGAAGGATCCTCGGCAAGTACGCCCGAAGCGGCAACACCCGCCTTACCTACGCCTATAGCCGAGCCGATACCCGCCATAAGGGTAGCGACAGCGGCGCCTAAAAGTGCGAAAAACAAACCTGAATTCTGAAAAAACTCTGACATTTTATATGTCCTCCTTGACTGTATAATGCTTTGTATTGATTTTGAAGGGGTTGAAGCCTCTGCCTCCGCCCTTATAAAACTTACCGAAGAATTCAACGAACTGTAAACGGTTCGTATGTACATAAGCTCCGAGAGCGTTGATGCCTATATTTACCGAATGACCGATAACGAATACTATAATGAAAACGATCACGCCGATAATGCTGTCGCCGAGTATGGTGCCTACAAGGTTGAATACCTGGGCTATGATACCGGTCGCCATACCGAGAGCCAGCAAACGGCTGTATGAGAGTATATCGCTCAAATATCCCGTTGCGCCGTAAAGACCGTAGACGCCCTTTAAAAGACGGATAACGGGGTTTGAGCTCTCTCTACCGGAGAAGAGAACGATTATGACCGCTCCGACAGCAGCCATGATACCGCCTATCGTGAGGAATATCGGCGGGATGGTGAAGCCCGCTATGTTACCCATCATATCGGTAGACAGCAGAGCAAGGATAGCGCCGCCGACCAGGAGATACCAGCTGATGACGTCGTATATCACAGGCAGATACTCTTTGTTCCTGATATAATTGTAAGCCATTATTCCGAGACCCATGAACAAATGTATGATGCCTAAGAGGAACGACAGCATAAGAACCTTCATGGGGTCTGATACGGGGTTCAGCCACAGCGGCACTACAAGTCCGGGGATCGCGGGCGGCTGGGTATGGAAGAAGGTAGTCGAGATCACTGATACAGCGTCGCCAAAGAATGAGCCGAACAGCAGTCCCCATATGGTCGTTGAAACTCCGCACCAGAAGAACATCTTGACGGAGCGCCTGAGCCCGGGCTCCATGCCCTTGAACTTCAAGAGACTTATTCCGCAGGCGAGAGCCATTACCAATCCGTAGCCCGCGTCTGAGAACATCATGCCGAAAAACAGATAGTAGAAGATAGCCATAACGGACGTAGGGTCGGACTCATGATGATCGGGATAGCTGTAGGACGCCAATACGCCCTCGACCGGCTCGGCAAATTTATTGTTCTTGAGCTTTACCGGCGCTTCGTCATTGGTCGCTTCTTCAAGCTCGACCTCAGCGTCGTAGGTCTCTTCAAGATACTTCTTGAGAGCGGGAGCGTCGGGCTCCGGTATGTAGCCTGTCAGCACAAAGGTATTGTTGCTGGTGCTGATATCGTCGTATACAGCGTAGCGATCGGCCTTCATCACATAATAATCCTCGAGGAACTCGAGCTTATCATAATACTTTGCATAGCTCTCGATTATCTTTTGGTTCTCGAGAATCCTGCCGTCGCGGTTGCTCAGATGCTTGTTTATCTCCTTCTCACGCTCGACGGGTGTTACCTTAGACACATATGAAGGATATTCAAAGCCGATACGCCTTAGCGCCTCTGACACAGCCTCGGCGTCTTTAGCGCCGGTCAGAACGAAAACGCAGGTCTGGTTTTCGTCGCTGTGGACGATCTCGACCTCGATACCGTCGACATCCGGGATGAGCTCGGCGAGCCCTGTCATTATATCCGTAGAGGTCTTGGGCGGTGAGAAGCGGCCGATGAACGCTCTTGTGGATGCCGTACCCGTAAAGGTCATGGGCACATCTAAAGAGAGCCACGGCTTGATCGTATCGAGCTGAGCCTGATACTTGACCTTTTCAGCCATATTTGTATCGATATTCTTTTGACACGATATGATATCGTAAGCTACACGAAGGATATCGGGAGTTTGCTCTACAAGCGCGTCATACTCAGCCCTGCTGAGCTGCTCACGTCCCTTAAAGGAACTCAAAAGTCCTTTCTTATGAGGGACATACTTATTGAGTATCTCTTTAGCTTCGATCGCGGTAGAAGCGTTGTGGCGGTACTGGGTCTGATAGATCGATGTATCGTCCTTGAAGAAAACGCTGTCTTCGATATCGACGTTCTCTATCTCTACCACACCGCGCCGTTGGAGGTTCTCAAGGATATCCTTGCAGTATTTTAACAGCGCGTATACGTTTATGCGCTGCATCTTGAGCATTGCCATAATGCTCCTCCTTACTGCTTTATACTAATGTTTCTGTGATAAGTTTATTGATTACGTTCTGCTTGAGCTTGAGTGTCTTCTCGCTAAGGGCTTCGGCGTTTTTCTTCGCCTCTTCTCCCCTTTCTCTGACGACGGCATCAGCGCGGGAGCGCGCCTCTTCGCAGGCTGATCTTTCAAACTCCTCAGCCTCAGCTTTTGCCGAACTGATGATCTCATCGGCGCGGCGCTTAGCGTCGGCTACAAGCTCAACCGCCTTTTGCTCAGCCTGAGATTGCATCTCGCTCGATTTTAGCTCAGCCTCTCTCACTCTATCTATTGTGGAAACAGCCATAAATTCACCACCATATAGTGTATTCCTTAATATAATAACCTCAAAGCATTGGTAAGTCAAATGTTTTTTGTATTATTCGGTACAAAAATACCGATTTGTAAAAAAACTATTCTACATTTTATTTCTAATTCAGAATTATTTATACATCATAACCTTTTGAGTTCTCATTTTTAGCCCTATATCTGAGATTATTACAATAATAAGCATATCCGCTTTGACACTATATTCCCGGGATCTGTGCGATAATATACGCGTACAAGTCAATTGTTTTTCACAGGGGTCTTTGTTTGGTCGTATACATAGATATACTGATCGTGATAAACACGGTCATAAATTACGCCGTTCTAATGACAGCCGATAAGCTGCTCAAACGTAATATAAGGCTTTACAGGCTGATAATCGGGGCGTTTACGGGAGCTTTGTTCTCTCTTATCATCTTTACAGATATCGATAATCAACCGCTGCTATGGCTTATAAGGCTTATATCCTCGGCGGTGATCGCCTTTGCTGCATTCGGTTATAAAAGCAGGAGAGAATATATAAAGGCTTTGATAATGACAGCTGCGGTCTCTCTCGTTTACTGCGGCGGGTTCATACTGTTCTATCAGCTGTTCAAGCCGCCGAATATGCTTATAATCAACGATGTGCCGTACTTTGAGGTCGACCCTCTTTTGATGATAATACTTACCGCGGTGATCTATGTTATATTGCTTGTAATCAGTAAATTATTCTCTGAGAGAATTAAATCAACCGTTGTACCGCTCAAGTTCTCGATCAGCAAGAAAGATTACTCATGTATAGGCAAGGTAGATACCGGGTGTAATCTGATTGAGCCTTTCTCAAATTCACCTGTCATAATCGTTGATAGAAGCATTATTACTATAAATGATAATGAACCGCGCAGGATAATCCCCTATACCTCTATCGGTGGCTCGTCGTATCTGAACGCCGTCAAGGCGGACAGCGTAACGATAGATAATAAATGTATAGACAAAAGTATTTATATAGCTCTGTCCGATATCAACAACGGACAATATGAAGCTATAATAAACTCTGATATATTAAGGTGATATGATGCAACTGATAAGAAACATACTGTTTAAGCTAAGATTTATTTTTCTGTCAAACAGCGTATACTACATAAACTCGGCGGGAGCTCTTCCTCCGCCGCTTACGGCTGATGAAGAAGCCATAATTATGAAAAGGATATCTGACGGCGATGAAAAAGCAAGAGAACCGCTGATCGTACATAACTTAAGACTGGTAGTATATATAGCGAAGAAGTTCGAGAACAGCAACGTCAATATCGAGGACCTGATATCTATAGGCACAATCGGGCTGATCAAAGCGGTAAATACCTTCTCGCCCGAGAGGAAGATCAAGCTCGCGACCTACGCTTCGAGGTGTATCGAGAACGAGATACTTATGTTCCTGCGTAAAACCACCCAGAGCAAATACGAGATATCAATAGAGGAGCCTTTATCCACTGATTGGGACGGAAATGAGCTGCTGCTGAGCGATATACTCGGCTCAGACAGTGATACTGTCAGCGCGGATATAGAGCAGGAGGTCGAGATAGCCCAGCTGTTGGAGGCGGTCAACAGGCTTAATACCAGAGAAGCGATGATAATGGAGCTTAGGTTCGGTCTCAACGGCAATAAAGAGCATACTCAAAAGGAGGTTGCGGATCTATTAGGAATATCGCAGTCTTATATATCGAGACTTGAGAAAAAGATAATCGGCAAGCTGAAAACAGAGCTTGAGAAGGTGATATAAAGAAAAGGCAGGAGAACTACTCTTCTGCCTATCTTTCTATATAAATATGTAAAGCAGGCTTAAAAACCTGCTTACTGAGCGTTTGTATCATCCTGAGTGTTGTCAACTATCTGATCCTGAGCGTATTCAGCGGCGTTCTCGTCTGTATTGGCGTCGCTGTCGCTGTTTTCGAGACTGCCGACATTTCCGTCGCCGTCCTCTACCTCACCGTTCTCGATCATCTCGCTGACGTTCTCACCCATAGTGTCATCATCAGTGACGTCAGCCGCGGTCTCGGTCTCAGCAAGATTATCAGAGGCGTTGGTCGGGGTGATGGTCTCTCTATTATCGTCAAATAGTCCGTTGTTGTCACCCGAATACTTTGTTGCGTCATCGTTAAGATCTGAAACCACCTCAGACGCCTTGTCCTTAGCCTTGTTCATTGTGTTCTCCATGCCCTCGCAAGCGCAAAGGCAAGCCGCTGTCATAAGAGCGGCGAAACCAAGCGCGATTATTCTTTTCATATTTCGTTCTCCTTATTATACAAATAAAAATTACCGCCGCATACAGCGACGGTAATAGTATTACCCGTAAAGATTGAATTATGAAAAAATCAGAAATTAATAAGAGAAACGGTTTTTTCTCCGATTTTGTTTCCGTCCTTATCATAGATAGAAATGACCAAGGTGTCATCGTCGGTATAATTTGTCAAAACGGTCTTGCCGTCAGGTAATTCCTTACATACAAATTTTACCACTCCGTCGGCGGATACCCTGACGCCGTTACCCTCGGGGACGTTGTTCTTCCAGTGTCCGATATGCATTGAGCCGTCTCTAGCGCTTATTCCCACGCCCACGCCGTGACGGGCGTTCTCAAGCCAATCTCCGCTGTAGCATAAAGAGCCGTCCTTATAATAGTACGAGCCTTTGCCGGAGCGTTTGTCGTTTTCATAACAGCCCTCATACGCGGTCTTACCGAGGTCTGTAAGAGTTCTGCCATAGCCCGAACGATTGCCGTTATCATCGAGTTCACCGTAATACTTATACATAGCGCCGTCAGCCATCACGAGCTTATCGGGTTTGATGATATCATTCTCGGGTTCTTCAACGGTATCGGTCTCGATCGCAGGCTCCGCTATTGCGGTCTCGGGCTCATTGATATCGGGTTCTTCGGATTGTGCTTCTTCAACAGGCTCTTTATTGACCTGAACCTGCGCTATGGCTCTCACAACAGCCTCGATGCTCTTATCGTCTATTTCTTCGTTTTCTTCAGCTTTCGGTTCTTCTGTTACTTTCTGAGCGGCAGGCTTGCCGAATTCTCTCGCTTGAGTGATATCGAGCGACGAGGACAGATTGCGCTTGACGTTGAAATCTTTGGCGTTAATCTTATCGAGCAACGGAGAGTTACCGTAAATGAAAGTCTGTTCGGGAGCTTCGTTGATCTCTTTCTCTACCTGTGAAACAAAGCTGTTGTAAGAATTGAGCTGATCTTCGGACAAATAAAGAACGATGCCTTCATTGGTAGAAGCTACGGCGGTATAATCGGTAAACTCGGCTCTCACGCGCTCAGCGACTTTCTCGTCAGCGATCCCGGGAGCGTCTTTGAGCACCAAAGCTCTCGGCAGCTCCTTATCCTTATACAAAAGGCAAAGACCGTCTCTGAGCTTTCTCGGTTCTAAAGAAGCGCATATCGCGCCGCTCTCGTCGGTATATTCAACTCTCAACAAGGTATGCAGCCTGCTGAATAACAATCTTTTGATAAGCTTGCTGTCTTTATAAAAGCAGATATGATATCTGCCGCCGTCGGCTTCGGTCACATCCTGCAAAACCGTCCCGTCAGACATACTGACAGTCCACTTAAGAGGCTTGTCCTTCTCGATACAATAATCATAGAGATGATACTCGCCTTCGCTGTTGTAGGTTATCTTATCACGTATCTTGTCAAAATCATTAAAATAGCTTTTTCTGACCGCTGAGAGAATATCACCCTCTAAATCTAAATCGTCAAGCTTTGAAATACAAAAATTATAAAAATACTTTATACCCATAAATCATTCGCACCCTATACAGTTAAGGCAATACCGCGTACGGTATTGCCCTAATGATCAAATAGAAACTTCAAGAGCTATATCATAGAGCTCTCTGTCGAATTGACGCGGCATATCGAGAGCCTCGGTGATATCATAATCGACGATCTCTCCGTGCTTATAGGCGACAACACGGTTGCCGATGCCCTGAGCGAGCAGATGAACGGCGGATACACCCATTGAAGTAGCCATCAGACGGTCCATCAGCGTCGGAGAACCTCCTCGCTGAACGTGACCGAGGATAGTTGCTCTGGTCTCTATACCGGTGCGGTGCTGGATGTAATGAGATATCTCCTGGACACCGCCGACGCCCTCGGCTACGATTACTATAAAGTGTTTCTTGCCGGTATCCTTCTGCTCATAGATACGAGAGATGACGTCCCTCTCGAGGTCATGCTCGATCTCGGGGACAAGGATAGCGGTTGCGCCTACCGCGATACCGGTCTGCAAAGCTATATCGCCGCAGCGGCGACCCATAACTTCAACAACAGAGCAGCGGTCGTGGCTGGCGGCTGTATCACGGATCTTATCGACCATCTCAACAGCGGTGTTCATCGCCGTATCAAAGCCGATGGTATAATCTGAACAAGCAATATCATTATCGATGGTGCCGGGGATACCTACGCAGGGTATACCGAGGTTAGACAGAGCGCGAGCTCCTTTGAACGAGCCGTCGCCGCCGATAACTACCAGACCCTCGATATCGAGAGAGCGGCAGAAATCAGCCGCCTGCTGCTGATACTCGGGCTGCATAAACCTCTTGCTGCGGGCCGTGTACAGGATCGTACCACCGCGGCTTAAAATATCTGATACAGAGCGGAGATTGAGCTCTTCTATATCGCCGTTTAAAAGACCGCTGTAGCCCTTATAAACGCCCACCATCTTGAAGCCGTAGTATATACCGGCTCTTACGACCGCTCTTATAGCGGCGTTCATACCCGGAGCGTCGCCGCCGCTTGTTAATACTGCTAATGATTTAGCCATAATAATCCTCCTGTCATATGTAAGATAATAAACTATTACTTATCTATTATAATACAAACATATAGATATAATCAAGTTATTTATGCAAATTTCATCAAATATTTTAAGCGCCTTTATTTCAGTATGACATTCCCCTTGCCGAGCTGATATTCAAGCTCGCCGAGCATAGTGGGATTAGGGGTCGTCCAAAGGCTTTGAGGCGCCATCAGCTGTGACTTTTTGTCGCTGAGATAAAAGATTACTTTTACGTTACCGGGGAATATCTCAAGTATGTTCTTTGCCTTCAGATATTCAGAGCTCTCGAGTGATCTGACCTTGAGATAGAGCTTCTCAGCCTTTTGCGGCTCAAAATTCACAGGTTGTTTGACCGGGGCAGAACTTATCGGAACGTTACTAAGCTCCTTTGCCGGTGGTAAAGCGGTTATCTTCTCTGCGATGATACGGGGCTCTTCGTCCTCTTTAAAGCTGAGAGTACCCTGTATATCTATTACGGAGCCGATATAAAGGGCTTCTCTGCATTCGTCAAGTATATTCGGGAACACTATCATTTCACATGAGCCGAAGCGATCCTCGATATCGGCGAACGCCATCATCTTATTGTTCTTTGTTATCTGGGTTTTATTCTTGTTGACCGACGCAATCAGCCTTACCTTTGAGCGGTCAGAGTATCTGCCGCTCTCGGAATTGATTATATCGCTGATACGGTCGGCGTTAACGGTGTTTGAATACTCTGCGTACTCATCGAGAGGATGACCGCTTAAGTACATACCCGCAATTTCCTTTTCCATATTCAGCTTCTCGGTAATCGGGAACTCGTCAAGCTCGGGCACGGCTATCTCATCATCGGCAGAGCTGTCGCCCATATCAAAGAGAGATATTTGACCCGCTCCGCCGCCGCGCCGCCTGTCATATTCAAGGTCATCGAGAACAGTCTTTGAGACAGTAATCATCTGGCGGCGGTTATAGCCGAGATTATCGAGAGCTCCGCATTTTATGAGGCTTTCAAGAGATCTTGCGTTCAGTCCTTTGCCGTTGAGCCTTTTACAAAAATCATAGAAAGACTTATACGGCCGTATGGCTCGCTCGCGGATTATAGCATCTATAAAAGCTAAGCCGAGATTCTTTATCGCCGATAATCCAAATCTAATATGATCGCCGGAGACGGTATATTTGCTCTCGCTCTCATTGACACTCGGGGGCAGTACCGAGATCGACATCCTGTGACACTCGCTGATATATTGAGCGGTCTTGTTCTGACTGTCAATTACCGACGAGAGCAGAGCCGCCATATACTCGCGTTTATGATGACATTTTAGATAAGCGGTCTGATATGAGAGAACCGCGTAAGCCGCCGCGTGGCTTTTGTTGAAAGCATAGGAGGCGAAGCTCTCCATTTCGGCAAATATCGATAATGCGGTTTCCTCGTCTATACCGCGCCTTAGACAGCCTTCGACCTCGATCTCACCCTTATCATTCACAAGTCCGTTTACGAATATTTGCTTTTCACGCTCCATGACGTCGTGCTTCTTCTTGCTCATGGCTCGGCGTACGATATCAGCCCTGCCGAGAGAATAGCCCGCTAAAGAGCGGAATATCTGCATGACCTGCTCCTGATACACTATACAGCCGTTGGTGACGTTGAGGATGGGTTCGAGCAGAGGGTGCTTGTATGTTATCAGCTTAGGGTTATGACGGTTGCGGATATATATCGGGATAGAGTCCATCGGACCTGGTCTATACAGAGAGATAACAGCTATAAGATCCTCAAAGCGTTCGGGTTTCAGCTGAGCGAGAACGTTCTTCATTCCTCCGCTCTCAAACTGGAATACACCGTCGGTGTTGCCGGTAGAGATCATATCATAAACAGTCTTGTCGGTGTAGCGGATATCATTTATTGAAAAATCGGGTTCCGTCCTGCGTATCATAACCTCGGCGTCGTGGATTACTGTAAGGTTGCGCAGACCGAGGAAATCCATCTTCAAAAGACCGAGCTCCTCAAGGGTGGTCATAGTGAACTGGGTAATTACAGCCTCATCGGATTTAGCGAGCGGTACATAATCGCTGACGGGTCGGTCGGTTATGACAACTCCTGCGGCGTGCATGGTGATATGTCTCGGGACGCCCTCGAGCTCTCTTGCGATATCTATTATCTGTTTGACGACAGGATCCTGATGGTAGCTTTGTCTGAGCTCTGCAGAGAGTGTAAGCGCCTTATCGACGGTCATATCGATGCTGAATGGTATCATCTTGGCGATCTTATCGACCTGAGCGTAAGGAATATCGAGAACTCTGCCTACGTCTCTTACCGCGCCTCTCGCCTGCATCGTACCGAAAGCAACTATCTGAGCCACATGATCCTCGCCGTATTTACGGATAACATAATCTATGACCTCGCCGCGTCTGTCTTTGCAGAAATCTATATCGAAGTCAGGCATACTGACGCGCTCGGGGTTCAGGAAGCGTTCAAACAGGAGATTATATTTTATAGGATCTATACCTGTGATACCGATACAATACGCGCATAAAGAGCCGGCGCCCGAGCCTCGTCCGGGGCCAACGGGGATATCCCGGCTTTTTGCGTACTGCACAAAGTCGTTGACTATCAGAAAATAGTCGACAAAGCCCATGTTCTTTATAACGCTCAGCTCATACTCGAGCCTCTCGATCAAAGAACTGTCGGGAGAGTTACCGTAATGCAGATAAAGCCCATCGTAGCATTTGCGTCTGAAATACTCATAGTGATCTTCGTCGTCAGGGGTCTTGAAATCGGGCAGCTTACGCTTGCCGAATTCTATCTCTACATTACAGCGCTGAGCTATTTTTGTTGTATTTTCAAAAGCTTCATCGACGCCGCTGAACATAGAGCGCATCTCATCCTCGCTCTTTAAATAGAATTCCTCGGCTTCAAAGCTCATTTTCTTATCATTTACGGTGCTGTTGGTCTGCATACAAAGCAGGATATCATGCAAATTATGATCCTCTTTGCGGATATAGTGGCAGTCGTTGGTAGCTACGAGACCCGCGCCTATCTCTCGTGCGAGTTTGATGAGCTGAGTATTAAGTCGCTGCTGCTCAGTTATACCGTGATTTTGGAGCTCAATATAGTAATTATCCTTACCGAACAGGCTTTGATAATACAGAGCGCTTTCAACAGCGCCTTTATAATCATCTGACAAAAGTCTTTTCGGGACTTCACCGGACATACAGGCAGACAGACAAATAAGCCCCTCATGGTATTTTTCGAGGAGCTCACGATCTATACGGGGCTTATTATAAAAGCCCTCGGTAAAGGCACGGGACACAAGCTTCATCAAGTTCTGATATCCGATATTGTTCTCGCACAATAAAACGAGATGATAATACTCTCGGTCAAGCTCAAATGTCTTTTCAAAGCGTGAACGAGGAGCTACATAGACCTCACAGCCTATGACCGGGTGAACCCCCTGCTTTTTACACTCACGGTAAAAGTCGATTACACCGTACATAACGCCATGGTCGGTTATGGCAAGGGAGCTTTGACCGAGTTCTTTCGCGCGACTGACAAGCTTGCCGATGCGGCAGGCGCCGTCAAGCAAGCTGTACTCGGTATGTACATGAAGGTGTGTGAACGACATAATTGTTTCCTCGTTTTTTATAATATCTCGGCTTTTACAGTACCGTCCTTAAACCTTATATCGACGGTATCTCCAGCCATTACATCATCAACGGACGTAGCGGGCTTGCCGTTGTTTGTGATAAACGAAAAGCCTCTGTTCAATACTGCGAGAGGATTGAGAGCCTCAAGCTTTGAGGTGAGCTCTTGAGCAAGCGATGCTTTTACGCTGAGGCGGCTGTCGACGGCAGCTTTGGCGTGATCGGCAAGGTTATTTACTGTTTGGAGCTGTTTATCATATATCTTTATCGGAGAGTAAGCTTCGCTGAGCTTTACATATCTCTCAAACTGACGGTCGAACATATCGAGGCGGTTATTTAGTGAAGTTCTGCACCTTTTATGCAGATTATCAACGGTATACAACAGATCAGCCATATTGGGTACGGCGAGTTCAGCCGCAGCTGACGGAGTTGGCGCGCGAAGGTCGCTGACAAAATCACAGATAGTAACGTCAGTCTCATGACCTACGGCGGATATAACGGGTATCTCGCAATCGTATATTGCGCGAGCGAGCCCCTCGTCGTTGAAAGCCCATAGATCCTCCATAGATCCGCCGCCGCGGCCAATGATGATGACGTCAGCTCCCTTACTCTCGGAAAAGCGCCTTACAGCCTTTATAAGCTGTTCCGGAGCTCCTTCACCCTGGACGAGCACGGGAGCTAATACAATATTTACAGCGGGATATCTCCTGCCTATGATATCGATTATATCTCTGACAGCAGCGCCTGTAGGAGAAGTGATGACGCCTACAGTCGAGGGTATAGCCGGGATCGGCTTTTTATGTTCATTAGCAAACAGACCCTCTGCAGAGAGCTTCTTCTTGAGCTGTTCGAGCCGCATAGCAAGCACGCCTACGCCGTCGGGCTGCATATCCTCTACCCTAAGCTGATACTGACCGCCCGGCTCATATACGGTGACCTGAGCGCGCATTATAACCTTCATGCCGTCCTCGGGTCTGAATTTGAGATTGCGGACGCTCCAAGCGAACATCACAGCGCGAATAACGCTCTTATTATCCTTCAAAGAGAAATACATATGACCGCTCTTTGAGTTTATATTTACGTTAGAAAGCTCGCCTTCGACAAAAACGACCTGCAAGGCAGGGTCGGAGGCGATGAGATTACTTACATGAGAATTGATTTGTGATACAGTATATACCTTAGGGGTTATCATTATTTTTATCCTTTACAGAAGCGAGCACGGCAGTACCCGCGGCGTTATCAGACGAAAACTCAGGTTTCGCAAATACGCAATCGTGAGTATTCAGACGATCTCTGATAATGCTGTCGGACATCACACCGCCCGCGTAAACAAACGGGAGTTCGCCGTATTTTTCTCTTATTTTTCGGCTCATTCCCTCTATCGCCGCGCCGACAAATTCCATAGCGAAGCGGGCGACATACTCGGGGCTTTTGCCTTCTTTAAGATATTTTTCAGCGATATTCTGACCGCCGCTCAGACAGCAGTCAAGACCCTTTAACGTGGCTTTAGCTCCGACCTTTTCGGTGCAGCTAAGTGCGAGCTTCTCGAGCTCTCTTCCGCACGGGAACGACAAGCCAAGCATAACGCCGATACGGTCGATGAGCTGACCCGCGTTGAGATCAAGAGTCTGAGCGATTATATCGGTAGTGACAAAGCCCTCGGTACCGTTTATCAAAAGGGCCTCGGTAGTACCGCCGCTGACATGAAAGGCAATGTGTTTTTTATGTAAAAGGTCAAGTCTGTCTGTGCTGTAGAGCGCCGCGGCTATATGACCCTGCTGGTGAGAGAAACGATAAACGGGTACTTTAAGAACAGAACCGAGGATATCGGCCGCCATAAGGCCTACGGTAAAGCATGGCATATATGAGCCCTCGGCTGTACGAGGAGCGTATGAAACGCCGATCGCCTTGATACTACCCGAATAATCAGCAAAGGTTCTGTTAAAAAGCTCAGGCAGCTGCTGTACATGATGGAATACAGCGTCGCTCTGTCTGAGCCCGAGCTCTCCGTCCTTGACAGGCAGCAGTCTGCGCTCGGATATTACCGAACCGCCCTCACTGTCATATAAACAGACAGAGGTAGTGTAGTTACTGGTATCGATACCGAGATACACGCTCACAGCTCCTTTGCTATAGCGCCTAAGACGCCGTTTATAAAGGAGGTATCATCCTGCACGGTGAATTTCTTCGAGAGCTCTACCGCCTCGTTAATAGCGACAGAAACGGGGATATCATCTAAATAAAGCATTTCATAAACGGCGAGCCTGAGGACAGCGAGAGATACCTTTGAGATACGGCTGAGCTTCCATCCTGTTTTAAGGTGTGCTGATATCTTTTCATCTATCTCAATCTTATGCTCAACTACGCCCTTAGCGCGATCGATAGCCTCGTCGCTTAAGAATTCATCCCTCGCGTCGCCTGCGTTATCGGCGAGCTCGTCTATATCGGTATCCGAAAACAGCGACTCGAAGCACAGAAAGAACGCCTGTTCGCGGACCTTATACTTAGAAACCTTGTTTTTATCGGGAGCGTTATTTGTATCGCACATATAAATACCCTCACTTATCCTAAACATAATTATACAAATGAATTATATCACAAATACAAGCTTTTGTAAACTGTTATATAGGGTCATAAACGATCCTTTTACAGTACAATAAATTGCATTTTTGTAACACAGATTACGTTCTTGAATATAATAAATTATGATTAAAACAAATAATAGGAAGTTGGATAATTTTATGCCACACAAAAATTAACAGAATTACTAAAGTACAATCGGAAATTTTATAAAAAAGGTCATAATTGCCGTTTTAAAGGCTTATCCATAAATTTAATGTTGAAATACAAAACAGAAAATGATAAAATGTCTGTGTATGAATAATCATTGTGAGGTTTAGAAATGGGCACAACAGCGTTTTATTCAAACAAAGAAGAGATATATAGCACCTATGACGGTAACGATTTAGGTTACACTTATACTCCCGAGAGCACAACATTCAAGGTATGGGCGCCGTCAGCCGAGCAGGTACTGCTCAAGCTGTATTCGACCGGCTCATATATCGAGAACGGAGCTCAGGTGCTCGGAATAAAGCAAATGCTTTTTGACGCCGCGACAGGCGTATGGTCAGCCTCTATAGACGGAGACCTCAACAAAACATATTATACTTATGTCATAAAGACCGAGAAGGGTACTCACGAAACTCAGGACGTTTACTCGAAGGCTGTCGGCGTTAACTCGACCCGTTCAGAGGTAGTCGATCTCTCATCCACTGACCCCGAGGGCTGGGAGAATGACAAGCATATGCTTCTTGACAGACCCAATGACGCTGTCATCTGGGAGATACACGTAAGAGATTTCTCATCATCCGACACCTCGGGCATCAGCAAGGAACACAGAGGCAAGTTTCTCGCCTTTACCGAGCAGGATACCCGTATCCCCTTTACCTCTTACCCCACCTGCGTTAATTATTTAAAACAGCTTGGCATCACACACGTACAGCTAAACCCCGTATTTGACTTCGGCTCCGTCAACGAGATAACCGGCGTTGAATACAACTGGGGCTACGATCCCGTCAACTACAACGTGCCCGAGGGCTCTTACTCTACCGACCCCTACCACGGAGAGGTGCGCATAAAAGAATTCAAAGAGATGATAAAAGCTCTGCATGACGCGGGCATCGGCGTTATCATGGATGTAGTATACAATCATGTATTCTCTACCGCGGATTCACCCTTTGAAAAGACTGTTCCCGAGTATTACTTCAGAATGCAGAACGGCAAGTTCCTCAACTCATCAGGCTGCGGTAATGTCACAGCCAGCGATAAGACTATGTTCCGCAAATTCATGATCGACTCGCTAAGATACTGGGTCGAGGAATATCATATAGACGGCTTCAGATTTGACCTTATGGCGTGTCATGATATCGAGACTATGAATATGATCCGCGCTGAGCTCGATAAGATCGACAAGCGTATCATGATGTACGGCGAGCCTTGGACAGCCAACGACGGCGAGAACGGTATCTCAGGCGAGGACTGCAGCAACAAAACGAACGCTAAAAAGCTATCATCACGTATCGGTATGTTCAACGACGATATGCGCCACGGTATCAAGGGCGGCTCTGACGATGACAGCAAGGGCTTCATACAGGGCTCAACTCACAGCGCTTATAATGTTATCGCGGGTATGATGGGCGCTTCATCTGTCACCTTCGGCAACTGGGCAAACGAACCCTCACAATGTATCACCTATGACTCCGCTCATGATAACCTCACTCTGTGGGATAAGATACTAAAATCCAACTGGTGCGACGACTTTGATACCACAGAGAACTCATATATCGCTCAGAACAAGCTCGCCGCGGTACTGATCCTCTCTTCATTAGGTATACCGTTCATGCTCGCGGGCGAGGAATTCGCGAGGACTAAGCACGGCGATCATAACTCATATAAATCTCCGGATTCGATCAACTCTATCAACTGGACCAGGACCGTTCGCTACTCAAAGCTCGTCGATTACTACAAAGGTCTGATAAAGATACGCAAGGCGTTCTCTCCGCTGAGAGACAATACCACAAAGGCGGTAAACGACGGATACATTGTATATAACGGTCAGACGATCTCTCTGACTATCAAGAACGATACCGAGGACGAATGGAAGATGCTGAGCGTTATCATCAACAACAGCGATAATCCTTGTGTTCCTCAGATAAAATCTCAGTATGAGCTGCCTGAGAGCTGGTATGTCATTGCGGACGGCGACAAAGCCTCAGACAAAGCGATTTCGAAGTTTGATCCCGAAAAGAACATTACTCCGCACTCGGCGCTTATAATCGTAGACGCAAAGAGCTATGAAAAGATTAACGGCGTCGATGCTATCAATGAAGCTGACGACGTCGTACCTGATATACAGATCAGCAAGGAATTGATGGATCTTCTCAAATAAGCAAAACGGACGGTGAAAGCCGTCCGTTTCTTTTATGATATATCTACTATCACGATATTATTGAACTCGATATCCATTTGTGACAAAACCGCGTCTTTGATGATAACAGGCGAGTCATCCTTTAATTCGGACGACAGCACCGTTACCGTACAACCGCCATCCGAGGCGTAGCACAAGGCTCCGTGGAAACCCTTTGCCTCGAGTATATTCTCGACATTGCTCTGGGCAAGTATACGTTGTTCTATAGCGTCAGCAGCCTTGACAGCCTCAGACTTGGCTTCGTCCGAGGAATCGGACAGCTCAAGGATGTTCTTTGCCTCTGACAGAGCCTTATCTTGAGCCTGAGTGCGTTCTGTACGCGCCTTCGCAAGCTTACCCTCAGGGGTCAGATCGCCGTTTGAAGTGGTGAGCACCTCGTCTGCTGTAGCCTCGGCATCCTTACTGACATAGGTCGCGGCTCCGAGCTCCTTTGAGGTCGGAGATATCAGCGGCGTTCCCGAAAACTGCCAGTTAAGATATACAGCCGCTCCGAGAGAAAGTATCAAAGCCGCTACGAGTATGTGTTGTTTTTTGATCTTCATTGTGTTCCTCCGTTTTTATTTTGTGATACAAACCTTGTCTGAATTTATATTAAGAGATTTTGTCACCGCCTCAAGAACATGAGAAGCGACTATCGGATCATTTCCTCCCTCGCATACAATCACAACTCCCCTGACCTTCGGCTCTATGCTGAGGGTCTTTTTGTCGGAATAATCGTGATAGACATTCTCTCCGCTGTTATCCATTGTCAAAAAAATCTCCGCCTCCCCTACTCCGTCTATATGACTTATTATCTGCAGCAGTCGCTCCTCGGTCTTTTCGGCGTACTGCTGAGCCTGTTCATAGCTTTTGTCGGGCTTCATATCAAATATTGTTGACATGAAGATAAGGACTATAGCGGCGATACCGATGATAACGGCGATTTTGAGCGTTCGCTTATCACTGAGCAGAGCGCTCATTTTCCTGCCCTGTAACATATATCTCAGGCTCCTTTGATAAATTCCTGTAAATTATGCTCTTGATATCGCTCCGACGTAGATAATCCTCTTCGTTAATATATATGACGACCCTTGAAGCATATATTCTGCCCTCGTCGGTTATTTTCAAAGTGAGCTTTATATCATCCGCGTTAATGCCCTCATTTTTCAGAAGCTCATTCAATGCTGAGGTAAGATTATCGGCAGTCATCTGGATAGCTGTATCATTGTAATCATCCTGAGAATACTCAGGGAGCTTATATTTTTCTAATTCAGAAATATCAAGACTGATCTCTTCGCTTTTGGCTATAATACTGCTGAGTATGGTAACTGTAAGGAACAGCCCTATAACAAAGCTCATTATCTTAGCTGTCCTCTTCTGAGGGATAAGGACCGAGAAAATACAGACGGCTATGCTGACTAAGCAGACGGTTATACAAATGCCCGATAAGCCTTTCATGATGAGCCTCCGATATGTATCATGACCGCTGTTGAAATAACAAAAGCTATAAGTACGCTGATAATAACGGCTCTCAGCGCTGAGAGAAAGGATGATATCGAGGTAAAAATCTGATTGGCAGAGGTAACCGAGAAGGCTTCGGCAATCAACTTTGATACTCCTACTGTCAGCGACCACAACAATATCCTTGCCATAACCGGTAAGAACGATACGATTATCGAGATTATTACAAATACACCCATACCAGAGCGAAGCAGCGACAGGCTGCTTTGTAAGGTTTGATAAGCTTCCGCTACGGATGAGCCGATAAGCGGTATGAATGATGACAATGCGAATTTTGAAGCGCGCGCAGTAAGGCTATCCCCTGCCCCCGATAAGGCGGCGTTCATACCGACTACCGCCGCGAACATACTCACAGCGAAGGTCAAAATCCATTTGAACCATTTAGCAGCTATCTCTATGATACCGCCGAGTTTTATCCTTCCGTTTATACCCGAGCATACAGCGAGTGACAGAAATATATTGAGCAGAGGAGCTAACACAGCGGATGAAATTTTTGACAGAAAGCCGGCCGCGGTGACGACAGCGGTATAATATCCCGCAGAGGCTATCATATGACCCGAGAAAGCCATGATCCCCGCCATTACAGGCAGGTAGATAAGCATTATTGACGATGAGCCTTTGATGACCGCTACGGTATCAGAGGACAGCTCGGCTATGGGAGTAATGATAGTTGATACTGTCATCAGCGAAACAGCAATATTCATGATATCCTTTGTATGCGTATACCTTAGCGAATATGTATAGGATTCGGCGATTGAAGCGATAAGCACGATACAAATAAGGATCATCATTGATGACATAGGACCTTTGCTGTATCCGAGCAAGGTATCTGCGGCATAATTGAACAGTTTTGATATATCGGTGCCCTGTGAGACATCATTTATTCCGTTTATTCCGAGATCTTTCAATCCATTTGAGGTATCGGCGGGTATACTGTCCTCTAACTGCCTGAGTTCATTATCAAATATATCGATCTCGGCGGCATCAGTTTTTATACCGAGGCTTATTACAGCGATGATGACGGATATCAATAGAAGTATACGCTTCATATCATTCACCGAGCGCCTGTATCACGCCGATTATCTTATTAAACAGAGGCAGAGCGGTGATAAGGACCAATATCTTGCCGGCGAATGAAATATTGGTAGAAAGCGACATAAGCCCCGCTTCTGTCACGCAGTCACAGGTAAACTCGGTGACAAAGCAGATACCCATTACCTTAAAGAGCATCAGAAGATCGGCGTTATCTATTCCTCCCGCAGTCAATATAGAATTGACGCTGCTTAAGATATCGGGGATATTGCGTATCAGGCTCAGTATAATTATAATCCCCGAGGCTATGGAAAGCAGCATAGCGCTGTGAGGGCTTTGAGAGCGGAGAAGAACGACAAGGACGGCTGTCACTATAGCCGCTCCGCAGACAGCTATGATACTCATAAGCCGAATGTGCTCTTTACGGTAGAGAACAAATCGCTAATCTGCGAAATTATCATCATCAAGGCAACGACAAGTCCCGCTATCGTTGTAAGGAGCGCTTGTTCCTCTCTGCCGCTTCTTACGAGAAGCTGATTGAGTATAGCTACGATTATACCTATCGCGGCTATCTTGAATATCATATCTACATCCATTATGTTACCGTCCTTATATAATAAGTATCGAGATAAACAGCCCGAGCGACAGCGGCATTATCCTGTACAGCTTTGACTTGGTATCTATATCGGACTGAGCCTGAGCTGCCTGTTGCTCAAGCAAAGCGGTGTTCATATCTAAATACCTCTGCTGAGAGCCTTTATCGGTAGAGCCCAAGCCGTTTATAATATTCTCTAACAGAATTATATCGTCTTTTTTGAGGCAGTCGGATATACTCTTTATAAACTCAGTCCATTGAGCATCGAATGGTCTGTCCCTGACGAAAACAAAGCCCGAGAAGTTCTCTGAGAATAACTCATACAAATCACCCGATGAATAAGAGATAAGTATAGAAGCCCTCTTAAGCATATCCGAAAGATTAATAAGTATCTCTCTTCGTTTTGTCAGTCTTTGAGATAGATTTAGCCCTATGACGGCGCCGCTTGTCACTATTCCTAAACACAGTATCAGCTTAAGCGTAGCTACCCCTCATCTCATAGATCTTTTCTATCCTGCCCACGTTATCTCTGCCAGACATGAACACTATATATCTGAATGCCGAAGAAGCTATCATTTCAGCCGTTGCCGATCTGGACCTGAGATCGTCGATAGTTGAAGCGTGAACGGAAGCTATGAAAGCAACGCCGCATCGAAGAGAAGTCGTAAGTATATCTATATCCGCTTTATCTCCCATTTCATCACAAATGATGATATCCGGAGCCATACTTCGTATCGCCGAGGTCGCCGCTTTAATCTTAGGATAACCGACAAATAAATCGCACAGCCCCATATCAAAGCCCGACGCGCCTCTGCTGTACGCCGATAATTCAGCTCTTTCATCTATCACCGATACCCGGTATCTATATGACAGCGTTCGAGCCATATCCCTTATTAGAGTGGTTTTACCGCTCGAAGGCTCACCGCAAATAAGCACACCGTATAAAGGATCGAGCTTGCTGAGAAGCTCAGATGAACAGCCTTTGATATCACGCGCTACACGAAAGTTTAGAGAGCTGACGTCTCTGATATTGATTATCTGTCCGTCATCTATGACAGCTCTGCCGCACAAACCAACCCTGATGCCGTTGCCGATAGTGATAAAGCCGCTGTTGATCTCGTTCTGGTAGGCGTAGACCGAATAATCACATAATCTCAGCAAAGTATTCTCGATATCCTTTGCGTTTAAAATAAGAACACCGTCAGCCAAAGGGGTATCGGTCAGACAGCCTTTATCGGTAATAAACAGCGGTTTTGAGCCGAAATATAAGCAAATGGGCCTGTCGGCTCTTACGGATATCTCGGTGACCTTGTCCGAGACCGAGCTCTTACACCTCTCAAGCGGATCTCTCATATTCTGTGGGAGCTTATCTATTATTACATCCAGACTTTTATTATCCATATTTCACCGTCCCGATTTAATGTATAGTAAAGTGTATGGAAGATCGGACAGGTTTAGAACTTGAATTAGAGATCGCGCATCGCTATCGCCCATTCCCGTATGGCGGCAAACTGAACGGGCATACAAATCTTTATGCTTACTTAAACAAGCAGTTTCCTGTAAAGCAAAAAAAACCCCGTCCGAAAGGACAGGGATAAAAAGGATAATCAGTTTATCATATCGAGGAACTCGGCTTCTGAGATTATCGTTACACCCAAGCTCTGAGCCTTAGTAAGCTTTGAACCCGCGTCCTCGCCGGCTAAGACGTAATCGGTCTTTTTGGATACCGAGGATGAGGTCTTACCGCCGTTCTGCTCAATGATAGCAGAGGCTTCCTTACGGCTCATTGTAGGCAGAGTGCCTGTCAGCACAAAGATCTTGCCGAGGAAGGCTCCGACCTTTTCTTTAGCTTCAAGAGGCTTCATCACAACTCCGAGCTCTCTAAGCTGGGTGATCAGGTGCTTTGTACCCTCTAAGCTGAAATAATCATACACCGACTGAGCCATTATCTCGCCGTAGCCGTCGATAGCGGATATCTCCTCAACGCTCGCTTCAAACAGCTTATCTATGCTGAGGAAATGCTCACATAAGAGCTTCGCTGCCTTCTCGCCGATATGTCGGATGCCGAGAGCGTACACAAGGCGGTAAATCTCAGCCTGCTTTGACTTTTCTATAGCGCGGATTATATTATCGGCGGACTTCTCGCCCATTCGTTCAAGCTGAGCGATAGGTTCAGCTTTGAGCTTATACAGGTCTATGAATGATTTTATAAGACCGGAGTTCAAGAGCTGTTCAAGCAGAGCCGGACCGAGACCGTCTATATCCATAGCGTCGCGGGACACAAAGTGTATAAGATGTCTTAATAGCTGAGCGGGACAATCAGTATTGGTACACCTGAGAGCAGCCTCGCCCTCTTCACGAATGACCTTACTGCCGCACGATGGACAGAATTCGGGAAACTCATAGGGCACGGTGTTGCCGCCGTGCTTTACGAGAGAGAGCACCTCGGGGATTATCTCACCCGCCTTGCGGATGAGGACGGTATCGCCGATGTTTATGCCCTTTTCACGGATGAAATCCTCATTATGAAGAGTAGCCCTCGATACTGTAGTACCTGCAAGCAGTACCGGCTTGAATATACCTACGGGCGTAAGAGCGCCTGTCCTGCCGACATTTATCTCAATATCAAGCAGCTCGGTCTCTTTTTCTTCGGGCGGATATTTATAAGCCTCTGCCCATCTCGGGAATTTAGCGGTACTGCCGAGTATCTCTCTGTCGGCAAGGTTATTGACCTTGACAACAGCGCCATCGATATCACAGGGCAGATCGCCCCTGTGGGCGTCGATACGCTCGATCTCAGTCAGAACGTCATCTATATTATCATAGCTGTTATAGAACGCTGTCGGAAAGCCGAGCTCGGTCAGATAATTCAGCGACTGCACATGGGTCAAGGGTTCAAATCCCTCGACCGCCTGGATATTGAATACAAAGATATCAAGATCCCTTTTAGCGGTGATCTTAGCGTCCTTCTGCCTTAACGATCCCGCGGCGGCGTTCCTTGGGTTTTTAAATGGCTTCTCGCCGTTGTTCTCCTGTTCGGCTACTATCCGCTCAAAGGTGGCTACCGACATATATACCTCGCCTCTGACCTCTAAAAAGGCAGGGGCGTTTTTCAGTCTTTTCGGCAGGCTCTTGATGGTCATTAAGTTATCGGTGACGTCCTCGCCGGTCGTACCGTCTCCGCGTGTCGATCCGCGTACAAAAACGCCGTTTCGGTATTCGCACGATACAGAAAGGCCGTCAAACTTAGGCTCAACAACATACTCGGGAGCGTCAATGACTTCTCTGACCCTGCGGTCAAAATCCCTGATCTCATCGGGAGAAAAGGAGTCGTGCAGGCTCTCCATAGGCACGGTATGAGTAACGGGAGAGAATTTTTCACCCTTACTACCTCCTACCCTTTGGGTCGGCGAATCGGGAGTTACAAGCTCGGGATAATCAGCCTCGATATCCTCAAGCTCTCTGAGCAGCATATCATACTCAAAGTCGCTGATCTCGGGATCATCATGATTATAATATCTGTCGTTATGATAGTTTATCTCTTCAGAAAGCTTTACGGCTTTCTTTTTTGCTTCTTCAAAATTCATTATCTGCGTACCGTTGAGGTGCCCTTTTCTCTTAGATATGTACTCTCAAGATCGGCTAAATGCAGCTTGACCGCGAGCGGATACTTATCATATGCGTTGCTGATATAATAACCGTTGTTATCGTCAAAGCCGCCCATATGCCAGCGGATAGCCATAGCCTCGTCAAGTCTGAGTTTCATAAAGCGTTCTATTAGGAACACGCTCTTTTCACCGTGACCGTAAGGAAAGCTGTCGTCGATCGTATAATAAGGCACTTTCTCCCACTGACCCGTCTCTTCGTTCTTAACGTTGCGCGTAGAGGTCTTATAAAACTGGGCTTTGCAAAGATCATGTAAAAGAGCGCAGATAGCAAAGCTCTCGATATTGTCGTTCTCTTCGTCAAAGTGTTTTTCAATAAGAGTATTGAACACACTGACGGAGTGCATCACAAGACCGCCTTCACAGGCGCAATGATACTTAGTACTTGCGGGAGCAGTAAAGAAATCGGTAGTTTGTATCCAATCAAGAAGCGCCGCCGAACCATTGCGAGTGATATTCTCGGTAAAGATCTTAATGAATTCGTCTTTAGCAGTCATCATAATAACACCTCACAGCAGATTTTCGTCATATACCGCGCGAACACCACCGATGAACTTGGCTCTTGTACGCGCTGAGGCTACAAACGCCTCGCCTATCTTCTTCTGGGGCAGTCTGAGGGGAACTGCGGTCTCTTTAAGGTGCATACCGATGAGCGTACCGCCGATATCAACGCCCGCGTCAGCCTTTATACGCTCAACAAGAACAGGATCGTTAAATCTCGCGTAGGCGGTGGTAGCGCTGCTGCCGCCCGCCTTAGGCTGAGGAACAGCGTTTACGATCGGGATATTGAGCTTATCCGCAAGCTCTCTCTCGATCACAAGAGCGCGGTTCAAATGCTCACAGCACTGAGCGGCGAGATAGATGCCCTTTTCCTTGAGCATATCAAAGAAACCGTCATAGATTGCAGAGGCGATATCCATACTCGAGTGAGTGCCGATCCTGTCGCCGCCTACCTCGCTGGTAGAGCAGCCGAGGACGACTACAGAGCCCTCGTGAAGTTTTGCGGCTTCGATAAGCTGGGTAAATACAGCGTTAGTGTCTTTAGTTATCTGTTCAAACATCATTATCAAGTCCCATTCATTATTATTGTTATTATTGTATCAAATAATCAGCGCGATAATATTCTTATTAAGATTAATATAAAAGAAAAACGGGCACCCGAACGGATGCCCGTGTAAAAAGCTATTATTCAGCGTCCTCAGCGGCTGCTTTTTCTACTGCAGGAGCTTCCTCAACAGCGGCGGGAGCTTCTTCAGCGGGAGTCTCGTCCTCGAGCTCGCGGATAACGGGCTCAGCGTCGGGCTCAACAACAGCAACGACCTCGTCCTCTTCAGCGGCGGGCTCTTCAGCTACAGGCTGAGCCTCGGGCAGCAGAGCGCGGATAGAAAGGCTTACGCGCTTCTTCTCAAAGTCGATGCCGGTGATCTTAGCCTCGACCTCGTCGCCTACGGAAAGCTCATCAGCGGGCTTCTCGATGCGCTTGTTGGAGATCTGAGAAATGTGGATAAGACCGTCGATACCGGGGATGATGTTGGCGAAAGCGCCGAAAGCGGTCAGTCCAACGACCTTAGCTTTAACAACGGTACCGACAGGATAATTCTTCTCTAGGATGACCCAGGGATTGTCCTCTGTCTTCTTATAGCCGAGAGAGATCTTCTTTGTCTCGGTGTTGATATCCTTGATGTATACCTCTACGACGTCGCCTACGTTGACTACCTCGCTGGGGTGCTTAATCCTGAGCCATGAAAGCTCAGAGATATGGATCATACCCGATACACCGCCGAGGTCTACGAAAGCGCCGTAGGATGTGAGTGTGCGGACAACGCCTGTATAGGTCTTGCCGACCTCGCAGTTCTCCCAGAACTCAGCGCGCTTAGCGGCGTTCTCATCACGGAGAACACTCTTGATAGAGCCGATGATCTTTCTTCTTCTGCCGCGCTGTGAGAGCTCGATAAGGCGGAACTTGACCTCCTGACCCTTAAGATCCTCAAGGTTAGCGTCACGCTCTAATGTAGCCTGTGAAGCGGGGATGAATACACGGATGTCGTTAGTGACAGCGATAACGCCGCCTGAAACTACCTCAGTTACGGGTCCTGTGAGAACAGTCTTCTCATCATAAGCCTTCTGGAGCTCTTCAAAGCCCTTCTGAGCGTCTACTCTGCGCTTTGAGAGCATTATGGTACCCTCAACGTCGTTGGTCTTCATTATAAGCAGTTCTACACGATCGCCGACCTTGACAACTTCATCGGCGCTCTGAATCGGAGTGGATGATAACTCGTCAAATGGGATAAAGCCAGTCTGCTTTCTGCCATCAACTTCAACATATACCTCATTAGGTGTAATGCTCGCGACAGTACCCATAACCCTTTCATTAGTGTTTAAACTCTTCAGAGATTCTTCTAACATCTCCTCAAAGTTCTCAGTTTCGTTTACGCTGGATGTAGTGTTTTCACTCATTGTATCCAGTACCTCCTTTATAATCCTTTCCGGTGTAGAAGCGCCGGCTGTCACGCCAATCCTCAAAGCGTCGGCATACATAGCCCTGTCGAGCTCGGCGGCGGTCTCGATCATATAGGTGCGCTCGCAGTTGTTCTTACATATAGCGAATAGCTTATTTGTATTGGAACTCGAGCGGTCGCCTATTACGATCATACAGTCGCACATAGCTGACAAAGTATGCGCCTCGGCTTGTCGCTTTGACGTAGCATTACATATTGTATCAAAAATTTTAGCATTTGTATATAGTTTTTTCAAATTTTTTAAACATTTTTTCCATATTTTTTCATTAAATGTTGTCTGAGCTACCACACAAATGCTTTTATTTTTCTCTGCCGGAATTATTTTGAAGAGTTTTTCAAGATCCTCTTCATCATGAAAGATATAATAGTCACTGACGCAGTTAGAAAGTATGCCCTGTACCTCGGGGTGGTTTTCATCACCAGCGACTAAAACGGTATAACCCTGACTGCTCATATCATAAACGATACGGTGTATCTTTGACACGAACGGACAGGTAGCGTCTATATACTCAAGCCCCATTTCGTTGAGTTTGTCATAGACCGAACGCTGTACTCCGTGAGAACGGATGATAACAGGCTGACGTCCGTTTATATCATCGATATCGTCTACAGATACAACACCCTTGTCACTGAGCTCGGACACAAGCTCTTTGTTATGGATTATCGGTCCGAGGGTACAGCCGCCCTTATTCTGCTCAGCGACATCAAAAGCTATCTTGACGGCTCTGTTAACGCCGAAGCAGAAGCCCGCGGATTTAGCTACGATTATCTCAGCCATTATTCTCAGCCTCTGCCAAATCGATCTCTCTGAGAGATTTGATGTTATCCATTATGACTTTTGTAGCGTTGCGTATCTCTCTCGAGCCGCCCTCTTCAGAGAAGCCCATATCGGTAAGGCTTATTGGTTTGCCGTAACGGATGACGGTGTTCCAACCTATCTTGGTGATACAAACAGGGATGACCGGGGTCTGAGTGTTGAACACGAGCATACTTACGCCGTTCCTCGGTTTAAGGAAATCGCCTGTCTTTGAACGGGTGCCCTCAATAAAAATACCCATAAGATCGCCGTCTTTTATGACCTGCTCGAAATGTCTGATACTGCCCCTCGCGGCTGTCGAGCCTCTCTCGACGGGAAAAGAACCTAAACGGCTGATAAATCCGCCGACGAGCTTGTTATCAAACAGCTCGGCTTTAGCCATAAACTTTATCTGGCGCTCAATACCTATACCCAAGAGTATAGGATCGGACGCGGCTATATGATTAGAAGCGATAATATAAGCTCCCTCATCGGGGATATTCTCTCTGCCTATATACTTAGGATGGCAGAAAAGGTAGAAAAACGGCTTTACTACTGCACGCCAGAAATAATAGAAATGGTTTTTCTTCTTCATATATATTCCCTCATTATAGATAAGAGTTTATTGACCGAGGTCTCGAGATCCTCGCCGGAGGTATCGACCATAACGGCGTCTTCCGCGGGCTTTAAAGGAGAAATATCACGGTGTGAATCGGCGTAATCGCGGGCTACGACGTCGTTTAAAACATCCTCGTATTTTACGTCCATCCCCTTTTCTATCAGCTCGTCATAACGGCGGCGGGCACGGCACTCGGGTGAAGCCGAAAGAAATATTTTCAGCTTGGCGTCAGGCAGGACAACAGTACCGATATCTCTGCCGTCCATGATAACATTGTTTGTATGTGACATATCGCGCTGAAGATTAAGCAGAAATGCTCTGACCTCGGGTATAGCGGATACAGCCGACGCCATCATCGATATCTCGGGAGTGCGGATAAGACCGCTGACATCCTCGTTATCGAGAAGAACGATCTGCTCTCCTTTATCATTGAATGACAGCTCAACCTTTATTTCGTCGAGCATAGTGATGATCTGTGACTTATCCTCGGCGCTAAGACCGCGTCTTGACGCGGCGAGACCGATAGTTCTGTACAAAGCGCCGGTATCAACATAAATAAAACCGAGTTCTTTTGCGGCAAGGCGCGCTATAGTTGATTTACCTGCCCCTGCGGGACCGTCAATAGCAATTGCGACAGACATATTAATTCTCCTTATAATGTATAGTACTCAGGCAAAAGCCGCGGAGCTGCCCGCGAGCCTGCCCGTAGAATAAGCGATCTGAAGATTGAAGCCGCCTGTATAAGCGTCGAGGTCCAGAACCTCGCCCGCAAAATATAATCCCTTTACAAGCTTGCTCTGCATGGTGCGTGGATCGATATCCTTAACGTCAACTCCGCCGTGGGTAACGATAGCCTCGTTGATGGGTCTGAATGAATGTATATCGACCTTGAATGCTTTGATTACCTCTAACAGCTTCGCTCTCTCTTTAGCGGTAACGGCGTTACATTTGACAGAACCGTCGATATCGGCTCTGTTCAGTACGACGGGGATCAGCTTCTTAGGTAATAGCTTTACCATCGCGTTAGAGATATTTTTGTTGGCAAACTCCGAGAAATCACGCAGAATGCGTTTGTCGAGAGTTTCGTTAACAAGAGCGGGCTTCATATCAATAAAAGCGGTGTATCTGCCCGGCGACATATCGCGCATATGAGCGCTTGCCGACAGAACAATGGGACCGGATATTCCGAAATGAGTGAAAAGCATTTCTCCGAAATCGGTATATATTTCCTTATTGGAATTATTATCGATTATCTTCAATCTGACATTTTTTAAAGATAAGCCCTGAAGCTCGGGGATATCGGTATCATCAGATTCGAGAGGTACAAGCGAAGGCATTATCGGTGTTACGGTATGACCGGCGGACTTTGCGAAAGAATAGCCGTCGCCGGTAGAGCCCGTAGCCTTGTAGGATAACCCGCCGCAGGTAACAATAACAGCGTCGGCGAACATCTCGCGGTCGTCGAGCCTTACACCTTTTATATTATTATCCTCTATGATAAGTCCCTTTACATCTTTATGGCAGATATCCACGCCAAGGTCTGTCAGATAATCGAATAAGGTATCGACAACATCGGCAGCCTTATCTGAAACAGGGAAAACGCGGTTGCCGCGCTCTACCTTGGTTTTAAGACCTCTGTCCTCAAAAAAAGCGACGGTATCGTAGCATGAAAAGTTATTGATTGCGCTGTACATAAAGCGGGGATTTGAGGTGACCTGAGAGATAAAGGTATCGTTATCGCAGAAATTAGTTATATTGCATCTGCCCTTGCCGGTGATAGCGAGCTTGCGTCCTACCCGTTGATTTTTTTCAAGAAGCGCGACCTGAGCTCCGTTCTCTGCAGCGGCTCCGGCAGCCATCATGCCCGCGGGACCCGCGCCTATGACTATGACCTTAACCCTTGACATCTTCGGTTTCCTCAGTTTTAGGTGAAGAATTGTCAAAGGCGTATACATTCTGTTCCTTCCATACTTTTTCAAGCGCAGAGAAAGTATGGATTATATCCTCTTTGCGCTCGATGACGATAGCAACAAGAAGCGCGTTAATAAGACTGAGCGGCGCTACGAGAGTATCTACGACAGAAGCGATATCCGAGCGCGCCAAAAGCACCTCATCAGCATTGGTGACAAGCGGTGAGATCATGCTGTCGGTTATCGCAACTACCTCTGCTCCGCGCTCATGGGCGAAGTTCATCGCGTCTACAGCCATCGCCGAGTATCTCGGGAAGCTGATACCGATCATAACATCCTTATCTGAAATGCGGAACAGCTTCTCATAGGTCGTTGTCTTTGAGGTGGAGTCGAGTATATGTACGTTGCCGAAGATCAGCTCAAGGTAATATGCAAAGAAGCTCGCGATATATGA
Source organism: uncultured Clostridia bacterium (assembly GCA_946183365.1). GTDB lineage: Bacteria > Bacillota > Clostridia > Oscillospirales > Acutalibacteraceae > Ruminococcoides. The sequence goes on from CAMHAH010000005.1 coordinate 148,445, forward strand.
AGCGGATTTTACGCCGAAAACATAGATATTCTCAGCGTTTATGATAGCGTTTACAGTCTTTTTGAAGTCCTCGCGCGATACCTCTTCTATAGTGCGTTTTATCTTATCTATGTCCTGATTGAGAACGCTCTCGACAACATCGGCAGAGCCTATACGTCCTGTAGTGACCTCGATACGCTGTATGGAATTCAGCTTATCGCGGATCATCTCCTGCATAGCCTTTTGCAAATAAGGATAACCGTCGTAACCTATCTGAGTAGCAAAGCGGACTACGGTGCTCTCGGATACTCCGACGACCTCGCCGAGCTTAGCCGCGGTCATAAAGGCGGCAGTATCGTAATGCTCCTCGATAAAAGAAGCTATCTTCTTCTGTCCCTTTGAAAAATCCTTGCGGGACAGGTCTATTCTGACAAGTAAATTAGACAACATAATTATCACTCTCAACTCTCTAATTCACTTCATTTTAGCACAAAGACTTGCAAAATACAATAATTATTTATCAAAATTAAGAGATTTTTGAAATTTACTGAGAATAATATTGCAAAAATGATATTACTCTTCCTATTCCCTCTTTTTAGGGACAAGATCGTATACCTCGGCTACCTTATCACGCATCCACAGCATAGGCGTTATCCTCAAAGAATAACCGTATCCGTTGTCACAAGCCCAGTCGAAAGGCTTAGCCTGAGGCAGTCCGTATACAGCGAGAAGAGTATTCATTACTCCGCCGTGCATTATCATAGCGGCGTCGGTCGTGCCGGTCTTTATAAGCCCGTCCACAATGCTCTCAAACATGACGCAGATACGGCGTGTGAAATCGGCGTTGCTCTCACCTCTCGGTGGCTTTACGGAGGTATCGCCAGCAAGCCATTTAGCAAAGGTCTCGTCACCCTTTAGCTCATCGGCGGACTTGTTCTCCCACTCTCCGAAGTTACATTCCATAAGCTGATCTATAACTAAAGGCTCTATGTTGGGATAAATGAGCCTTGCGGTCTGCGTGCAGCGCTTGAGCGGTGAAGAGAACACGACCTTTGCGTACGGATAGTCCATAGTAGCGTCGAGCTTGCGTATGTTGAGCTTGCCTTCATCAGAGAGCGGGATGTCGGTGGTACCGATATATCTGCCCTGCAGTGTGGGACTTATCGCTCCGTGACGTATAAAATGGATATAATAAGACTTCATGATTGCCTCCGATCACTTTACAAAGAGTATTATTTATATTATACTATCTGTATAGAGGTGATTGCTTTGAATAAGAATTTCTCCAGAATAATAACTTTTTTAAGAAAAGAGAAAAAAATAAGTCAGAAACAAGCCGCTCAGGAGCTCGGCATATCTCAGGCGCTTCTTTCTCATTATGAAAAGGGTATAAGAGAATGCGGACTTGATTTTGTAGTAAAAGCCGCGGATTATTACAATGTAAGCTGCGATTATCTTTTAGGCAGGACCGCTGTCAGAGAATATGATATATCCGACAGCGCTCCCGAGAGAGAATCCAACAGACAGAGAGCCGCTCAGATAATCAACCGCAGACTTATATCGAGTATGACGAACGTTATTTATGATTATTCGGCTGCATCTAAGAACCGAAGACTCGACCGCTCTGTATCCAATTATATAATGATATGTCTTTATAATCTGTTCAGAAGATTGTATTCGGTCAACAGTGATAATCCGCAGGATATTTTTACCGTATCCGCCGAGACATACGGAGGATATGCGAGCGCTTCGATGATAAAGATATTTACAGACATAGAAAACTTGACAGACAAAAGCTCAGGAAGCTCTATCAGCGCGCTGGAAAGCATAGATATATCATTCGATAAGCTCGCCGATGAGTACCCCGAAACCGTTGGGGAAATCTTCAATGTTATTCAGCAGGCTGAGAATACTATATTGAAAATTAAAATGTAAAAACAACAGGTGGGTGTCTTACCCACCTGCTTTTTATTATTAGTTTGAAGTTTTCTGTTTGCCGCGTGAGACCTTGATAGTGATATCGGAGCCTGACTCTATCTTATCACCGGGCTTCAAGCCGATATACTCGATGACCTTGCCCTCAGCGAACTTATCGCTGTATTCGACTTCCTGTCTGACTATAAATCCGGCGCCTGTCAGTTCTTCGGCAGCGGCGGTATAGGATTTATCTATGACATCAGGCAGGACAGTAAACTGAGGGCCCTTGCTGATAACTACATATACCATGCTGTCATTGGTGGTAATAGGCTCGCCCGCGGCAGGCTCCTGAGCCATAACACAGCCCTTGGGCACTGTATCGCTGAAATCGCCGTCAGCAGATACCTTGACCTTGCCGCCCGTAGCATTAACAACATCTTCATACTTCTTTCCGACATAGTCGGCAACCACGGGACCTGTCCAATCCTCGGTAGGAGGAGCTACGGTTACCGGTACGGTCGAACCGTTGGTGAACAGACCCATAAGAGGATTAGTGGGCAGCCAGAAAAGACCGATAGCTGAGAAAACAAGCAAAGCTATGATGGTAGCTACCAAGCCTACAGCGGTAGGATTGACACCCGAGGTCTGCTTTTCTATCTCTTTCTTTATAGGGGTCATACTCGCAGTGCGGGATATTTCATCCTGGATAGCCTGTACAGTTGAAGATACAGAGAGCTGAGCTCTGAGCTCGTCAAAGTCGGATATACGCTGCTCGGGCTTCATCTGTAATCCGTTTGCGAGAGCCGTAACGACATGAGGCGGCAGTCTCTTAACGGTATTGGTGCTGATAAGCAGGCGCTGATCCTTCTCTCTCTCCTTGGCGTTCGAGGGCAGATTGCCTGTAAGCGCATAGAATAAGGTAGCGGTCAAGCCGTAGATATCGGTGGCGACGTTGAGCGTAACGTTGTTCTGATACTGCTCCGGTGCGGCACAGCCGTTATATAGCTGAGATTTAAGAATAGTGCCGCGCTTGCGCTCGTTCTCGGTAGAGAAGCCGCCGAGCTTGAGCTTGCCCGCAGAGGTAACATATAAATTTGACGGAGAAACGGCGTAATGACCGATGCCGAGCTTATGTAAGTTCTCTACAAGAGTAATGATCGGCATGAACAGCGGACGGGCGGTATCCCACTCGAGGTGACCGCCGTTGTGGTCAACGTACTCGGTGAAAGAGATAAGCTCGTCGTTATCCTCGATAACATAAGCGGTATTATTAGCGGTGAACATATCTACCACATTGATCATAGCGCTTTTGTCGGTGAGAGAATCAAGCGTCTCGTAATAAGACATAAAATCATTGAGAGCCTTAGTGTAATTCTCTTTATCCTGAGGAGTGACAAAGAGCTTGGTCTCGTCGGCCTCTCTGTCAAACAAGCCGATAGGTAAAAACTCACGGATAGATAGCACCTTGCCGTTGGTTTTATCATAACCCAGATATCTTGTGCTCTCGCCGTTGGTTTCTAAATTCTTGGCTACGACATATTTATTGCGAAGTATAGTGCCGAAAGGCAGAAAAGGCGCAGACTGCTTTGTCGTATTATCAAAGCCGCAGACCTTGCATACCGAATCAGATGAAGGTATCTCGTTTAAACAGCCCATACATAAAGGCATATTGTAATCCCCCTGTTGTTAAATTACGGATAATATAAGTATTTAAATCAATAATAAATCTGCAAAACATCATACTTACTCAATTTACCAATGTATTATAGCACAACTAAATCTCTATAATCAAGGCTGTAAAAGAAATATGATATTACATTTTTGTAAATAAGGTCGCGAACTATAATTCTAAATATGAAAAAAAGACCGCCTGAGCGGTCCTTTTTATATGCTTATATATTGAAGATCGATCAGTCGGGTTCGTGGGTATCGTTTTTAGCGGCAATATAGGAATAGACGGTATCGATAACTCCCGTAAGTATCAGCATCACGACAAAGACGAACAGGTTCGGATATACAAAAGCGAGGATAAATGAGGCGATACCGGCGATTATCATAGAAATGCCGCCGAAAAGCTGACACTTCTTCCACACATGATCATTCTTCATGCTCCATTTCGTCCTCAAACCAATAAATGAATTCTTACGTGTCATAGGCATGAGGTTCCCGACAAATATAAAGAACACTCCGAATGCCAAAAGCAGAAATCTGTTAAAGCCGAACGCGCTTATATCGGATATTCTGTTAGCCTGGATATAAAGCAGGAAATAGTCAAGAGCATTGAATAGCAAGACCATAGCTATACCGATATTCAGCGCAATTCTATTATTGGGATTTGAAGAGCTGAACTTTGAGATTATCAGAAAGATCAGACCCATAACAAGAATTATAACAGGAAGTATCAGGATCTCATATTTACTGCCGTAGCGATCGATCTTGAGATCGGGTCCGTAATGAGCGGGTATCTGAGCGGGTAGGAAGAACAGCGCGATAAGATTGACTATCAGAGGAAGAAATGTAAATAAACTGAGTATCGCTTTTTTAATCTTCATTATCATTATCTCCTTTCAAAGAGTCCAGCCAAACTATCAGTTCACCGAGGACCGATAGGTTCAGTTCATAATATATATAATTCTTGTACTTTGTTTCATAGATCAGCTCGGCTTTTTTTAACTTAGACAGATGATAAGATAACGCCTGAGGAGAAATGCCGAGATATTCGGCGAGTTCGCCAGAGTTGATCTTACCCTCTCGCAGTTTCAAGATGATAGCTCTGCGGGTATCGTCAGCCAAAGCGGAAAGAATTTTGTTTATAGACATCGAGTACTCCTATCTATTTAAAAATATCTTTAATTAGATTATACACAAGAAGCAAAGAAAGTCAATAGGTATTTAAAAATATTTTTAAATAGTATATATGGAATACCGCCTTCGATCCTCTCCCCTCTTCTATTTCAATACAGAGCATAAGTGTAAACGGTTAACTTCATTTCGTCTTATGCACGCTGCTTCTGACTACTGTTTACCTATCTCCACGGGCTAAAAACAGTCCCCCGGACTGTTTTCTTAACGCCCTTTCAAATCCTGTCACATTCCTATCTCACCCAACAAAAAAAGACCGCTCATGCGGTCTCTTTTTGTTGGTCGAGGTGACGACGTATGATATGGAGATTAACTTCATTTCGTCTTATGCACGCTGTTTCTGACTACTGTTTACCTATCTCCACGGGCTAAAAACAGTCCCCCGGACTGTTTTCTTAACGCCCTTTCAAATCCTGTCACATTCCTATCTCACTCAACAAAAAAAGACCGCTCATGCGGTCCTTTTTTGTTGGTCGAGGTGACAGGATTTGAACCTGCGACCTCTTCGTCCCGAACGAAGCGCGCTACCAAACTGCGCCACACCTCGAAAAAACAGCCCCGAATTAATCGGGGCCAATGGCTGCGGAACTAGGATTCGAACCCAGACATACAGAGTCAGAGTCTGCTGTGCTACCCTTACACAATTCCGCATTGCACTTTTATTATTATAACCAAAAAAATCAATATGTCAAGTACAATATGAAATTTTTGATATTTTTATATCGAGCCTTATCTTGTTCTGTAATCCTCACCCGCGAAAATGAGACAGTCGCATGAGCCGAGAACGCGGGACACAAAGCGCTGTGAATATGTATTTACCAATTCGGTCAACGACAGATTGGTGCTGATGATAACAGGCTTATCGGCAAGCAGCCTTGAATTGAAGAGATTATACAGACACGATACCGAAAACTGAGTAACAAACTCGGTACCCAGATCATCTATGATCAGCAGATCGCACTTTAACAGAGAATTAAAGGTATCGTCCTGGGTATCATACTGATGTGAAAAGTGCTCGCGCTCGAGCTTTGAGAATATCTCCGGTGCCGATACATAGATGACCGACATACCCTTTTTGATGACCTCGTTCGCTATAGCGAGGCTCAAGTGTGTTTTGCCCAGTCCCGTAGCTCCGCGCATAAGCAGACTTCTCGAATGAACAGAGAAATTATCGGCGTAATCAACGCAGTAGTTATAGATATTCGACATCCTGTCGAGAGGGACTATGCCGTTACTGTCTTTGACAGAGCTGTAAAAATCGAGCTTGAAGCTCTCAAAGGTAGAGTTCTTGATGGGCAAAGAGTCGCTGAGCCTCTCGCAGGCGATATCTGCCATCAGCTTATTGAAGCAATCGCAGATGACGGTACGGTTATCAAGCTCTATGTAACCCGTATCCTGACAAACGGGGCACTTAAACTTAGGTTCTAAAACCGACTTGTCTATACCTTTTGCTGTCAGTATCGTATCCTGTTCGTTCTGCAGAATTAAGCTGCGCTCGCTGAGCTCTCTGATACCGTCGCGCTCAAAGCCGTCTTTGACGATAGCTTTGGCGATAGCCGCGCCGATCGAGAGAAGCTCGTTATTGATCTCTCGAAGTCTCGGTATCTCGGCGAATAATGTTTCTCTTTTATAATCGGCGTTCCTCAAAGCCTGCTGACGCCGCTCTGATAACCTGTCCTTAGCAATGTTGAAAACTTCTCTTGAATAAGCCATAATCTATTTCTCTTGATCATCGAACAATGATTTGTTCTCGTATTTTTTTACATCAAATGAAGCGCCCTCTACAGAAAAAACCGAGCCTTTGGTGTGCTGAGTTTTCTTGGTTGAAGTTTTACGAGGTGAAACAGCCTCAGCTTCATTAAGAGCGTCGAGCGAGTTGATACCGCGTTCATGCCATTTCTGCAATATAGCGTTGATATACCTTATATTATATTCGCCCTTGGTATTCACGCAGCGTTCATACGCTTCAGTTATCATCTCATCGTTAAAGCCCCATGTGTATAGCCAACGATAAGCGTGCTCGGTTTGAGATTTTGTGGGTTTGCCTACATTTCTGATGCCCATAAGTGAGGATACTGTCCCCCATGCGTCGTGCGATTTTTTTAGCCTGTCAGTCTCTTCATTAGCCTTGTCAAAAGTGTTGATGCCCTCATCGGACCATTTGATGCCCATTCTCTCGATAGAACGCATATTAGCGTCGCCGACTGTTGAAAGATAACCGACAAGAATAGCGATCACTTCACACGGTAAACCGAAAGTGGTATACAGCATAACTACGGTCGATACATCGCCCGGCGACAGAGGCTTGTTCAAATCGGCTTGGATATTCTGCATCAAGCCGCTGAGCATTTTATCCTCCTGCAGGATTTTTGATACAAATACAGGATCGGGACGGTGAGCTCGGGAGATTATGGTACGAGGCTTCTTTTCTTCTTTTTTCCGCTCCGCGGATATACCTGATGAATTTGCATCAGGGATATCGGCAGTCTGCTGAGGGATCAATTCGGAATCGGAACGAACTATAAGTCCGCGCTCTATCCAGAAATACACAGCGTTATCCGCTTCTTCTCCGGATATTTTCAGAGCTTCGGCAAGCTGAGTCGAGGATACTGCGCTGTCATTATGGCGCAGCAAATAAAGCAAAGCCTTGATTTGAGCTTCACTTGAGAGCTTTATATATTTGTCTACAACACAGTTCGGAACAGCAAAGATACCGCCCCAGGCGCCGAGGTTTATCCTATATGACATAATACCATCCTTAAGCAGATTAAGATATAGTATAGCACAAAAAATCCGTGAATTCTACATATTACAGAAATAAAAAAAGTTTTTGTCAGCTTTCTTGACTTAACTGATAATTAGTATTATACTATCAGTGATACGCGGATGTAGTTCAATGGTAGAGCGCAACCTTCCCAAGGTTGATGTTGCGGGTTCGAGCCCCGTTATCCGCTCCAACGGGTCTGCTGAGGCAGACCTTTTATTATATCTGAAAGGAATGAGAAAATGAAATATACATATATACCACGCGGAGTTTGTTCGCGTATGATAGAGCTCGAGATCGAGGATGACGTAATCAAGGAGTGTTCATTCATCGGCGGCTGCAACGGAAACCTGCAGGGTATCGGCAGACTTGTCGAGGGTATGGAGGTCGACGAGGCTATAGAAAAGCTCGAGGGCATAAACTGCAACGGCAGGGGAACATCTTGCCCCGATCAGCTCGCTAAAGCCCTGAGAGCTGCTCAGGAAGTGTAATGAAGCTGATAAGGATACTCATTACCGTTATCGCGGTCGGATTTCTGATTTGGTTCATAGCTCCCGCTATGTATGGCATATTCAACATCGGAAACATCGCGGGCATCATAATCTGTTGCTGTATCATTTTCAGATCAGGGTTTGCCGGTGCATACAGGCATATCAAAAAATTAATGACAAAACGCCTGCCTACTAAGATATTGCTCAGGACAGTCCAGACAGCCGCGTCGGCTTTTATCATTTACGCGGTAGTTGTATCCGCTTTCATGGTACACGCCATGCTTTCAAAACCTGTTGACGGCTCGACAGCCGTGGTGCTCGGAGCCGAGGTAAAGCCGTGGGGACCCAGCGTATTGCTCAGGCAACGAATAGACGCTGCCGAAAGCTACATGAAGGATAATCCCGAAACCCGCGCTGTAGTCACAGGCGGCAAGGGCAGTAATGAGGTAATGAGCGAGGGTCAGTGTATGTTTGACGAAATGACCGCTGACGGGATAGTGCCGGAGAGGATATATATCGAGGATAAAGCCGAGAATACCGATCAGAACATCCGCTACTCAGTAAAGATCATAGAGGATAACAGTCTTGATAAGAATATCGCAGTAGTTACAGACAGCTATCATCAGTTAAGAGCGCGAATAATAGCTAATAAGATCAATCCCGATATAAAGACAGGCGCGGTCAATACTCAAAATAATAAGATAGGACTGACCGCGTATCCGACATACTTTGTAAGAGAATGGATAGCGATCCCTGTAGAAATCATAAAATAGTATACAAGAAAGCGCACTTTGCGCGCATTTCGCATAGCCATCGCTCGTTGCTGCGCAGCAGCAAACTGAGCGGGCATACATATCTTTTTTACTTTACAGGAAACGAGCAGTTTCCTGTAAAGTAAAATCAGCCTCCCCGAACAAGGGAGGCTTTAGTATTAATGCAATGTATCAGCTTTGCAGCTCACCGAGAGAAAGAGCCTTAAGATAAGCGTTGATAAAGCCGTCAAGGTCTCCGTCCATCACGGCGTTGATGTTACCTGTCTCAAAGGATGTTCTGTGATCCTTAACGAGAGTGTAGGGCATGAAAACGTATGAACGTATCTGAGAGCCCCATGTGATCTCCTTCTGGACGCCCTTAATATCCTCAATCTTCTCTAAATGCTCGCGCTCCTTGATCTCCATGAGCTTTGAGATAAGCATCTTCATAGCTACGTCACGGTTCTGATACTGTGAGCGCTCGACCTGAGAGGCTACTACTATACCGGTAGGGATATGGGTCAAACGAACAGCTGATGAGGTCTTGTTGACCTTCTGACCGCCCGCTCCGGAAGCGCGGTAAACATCCATTTTAATCTCTTCGGGCGGGATCTCGACCTTGATATCGTCGTTGATCTCGGGCATGACCTCGAGAGAAGAGAAGCTTGTGTGTCTGCGGCCGGCCGAGTCAAACGGAGATACGCGTACAAGACGGTGTACTCCCGCCTCACTCTTAAGATAACCGTAGGCGTTCTCACCCTCTATGAGAAGAACCGCGCTCTTTAAGCCTGCCTCGTCGCCGTCAAGATAATCGATCTCTTTGACATTGAAGCCGTGAGCAGTAGCCCATCTGGTATACATACGATATAGCATCTCAGCCCAATCCTGAGCCTCAGTGCCACCCGAGCCGGCATGGAAGGTCAGGATAGCGTTGTTCTTATCATACTCACCCGTAAGCAGGGTCTCGAGCCTCTGACGGTCTATATCGGCTCTGATGCCGTCTATCTCAGTCTGAGCCTCTTCTATGAGAGACTCGTCCTCAGCCTCGTCGCCGAGCTCTATCAGAGCGAGAGCGTCTTCGTATCTCGATACGAGCTTCTCATATTTCTCAACCTTAGATTTTAAGTTCGCTGTGCGCTGGAGTATCTTCTGAGAATTATCCATATCATCCCAGAAGCCCGGCTCAGCGGCACGATTCTCGAGCTGCTGTATCTCGCTTTTCATCTGTTTCAATCCCAGAGCAGACGCGAGATCATCTATCTCAGGCTTCATCCCCTCAAGATTGAGCTTTAGTTCTTCAAATTGCAGCATTATTATCCTCCGCATTATCATACCGAATATCAGTATATTTCTATTGTTTCAATATAGGATTATAATACAAAATCAAAAATATGTAAAGAATAATATTACATAATAAGAACATCGGGCAAACAGATTTTTTTGTTAACAAAAAATTAAGTTGCATACTATAGATTTATTTGTTATAATATGTAAATAATATATCAGTTTAAATATACGGAGTTTTAAACTATGGATTATATAGGCAACAAATGTCCTGTATGCGATAAGTATTTTCACGCTGATGACGATATAGTGGTATGTCCCGAATGCGGTACCCCTCATCACAGAGAATGCTATGAGCAGCTCGGACATTGCGCTAATGAAGCGCTTCACTCCCGTGGATATGATTATAACCAAGAGAATGAAAACAAAACCCGGGATATAAAGATCTGTCCCAAATGCGGTAAACAGAATGAGGCTGACTGCTTCTTCTGCAAATACTGCGGCACCTCTCTGACTGAAAACACAGCTCAGAATTTCGACAACACTCAGCAGCAACAGCAATACGGCTCTCCGTTCTCAGCCGGTCAGGGCGGTACCCCGTTCAACGCGGCGTTTCTCGATCCGCTCGCGGGCGTGCCGGGAGATACAGATCTGGGCGACGGAGTTACCGCAGGTGAAGCCGCTAAATACGTAAAGAATAATACTCCCTATTTCATCAGAGTATTCTCAAATATCAAGAACTTCAACAGAAGCAAGTTCAATTTTGCCGCGGCTCTGTTCACCGGCGGGTATATGCTTTATCGCAAGATGTATAAGCTCGGAGCGATATTCGCAGCCCTGCAATTAGCTCTTATGGTACTGCAATTCTACCTTGAGTCGATATGCGGTATATTCAACGGATCGGTCTCTTTAGCTTCGACCGATATATTCAGCGGCTACAGCAATATATTATCCTCAGCTTCAGAGCAGGATATCAATCTGTTTTTTCTGATAGAAACTATAGATATCCTTCTTCTGATATTCAGGATCGTGATCGGTCTGTGCTTTAACAGAATGTACTTCACCCACTGTAAAAAGCAGATCGTCAAGATAAAAAACGACGTCACGGACGGAGAGAACCCCGAGACCGTATTACAGACCAAAGGCGGCGTCAATACTCCTCTCGCGATCTCTCTGCTCATTACGGCGATGATCGTAACGTATCTCCCCCGCTTGTTAGGCGGCGTATTTTAAAGAAAAGTGCTCATTACCGAAGTCCGCTCGGAAATGAGGTAAAATAAAAACAATAAAGCGGACAGAAAGGTCAGAAACCGAGATGAAAATCACAAAAGCAGTTATTCCCGCAGCGGGTCTGGGAACAAGAGTTCTGCCTGCCACTAAGTCTATGCCCAAAGAAATGATCCCCATAGTTGATAAACCAGCAATCCAGTATATCGTAGAAGAGGCTGTAGCCTCGGGTATCACGGACATTCTTATCATCACTAACAGAGGTAAAGGAGTTATCGAGGATCACTTCGATATCTCTGTAAGCCTCGAGGAAACATTAAGAAGATCCGGTAAGACCGAGCAGTTGAATTCTATCAAGGATATCCACAATCTCGCCAATATACATTACATCAGACAGATAACAACAAAGGGCTTGGGACACGCCGTCTCAAGAGCTAAGACCTTTGTCGGCAACGAGCCGTTTGTCGTTATGTACGGCGACGACGTGATAATCGGCGATATTCCCGCAACTAAGGAGCTTATCGACGCGTACGGTACCTTCGGCAAGGGTGTTTTGGGTATCAAGCCCGTATCCGAGGAGGATATCAAAAAATACAGCTCACTTAAGGTAGAAAACCTGCACGACAATGTCTTTAAGTGTACCGATATGATAGAGAAGCCTCAGAGAAAAGAGGATATCATGTCGCTGTATTCGATTCTCGGCAGATGTGTTCTTCCGCCTGAGATATTCGATATCTTAGAGAATACCGAGCCCGGCGCGGGCGGCGAGATACAGCTCACCGACGCTATGGCTGAGCTTGCGAGGACAGAAGGCATGACGGCTGTTGAATTCACTTCAAAGCGTTATGATATGGGCAATAAGCTGGGTATATTACAAGCCAACATAGAGGTAGGCCTGAAGCATAAGGATACAGCCGACGGTCTTAAAGAATATATCAAAGAACTTGCCAAGACCCTGTGATTTAAATCTGCATAAAAAATCTCGACATCAAGAGCGGCATTTTGTCGCTCTTTTGTTATTGTTACAAAAATATAATTTTTATAATTCCAATCTATAAATAAGCGGTTAATAAAAGTAGTATAATATGTACGATAAAACTGGAGTAATAGCGTTTTAAATATAACGGAGGACAACGTATGAAAGCGGTAATAACGGTACTCGGAAAAGACAGCGTAGGTATACTCAGCAAGGTCAGCACAGCGTGCGCCGAGGTCGGCGTCAATATCATAGAGGTGACCCAGAGCGTACTGCAGGATATGTTCGCTATGATAATGCTCGCTGAGATCGGCAGCGCGTCCGTTAATTTTGAAGAGCTGAGCAAAAAACTCGACAAAGTCGGCGAAGAGAATAATCTCAAGATACATGTGATGCATGAGGACATCTTCAACAGTATGCATAAGATCTGAGGTGCCGTATGCTTGAAACAAAAGATATATTAGAAACCATAAATATGATAGATAACGAGAACCTTGACGTGAGAACTATCACGATGGGTATCTCGCTTATCGACTGTATAGACAGCGATATAGACAGAGCGTGTGACAAGATATACGACAAGATATGTATGTATGCCAAGGACTTGGTCAAGACCGGCGAGGATATCACAAGGGAATACGGTATCCCGATCATCAATAAACGCATATCGGTCACCCCTATCTCTATCATCGCGGGAGTATGTCAAACTCAGAAGATACTTAAATTCGCCAAGGCGCTTGACAGAGCCGCAGATACGCTGGGCGTAAACTTCATCGGCGGTTATTCGGCGCTTGTTGAAAAAGGCTTCGCGGCAGGTGATTACGCTCTTATCGAGAGCATCCCCGAGGCTCTCTCTGTGACAGAAAAGGTATGCTCTTCTGTAAATATCGGCTCTACTAAAGCCGGTATCAATATGGACGCCGTCAAGATGATGGGCAAAACCGTTGTCGATACCGCAAAGCTCACTTCAGACAACAACTGCATAGGCGCCGCCAAGCTGGTGACATTCTGCAACGCGGTACAGGATAATCCGTTCATGGCGGGCGCTTTTCACGGAGTAGGCGAAGCGGACTGTGTAATAAACGTAGGCGTATCGGGACCCGGAGTGGTAAGAGCGGCTCTCGAGAAAGCAGACTGCAAGGATATTACCGAGGTAGCCGATCTCGTAAAGAAAACTGCCTTCAAGATAACAAGGATGGGTCAGCTGGTAGCTCAGCAGGCTTCCTCAAGATTATCGGTTCCATTCGGCATAGTCGACCTCTCCCTCGCCCCTACCCCCGCTGTCGGAGACTCGGTCGCCCATATCCTCGAGGAAATGGGACTTGAGATCTGCGGATGTCACGGTACTACCGCGGCTCTCGCTCTGCTGAACGACGCTGTCAAAAAAGGCGGCGTGATGGCTTCTTCACACGTCGGAGGTCTCTCGGGCGCTTTCATACCCGTATCTGAAGATCAGGGCATGATAAACGCCGTAAAGAAAGGCGCTCTTGATATAACCAAGCTCGAGGCCATGACCGCCGTTTGCTCGGTAGGCCTTGATATGCTTGTGATTCCGGGAGATGTAACGCCCGAAACGGTATCGGCTATCATAGCCGATGAAGCCGCTATCGGTATGGTAAATTCAAAGACCACCGCGGTCAGGGTCATTCCCGCTATCGGTCACGAAGCCGGCGACGAGCTGAACTTCGGCGGATTGCTCGGAAAGGGTCCCGTAATGCCGCTGAGATACGGAAGCGCGGAAAAATTCATCAACTTAGGCGGAAGGCTCCCCGCTCCCATGCAATCACTTAAGAATTGATAAAGAGGTATAATCATGCAGGATCTGCTAAAAAAGATAATAGAAATGGATGAACAGGCCCGTAAGATAGAGCAGCAGGCAAAATCCGAAAAGCTCGCGAGCGAGGCCGAGATAGACGAACTCAGAGAAAAGATCTATAACGATTACATCATAAGAGCAAAAGACCGCATCGAAAAGAATATAGCGGTCGATAAGGCTCACGCTGACGAAAAGCTCGCCGCCTTTGAAAAAGAGGCTGAAAAGCTGAAATCCGATATGGACAATAAATACTCGGCTGAAAAAGAACGCTGGGTAAACGAGATAGTCAGCAGAGTACTGGCGTAATTCTATGTATACTTCTATGAAAGGGGTGAGTGTATGGCTTTGATCAACTCTTCTTCGGCGATAACCGCCAAGGTCCGTTCACAATACGGCAAGCGGCTAAAGCTCAAGGACTATCAGGCTATGTCAAAGTGCGGATCTGTCGGCGAGGTCGTTCAATATCTGAAAACATACACTCATTTCCAGAGCTTTCTCGACAAGGTCAGCAACGACGTCCACAGAGGAAATCTTGAGAATATACTGCGTGAAAGACAGTTTGAAAAATTCCTCGTTCTGTGTAAATACAATTCCGGAACTACGCCGGTAACAGGATATCTGCTGAGGAGAACAGAGATAGCGGAACTGATGAAGATTATCACTCTGCTCTCGATCAACAGACCTCAGGAATATATCTTCTCACTGCCGATCTACTTTATACAGCATACCGAGCTCGACCTCGCGGCTTTGTCTCAGGTCCACGATCACAGCGATCTTCTCGAGGCGCTGAAAAACACCGATTATTATAAAACAGTCAGGGAATTCCCGCCTAACGAAATCGGTGATTATGATTTGGCTGCTATCGAGAACGCTCTTGAGAGCTACAGTCTGAAAATACTATACTCAGAGATTGATAAGATAAAGAACAAGAAGGACAAAGCCCAGCTAAAGGAGCTCTTCGATACTCTCAACGATTACAGCAATTATTCTCGTATAATTCGTTTAAAGAAGTATTACAAAATGAATAATGACGCTATCCGTTCTAATCTTTTAAGCTACGGTTCGCTTACAGGCAACAAGCTTGATAAGATACTCAGAAAAGAGGAGCTCAGCGATATAAAAGCTGAGCTGATGAATACAAGCGTCGGGCGTAAAGCAGCTTTGATAGATGAAGACAGTCAGATGTCTATACAGGGCAAATATGAGAAATGCAGACACGAGCTGTACTTCTCATCCAACCCGGATATTATCCTGCTTGCCTATTATATACTGTCAGAGACAGAATTATCTAACGTTATCGCTGTCATAGAGGGCGTACGCTACTCTATGCAGCCCGAAAACATATTAGCTTTATTAGTCATATGATATGAGGTGAAAATATGGCGTTGACTAAAATGAAGCTCGTGAACATCATCGGTATGATGAGTTATCTCGATGACACGGTATCGGTGCTGGGACGCACAGGCGTATTTCAGCCCGATGAAACAGCCGAGTTCTTCTCAGATAACGAAAGCATGATACCGATAAGTTCGTCAAACGAGTATTCTCCTATGCTCGATAAGCTAAAGGAGCTTATGATCGGAGCCGGTATCAGAGCTGAGATCGTCGACTCGGATGAATACGACGATGTGAGTTTAGATCGGATAAGGAGCTTCATCAATGATACCGAGTCTCAATTAGGCGAGCTTATCACGGTAAGAGATAACTTAAACAGCGAGATTGTCGTATGTGACGAGAACATAGAAAAGGCTAAGCACTTTGTGGGACTTGACCTTGATATCAGCAAGATATCCGATTGTGAATACATCATCACTCGCTTCGGCAGGCTCCCTAAAGACAGCTATCTGAAATTACAGGCATACAGCGAGAACCCTTATGTAGAGTTCTTTCCATGTACTAAAGACGATGTATATTACTGGGGCGTCTATGTAACTCCGCTGAGCGAGGCTGACAACATAGACCGCATATTCTCAAGATTGTTCTTTGAAAAGGTAGAGATATCCGATATAAACAACAAGCCGGCGGATTACGTCGATCAGCAGACCAAGCTGAAGACTAAGCTGAGCGAAGACAAAGCTAAGGTAGACAAGGATATCGAAGCGTACACCAAAGAGCATAAAACAGAGATACTGAAGGTGTTCACTGCCTTATGCAAGCAGCACGCATATGTCTCAATAAAAAATCACGCCTGTAAATACAGAAGGAGCTTTGTTCTTGTAGGATGGATACCCGCTGATTATGAGGGCCAGATAAAAGAAGCCCTCGATAAAATAGATACAGTAGAGGTAACCTTTACACGCGGCGAGGATGAAATGAAACATTCTCCGCCGGTAAAGCTCAAGAACCGCTTCTTCTTCAGACCGTTTGAGTATTATACCGAGATGTACGGTCTGCCGAATGCCCGCGAGATAGATCCCTCGTGGTTCTTAGCTCTCACCTATACCCTATTGTTCGGTATAATGTTTGCCGATGTCGGTCAGGGCATTATGCTGCTTATTGCGGCGATATATATGTACAAGAAGATGAAGATGCCGCTCGGCGCTCTGCTGATCCCCTGCGCGATCAGCTCTACGATATTCGGCTTTATATTCGGTTCCGTGTTCGGCTTTGAAGAACTGCTCAATCCCGTATACAAGGCGCTGTTCGGATTGAACGAAAAGCCTGTCGACGTAATGGAAGGCAACACGACCATGATATTGATATTCGGCGCTGTCGGTATCGGCGTAGTCCTGCTGATAATAGCGATGATACTCAACATCGTATCGTGCTTCAAGCGGCACGACGTCGGAGGAGCGCTCTTCGGAGTGAACGGCGTAGCGGGACTTGTGTTCTATGTCTCTCTCATAGTCGGACTGGTATGCAGCCTGGTGCTGAATATTCAGCTGATGACCACACCGTATATAATCTTTTTGATAGTTTTACCGCTGATACTGATATTCCTGAGAGAGCCGCTGTCTAAGCTCATCAGAGGCGAAAGAAAGATATTCGAGAGCGGTATCGGTTCATTTATCGTAGACAATCTCTTTGAGATGTTCGAGGTAATGCTCTCTTATGTCACCAATACCATGAGCTTTTTAAGAGTAGGCGCGTTCGTACTGGTTCACGCAGGTATGATGAAAGTCGTATTCGTACTGGCGGGTATGTTCGGTCCCGTTGGCTACACTATAACGATCATCTTAGGCAATATATTGGTAGCGGCGCTCGAGGCGCTGCTGGTAGGTATCCAGGTATTAAGGCTTGAATACTATGAGATGTTCAGCAGATTTTATATCGGCGACGGCAGAAAATATGAGCCCGTCACCGTCAAAGATATTTAAATTTCGGAGGTTTTGATTATGTTACAATATTTATTTATGTTTATTCCCGCAGCTTTTCTCGTAATATCCGTACTGCTCTGTATGAGAGCGTATAATAAAGGCAAAAGTCCCAAGATAGCCGTTCTCACTCAGATATGCTCCTTCTGTGCTGTCGCGGCGTTTTGTCTTATCTGCCCTATCGTAGCGAACGCTGCCGACGCTTCGACTGCCGCTGAGGCGGCTTCGAGCTCCGCTAAGGGTCTGGGATATATCTCAGCGGGTCTGTCGACGGGTCTGTCATGTATCGGCGGCGGTATCGCTGTAGGCGGTTCCGCTCCCGCGGCTATAGGCGCTACATCCGAGGATCCTAAGAACTTCGGTAAGTCTATCATCTTCGTTGCTCTCGGCGAGGGCTGCGCTCTGTATGGTATGCTTATCTCCATCATGATAATCACAAGCCTCTGATACAATGAGGATGTATCTGCTGAGCGATAACGTCGACACACTGATGGGTATGCGTATGTCCGGTATAGACGGCGTAGTACTGCATCAGGAGCAGGAGGTAAGAGATAAGCTCAACTCACTGTTAAAAGAGGACGATATCGCTGTTATACTTATCACATCAACTCTGGTAAATCTTATCAGAGAAACCGTATATGACCTAAAGCTCAACCGCAAACAGCCCCTTATCATAGAGATACCCGACCGCCACGGAAACGGACGCACAAAGGACAGTATCACCAAGTATGTCAAGGACGCTATCGGCGTTGATATGAGCTGAGAGAAGGTAAAGCATGAACGAAAAAACAAAGGAATCCAAATTTCTTGACGCTATAAATAAATATGCCGAGGGCCAGAAGGCTCGCATAACTCAGGAGATCGAGGATTATAAAAACAGTAAGATAGAGCAGGCTACAGAACAGGGCTTGAAGGACGCGTATGACCTTATCAAGGGCGATATCGCTGCGCGCAAGGCGGCTATCGTAAACGATACCGCTAAAAAGGAGCTCGGTATTCGCAGAGAGCTGTATAAAAAGCGCCAGACTATTCGTAACGAGGTATTTGCCGAAGCTGAGCAAAAGCTGCTTGATTTCACAAAATCAGAGAATTATAAGGAATATCTCAGAAAGCAGGCAGAGAAAGCCCTCGAGGTGTTAGGCGAAGATGGATGTACCGTTTATATCTCTCCCGCTGATGAGGACAAGAAGGATATCATCCTCGGTATCCTTAAATCTGCCGAGATAAAGACTGATAATCATATCACTATCGGCGGATTAAGGGCGTACAGTCGTAAAATGGGCATTACAGCCGACTGCACTCTTGACACGGCTCTCGAAGATCAGAGCGAGTGGTTCAACGAAAAATCGGGACTTAAGGTGGTGTAACTATGGCAGATGTGATTTACGGTATCAACGGTCCTGTTGTAACCGTTAAGGATACCACTGAATTCTCTATGATGGAGATGGTATATGTCGGTCGTGAACGCCTTATCGGTGAGGTTATCGGCATAACCTCTGACTATACCACCATACAGTGCTACGAGGAGACCACCGGTCTTAAGCCCGGCGACCCTGTTGAGGGCACCCATACACAGATGAACCTTATGCTCGGTCCCGGAATACTCGACAATATCTTTGACGGAATCGAAAGACCGTTGGCTGAGATAGAGAAAGAAGCGGGAGCCTTTATAAACCGAGGCTCGACGGTTTCTTCTCTCGACACAGAGAAGGAATGGGATGTTACCGTTACCGCTAAGGTCGGTGACACCTTAAACGGAGGCGAGGTATACGCTACCCTGCCCGAAACACAGATAATCACACATAAGCTGATGGTACCGCCGCTTATCAGCGGTGAAGTTACAGAGGTCAAGCCCGACGGCAAATATACGCTCAATGACGTTATAGTCAAGCTAAAAGATAAATTCGGCACTGTGCATGAGCTCACGCTCTGTCAGCGCTGGCCTATAAGAACTCCGAGACCCGTCGCTCAAAGGCTCACGCCTACAGTACCGCTTATCACGGGTCAGAGAGTTATAGATACCCTCTTCCCTGTTTCAAAGGGCGGCACGGCTGCTATACCCGGCGGCTTCGGCACAGGAAAGACCATGACGCAGCATCAGCTCGCTAAGTGGTGCGACGCCGATATCATCGTATATGTCGGCTGCGGCGAACGCGGCAATGAGATGAGCCAGGTCCTGCAGGAGTTCTCAGAGCTTATCGACCCTAAGAGCGGCAGACCTATGACCGACCGTACAACTCTTATAGCCAACACATCTAATATGCCCGTAGCGGCTCGCGAGGCTTCGATTTACACAGGTATCACACTTGCCGAGTATTACCGCGATATGGGCTATGACGTAGCTATAATGGCAGACTCAACCTCTCGTTGGGCAGAAGCGCTCAGAGAGATCTCAGGCCGTCTTGAAGAAATGCCCGCAGAAGAAGGGTTCCCTGCTTATTTACCGTCGAGACTGTCGGAGTTCTATGAAAGAGCCGGCAGAGCTGATGTGCTCTCGGGCACACAGGGCTCGGTAACAATCATCGGCGCCGTATCTCCTCAGGGTTCGGACTTCTCAGAGCCTGTCACACAGAACACAAAACGCTTCACTCGGTGCTTCTGGGCGCTGGATAAGTCGCTCGCTTACGCAAGGCATTATCCCGCTATCAACTGGAACGACAGCTACAGCGAATACTTCACCGAGCTTGACGCGTGGTATAACGAAAACTACGGCAGAGAGTTCGTTGAGTACCGCAGCGGTATATCCGCTCTGCTGCAGGAAGAGAACCGACTTATGGAGATAGTAAAGCTCATCGGCTCAGATGTACTGCCGGACGATCAGAAGCTCATCATCGAAATAGCAAAGATCGTCAGAGTAGGCTTCTTACAGCAGAACGCGTTCCACAAGGACGATACCTATGTACCGCTCGAGAAGCAGAAGCTGATGATGAAGACCATCCTGCATCTGTATGAGAGATCAAAGTCGGTAGTCGCTGAAAATATCCCGATATCACGCATCAGAGATACGGGATTGTTTGAAAAGATAACAAAGATAAAATACGATATCCCTAACGATCGTCTTGAGATGTTTGACGACTACATAAGTGATATCGATGAAAAGATAAACGGAATTCTGAGCTGAGGGGGGCGCCGTATATGATAATTGAATATGTCGGAGTAAAAGAGATAAACGGCTCTCTCGTAGTAATGGACGGAGTAAAAGGCGTATCATATGAAGAGATCGTCGACATTCGCCTTGATAACGGCACAGTCCGTCAAGGGCGAGTTGTACAGATCGAGGGTGAACGCGTAGTTATCCAGGTATTTGAAGGTACAAGAGATATCAGCCTTGATAACACAAGCACAAGGCTGACGGGTCATCCTATGGAAATGCCTCTCTCACCTGAGATAGTAGGAAGGATACTTGACGGCGCGGGCAGACCGATAGACGGGCTCGGGGATATCTATCCCGTCACAAAAAGGAATATCAACGGTACCGCTATAAACCCCGTATCGCGTATCTATCCGAGAAACTATATCAACACCGGTATATCGAGCATAGACACGCTCTCTACCCTTATCAGAGGTCAGAAGCTGCCTATCTTCTCTGGCTCGGGTATGAAGCACAATGAGCTCGCGGTTCAGATAGTAAGACAGGCTCAGATACAGGGCGCCGATGAACATAATTTCGGTATCGTCTTTGCCGCAATGGGCGTTAAGAACGACGTTGCCGATTATTTCAGAAAGAGCTTTGAAGAAGCGGGCGTTATGCAAAGGGTCGTAATGTTTTTGAACCTCTCGAACGATCCTATCATAGAGCGTACACTCACTCCGCGATGCGCTCTAACGACAGCTGAATACCTCGCCTTTGAGCTGAATATGCATATCCTTGTCATCATGACGGATATGACTTCATACGCCGAGGCTCTGCGTGAGTTCTCTTCATCAAAGGGTGAGATACCCGGACGAAAGGGTTATCCCGGTTATCTGTACAGCGACCTTGCGTCGATGTATGAGAGAGCGGGTATGATAAAGGGCTCTGAGGGTTCTGTAACACAGATACCGATACTCACCATGCCAAACGACGATATCACTCACCCGGTACCCGACCTTACAGGCTACATCACAGAGGGCCAGATTGTTCTTGACCGAGGATTGCAGGCTCAGGGTATATACCCGCCCGTAAACGTCCTGCCGTCACTCTCGCGACTTATGAAGGACGGTATCGGCGAGGGATTTACAAGAGCAGATCACTCTGATCTTGCCAATCAGCTTTTCGCAAGCTACGCTAAGGTTATCGACGCGCGTTCTCTCGCTTCTGTAATCGGTGAAGAGGAATTATCAGATACCGATAAGAAGTATATCGAATTTGGCAGGATGTTTGAAGGCTCATTCGTCAATCAGGGCTTTGAAGAGAACCGCAGTATAGATCAGAGCTTGGATCTCGGCTGGAAGCTTCTCTCTACCCTGCCCCGCTCTGAGCTCGACAGAATTGATGACGAACTGCTCGATAAATACTATCAGGGCGACTGAACATAATTTATATATCTAATTACAAGTGAGGTGATATCATGGCGCAGCAGGCGGTGCCTACTAAAGGCAATCTTATGGCGGCTAAAAAATCGCTGGCTCTCGCAAGGGTCGGTTATGAGCTGCTCGACAAAAAACGAAATATCCTGATACGCGAGATGATGTCGCTTATCGACAGGGCTTCTGAGATACAGGGCACCATTGACGGAGCTTTCTCAGACGCGTACAAGGCGCTTGAAAAGGCTAATATAACTCTCGGCTTCTGCAACGAGCTGTCAAAGACTATCCCGTTCGATACAAGCGTTAGTATGGACTCTCGCTCTATTATGGGCGTTGAGATACCGATGCTCAGCATAGAGAAGCCCGAAGAGAATGAGCTCCATTACGGCTTGAGCGGTACTAACGCACGTTTTGACGAGGCTGTCGCTCTGTTCATGCAGGCAAAGTACCTGACAGTGGAGCTCGCGGAGATAGAGAACAGCGTTTTCAGATTGGCTGTAGCGATAAAGCAGACCCAGAAGCGCGCGAACGCTCTGAAAAACATTATGATACCTAAGTTTGAGGCTGATGTCAAATTCATCACAGACGCCCTTGACGAAAAGGACAGAGAGGAATTCTCTCGTCTTAAGGTAATAAAGAAACAAAAAGCTAATAAAGCATAGAAAAAGACGGAACAGAAATTATCTGCTCCGTCTTTCTGTTATCCTTCTATAGCTGAATAATCAATATATACTATACAGGGCTCTGAGATATTGCCGTTGCTGTCCATAGCGGTGATGATAAGATCATAGCCGAAGCGTACCGGTACATTCGGCAAGTCAAAAGTATTCTCATTCACATAACCGCTCGAATAATTATAATCAGTGTCGTCTACGCTTATACAGTACTTGTACGGCGCCGATCCGCCTATAGCGCTTACGGTGATCTTGCTTTGCTGATACAAAGAGTTAAAGTAATAATTATTGATAACAGGCTTATCGAGAGAGTAAGGCTCAGTGACCGTCATATAAATATCATACGATGAACTGCTGTAAACCGTGACGTTCAGCTTATCAAAGCTTTGTACAGTTATATGATAATAACCGGGATCGTCAAACGTAAAGGTGAACTGATTATTTGTTGATCTCTCATCAAACACGGTCTCGTGCGTATCAGCGTCGGTAATACATAAGCGGTAGCCTGTGATCTGTGTTCCGCTCACCGCCTCGGCGGTGAAGGTCACGGGAACTCCCGTCATAGCCTTATCGGGACTGTATGAAGCATAGAAATTGGTTATCCTGTTCTCTTCGGTAAATATACCGCCGCAATAATCGGGAACGCCTATCAAAGTCGCCTTTCTCTGGATAAAGGTCGCGTCTATTATAGAGATATTACCGTCTCTGTCATAATCCGCGGCTTCTTTTTGGATATTATCAAAGTCGGCGATCTTAGTGTCGAACCTCTGTATATGGGTCGCGTCAACAATCGTCACATCTTCGTCGCCGTCAACGTCGCCATACATATGATGAGGATACCGGATAGCGGCGCTCGCCGTGATCAGCGTGAGCGACAGCACTATCGCTGAGATAATAAACAAACTGATAATTCTTTTCATTTTGATTTCCTCCTGAAAACATTTATTGTTATTCACTGTTAAAATACATCTGTTCACCGTAGATGAATCCGTCATTTACGTGATAATATGTATCGTAGAACTCATAGTAGTACAGACCCGGTTCAGGCAAGATACCGTGATCTTTCGGAGTATAAGTAAGATAATAATTTCTGCCGATCAATGTAGCGTCTGCTATATGCTCATCGGAGAACAGATCGGGGTCGCCGAGGACATTTCCGTCGGCGTCAAGTATTTTACAATATACTTTTTTGCGTGTGGAATACGCAAAGCAGGTGTCCTTGTATTCTATCGGCTTAGGCGGATCCGGGGTATATTCCGGCATCGGGGGTATTTCATAGGGCATATAATCTATACTAAAATATTTGGTACCGCCTGTCACACGACGCTTATGACAATCGGCATAAAACTCATAGTAGTAATAGCCTGAGCACGGCAGTACATCATGCAGACCGGGGACATATGTCACGTAGACCTTATTGGTGCCGGGCATTTCTCGCATGACGGCAAGGTGCTGCTCACTGAACGGATCGCTGTCACCGTAGACCGTTTCTCTGTCAAGGCTCATTAGCTTGCAATACATCTTGACGTTATTCGGATAATAAAGCTTATACTCGTAAAAATCACAGTAATAGGATTCGGGATTGTATTCAAGCCACGGATACGGAGGGGCAGTTGCGGGTTCTGTAGGAGCGAGGGTCTGATCATCGGGTGCTGCCGTATCGGTATGAACTTCAGCCGGTTCGTAATTCGCGATAAGCTCAGCAGCAGTCGGAGGTTCGGTTACAGGTGACGTCGCGTCGGTGGAGTTGTTTATACTTTCGGAGGGTGTTTCAGTATTCTGTGATATCTCATTAGTTTCGCTATTATTCTCTGACGAAGTATATTTACTAAGGAACTTTATGATATCTTCCTTAGAATATGAGCCACTGAACATCCCGCTTATCACATTTCCGAGAGTTATTTCATTTTCATCGGAAGTCTTGGATATCGGAACACGGTTATTCATTACGACAAGAAGGGTAGCTCCGACAATAAGAGCGAGAGAAAGGCAAATGACAGCCGCCAAAACACGGGGCATTCTGTAGAAAGGAACAGGAGATTTTTTGAGAGAGGATGGAACACTCAGGGCTTTTTTAAGCGCTTCGTCACTGACTGAAATATTTTTGATGCTGTCACAGTTTAGCTCTTTCATTCGCCTACACCTCCCCCGTAGATCATTTTCAGCTTTTCACGGCCGCGTCTGAGCATAGTCCTGACGGTATTATGGTTTTTGCCGAGTATCTTCGCAATCTGCTCAGACGTATAACGCTCACCGTAATAAAGATAAAGCACCTCACGATACTTGGGCTCGAGCTTCATCAGCGCCCATGATATATCAAGCTCATCAGAGCTCAGCGGAAGGGGTATATCATGTATCTCATCTAAAGACAGATGCCTTCGGTTAGCTCTGAAAAATTGATTGCATTCATTGATAGCGACCTTTAGCAGCCACGCCTTCAGATGTTCTTCGGATTTAAAAACAGGGGCTTTTGTATACAGCTTTATGAAAGTGTTTTGCATACAGTCTTCAGCGTCGGCAAGGCTGCGTAATCTTACTATGCAGACGCTCTGGACCGTTTGGGCATACTTACGCACAGCCTCATCATATAAGAGCCCTGCGTAAAGTTTGTCAGCCATAATCAACCCCCTCTATTAATAATATACATCAAAGCGCCTTTTTGTTTCACTGAAAGACAAAAAGTTCTCATAAATAACAAAAAGCCCCGTTAACTGACAACGAGACTTCAATCTGAATATTAACCATTTAAACCTTCTTAAAGAGTAAGCAGTAATACTAATGGTTGTAGAAACGGTCAATGACCATCCACGCGTAGGGGCGTTGTAATCCCTATCTGCGGTTTGATATCCCGACATGCAACGGATGACCAGTGGTCATCACTACATCTGATGGCTCACATAATAGTAAAGCGAAGTTACCACAAGGTAGCTTCGCCTGTAATT
>CAMHAH010000006.1 GCA_946183365.1 uncultured Clostridia bacterium
TTTACATTTGTGACTTTTGCCTATTGACAAACGGTCACTACATAACAGTATTATAATAGTATAATGAGAAATCTGCGGTTTTGGAGGGAATTATGAAACAGAGTATTCGGGAATTCTTCAATTCGATAAAGGGCAAGAGGATAGCGCTGATAGGCATGGGCCGCAGCCATATGCCGCTCATATCGCTGTTCACCAAGTACGGAGCCGAGATAATCGCCTGTGATAAGCGCGACGAAGAGGCTCTCGGAGAGCTCGCCGATAAGGCTCGGGCAGACGGCGCGCGTCTCTCGCTCGGCGAGCGTTATCTTGACGACCTCGACGTTGATATCGCCCTGCGTACGCCCGGTATGCGCTTTTACTGCGACGAGCTCAACGCCCTGCGCGACAAGGGCACTGTGATAAGCTCTGAGATGGAGATCTTCTTTGATATCTGTCCCTGCCGCATCTTCGCCGTGACGGGCTCGGACGGCAAGACCACTACCACCACCGTCATCTCCGAAATGCTGAAGAAGCAGGGCTATACCGTACATATCGGCGGCAATATCGGCAAGCCGCTTCTGCCTGAGATAGAGAGCATACAGCCCGATGATATCTGCGTCGTTGAGCTCAGCTCCTTCCAGCTTATATCCATGAGGCAGAGCCCCGACGTCGCCGTGGTCACCAACCTCGCTCCCAACCACCTCGATATCCACAAGGATATGCAGGAGTACATAGACGCAAAGAAGAATATTATTCTTTATCAGAATAAAGACAACAAGGCTGTGCTGAACCTCGATAACGATATCACCCGCTCCTTCGCGCCTGATTGCAGGGGCGAGGTAGATTTCTTCTCGCGTACTCAGAGCGTAGAGAACGGAGCTTATCTTGACGGCGATATGATAGTCTACAGCCGTAACGGCGAGAGGACAGAGTTGCTGGATATCCGCGATATAAAGATACCCGGTATGCACAACGTAGAGAACTACATGACCGCTATCTGCGCGGTATGGGGCGTTGTCGAGCCCGAGAACATAAGATATGTCGCCCGTGAGTTCGGAGGCGTAGAGCACCGCGCCGAGTTCGTGCGAGAGCTTGACGGCGTAAAATACTACAACGACTCCATAGCCTCGAGCCCCACGCGCACCGCGAGCGGCACGCTCTCTTTGTATGACTTCAAGATCATCCTTATCGCGGGCGGCTATGACAAGCACCTCGACTATACCGAGCTCGGCGACGTCATCTGCGACAAGGTCAAGACCGCTATCCTCATGGGCGCTACTGCCGATAAGATAGAGACTGCGATCAGAGGCTCAAAGAAGTATTCAGAGAACAACCCCGTGATAATCAGGGTCAGCGATATGGCTCAGGCTGTAGACAAGGCGCGCGAGTGCGCCGTCAGCGGCGATATCGTGTCTATGTCGCCCGCTTCGGCAAGCTTTGATCTGTACA
Source organism: uncultured Clostridia bacterium (assembly GCA_946183365.1). Classification (GTDB taxonomy): domain Bacteria; phylum Bacillota; class Clostridia; order Oscillospirales; family Acutalibacteraceae; genus Ruminococcoides. Next base: position 1,429 of record CAMHAH010000006.1, read on the forward strand.
AGGATTTCGACGCCAGAGGCAAGCACTTCAAGGCTCTCGTAAACGCTTTATGATACGGCTCGCCGACAGAGATATACTGTTAAAGCTCAGCTGTGACGATCCCTTTTATACCCGCGTGATGTCGCTCTTTGAGAGCTACGGCGCGGGGTATGATTTTGTCGGCTTCTGGTATCAGGAGAACGAGGGAGAGGTATCGGCGCTGATCTCCCGTTTTGAGGACAAGTTCAGCCTTTATCTGACCGACGGCGCCGAGCTCGAGGAGACAGCGGCGTTCCTCAGCTTTCAGGGCGCGGGGTCTGTGATGTATAACTCCCGATACGGCTTGGATATTCCTTATAAACGCGAGATATCGGGTCAGGCGCTCAGATATAAGGGAGAGATTTATAATTCTGATATAGAAATATACTTGCCCGATCCCAAGAGCCTTTATGAGCTTATCAAAGCCTGTGAGAGCGAGATCTTCATCGCGCCCGATTACATGATGTTCCTCTCTGACGTCACCCACAGGAGCAACCTCGATAAGTGTACGATATCCGCGGCAAGGGTCGGCGGAGCGCTCGCTTCGTCGGTCATGACGGTTTCAGAGACCGAATTAGCCGCTATACTCGGCGCTGTCTGTACCCACCCCGATTACCGCAGGCGCGGGCTCTCGAGAGAGCTTGTGCGCGATCTCTCATCAAGGCTGACACAGCGCGGCAGAGCCGTATATGTGTTCAGCGCGAGCGATAATAACACGAGGTTTTATCAGGGCTCGGGCTTTGAGATATACTCCGGGTTCACGGAATTATTTTTCTGATAACGAAAATAAAAAGCAATGCCGTATATAACGGCGCTGCTTCATTGCAAATACCAAGGAGATATTATGAAAAACTTATTTGAAATCGACGAAAAGATACTTGCTGCGGCCGATAAGGCTATGGAGATGTGCTCCGGGCACTTTGCCGAGCTCGAGAGCATAAAGGAGTATCATCAGCAAAAAATGCTCAAGGCGTTTCAAAAGTACGGCGTGAGCGAGAGTATGTTCGCGGGCTCTACGGGCTACGGCTACGATGACCGCGGCAGAGACACCCTCGACAAGATATACGCCTATGTCTTTGACGCCGAGGACGCCCTCGCGCGTCACAACTTCATGAGCGGCACCCATACTCTGACGGTCGCCCTGTTCGGTATGCTCAGACCGGGTGATGAGATGCTCTGCGTCACCGGCACTCCGTATGACACAATACAGCCCGTTATCGGCATCACACCGTGCAGCGGCTCGCTGGTCGATTTCGGCGTTAAGTACAGCGAGGTAGACCTCTTGCCCGACGGCAGTATCGACCTTGACGGAATAAAGAAGGCTGTGTCCGAGAAGAAGCCCAAGATGGTATATATCCAGCGCTCAAAGGGCTATGCCCTCAGACCCTCTCTGCGTATCAAAGAGATCAAAGAGATCTGTGATACAGTCAAGCCCTTATCGCCCGATACCATAATCATGCTCGATAACTGCTACGGCGAGTTCACCGAGTACGAGACCCCGATGAACGTCGGTGTTGATATCATGGCGGGTTCCATGATAAAGAACGCGGGCGGCGGTATCTCGCCCACAGGCGGATACATAGCGGGCAGAGCCGACCTCGTCGAGCTGTGCTCCTACCGTCTCAGCGCTCCCGGTACCGGCAGAGAGCTCGGATGTACCCTCGGCGTGCTCAGAGAGATGTATCTCGGCGCGTACAACGCTCCTATCGCGACCATAGAGGCGGTCAAGACCGCTGTGTTCGCCTCAGCCCTCTTCGAAGTGCTCGGCTATGATGTTGAGCCCTCTTACAAGAAGCGCCGCGGAGATATCATCGACGTCATCACCCTCGGCACACCCGAGAAGATGTGCGCCTTCTGCCGCGGTATCCAGAGCGGTTCTCCCATAGACAGCTTCGTCAGCCCTCAGCCGTCGCCTATGCCCGGCTACGACAGCGAGGTCATCATGGCGGCGGGAGCCTTCACCCTCGGCTCGTCCATAGAGATAAGCGCCGACGGTCCCCTCAGAGAGCCGTACGCCGTGTATTTACAGGGCGGCATATCCTTCGCGACCGCTAAGATAAGCGTAATGCTCGCGGCTCAGGAGACGGAGAAAGTCAGGAGTTAAGAATTAGGAGTTAGGAATTAGGAATTAGGAATTAGGAGTTAGGAGTTAGGAGTTAGGAGTTGTGGGCGGGACACCCGCACCCGATTGTAGTACGTAAGTCGTTAAGCGAGTAGGGGAGAGCATAGCTCGAACGCTGATTGGCTGAGAGCTACTGCGAGGAATTAGGAATTGTGGGCGGGCTTTGCCCGCACCCGATCGAATAAAAATAAACGCTTGGAGTTCCAAACAGAGCTTCAGGCGTTTTCTTATGCCGGTATACACATGATCCGTCAGATATCTCTTATCTCTCCGCTCCCGCCGACTGATGACTGATAAACGCCGTCCCTGCCGTCCTCTGTCATTAAAGCCGCATAGATAAGCCGTTTTTGCAGTGTCGGCAAGATATGGCGCCGCCGTATGTGCCGCCGTCCCGCGGGCGTTCACGCGGCAAAGCCGAGATAAACATTTTTCCGGTTGTATAAAACTATGCAACTGTATGCCCTTGTCAGCGCTTTGGTAGGAGCCCTTGTTGACAGGCTTCAATAATCACAAAGGAGAGTAATATGTATAACTCTGTCAATAATGATACGGACTTTGAGTATGAGAACGCCGAACAGGGAGCCTGCTGTAATGACAGCGACTATATGGACAGCCTTTGTAACGACGACGCCTACTGCCCTCCCGACAGCGGTCGGGAGCATTATTACAGTCACCCGCCCGATGGCTGCGGCGAAGATAATGACGGCGCGGTACAAGAGCCGTATCACGGCGAAAGCTGTGAGGATAACCGCTCTGAGGCTGAGTACTGCTCAGCGCACGCTGACAACAGCGCTATACAAGCCGATAGGGACGGCGGCACAGACGGAGGTGACGGCTCGGCATACTCTGACAACGGCACTATACAAGCCGATAGGGACGGCGGTGACGGCGAGGACGGTGGTCTGAGCGTATACAATACCGAACAGCTCATGAACTATGAATTCATAAGGCAGGAGTACATCGTAAACGACCTTTTAAGCCCGGGGCTCGCGGTGCTGGCGGGCTCGCCTAAGATAGGCAAGTCGTGGCTGGTACTGAACCTATGTATACAGCTTTCGTACGGCAAGCCCTTCCTCGGCAATGAGGTCAAGAGCTGTCAGGCTCTGTATATGGCTCTTGAGGATGACCCCCGACGTATGCAGAAGAGGATGATAATGCTCGGCGACGACGGGAGCGACAGGCTGTTTATCACCCACCACAGCAAGCCCTTGGGCAAGAGCTTTGAGGAAGAGATAACGGAGTTTGAGAAGAAGCACCCCGCGTGCAGACTGATAGTGATAGATACCTTTCAGAAGATACGCAGGGGTACGGGCGAGCTGAGCTACTCTAACGATTATAAGGACGTCTCACGGCTCAAGAAGCTTGCCGACAGTCTGAATATATGTATACTGCTCGTGCACCATACGCGCAAGATGGCTGACAGCGACTATATGAACGAGATATCCGGTACCAACGGTATCGCGGGCTCGGCAGATACCCTTATGGTGCTCAAAAAGGAGAAGCGCAATTCCCGCGCCGCGGTGCTGTCGTGTACCGGCAGAGATATCGAGGACAGAGAGCTGAGCCTGTATCTTGACAAAGACAGCTGTATCTGGAAGGTCAAGAGCGACAGCCTTGCCGAAGAGGACAGGGGAGTACCCGAGGAGATACCCGAGCTGATAGAGTACATGAAAGAGCTGGGCAAATTCGCGGGCTCAAACACCGATTTCACTAACGGCTTCTGCAATTCAAGGGGCTTTATTATCGACGCGAGCCACCTTAAACGCTCTATGAACCTGTATCGCGAGGAGCTTGAAAAGGGCGGGGTGATATTCCGCTCGGGAAAGATAAACGGCAAGCGCAGGTTGGCTGTTTTGTATAAGGAGTAACGGGTGGAAGTTAGGAGTTAGAGGAGTTAGGAGTTAGGAGTTAGGAGTTAGGAGTTGTGGGCGGGCTGTGCCCGCACCCTATCGAATAAAAATAAACGCTTGGAGTTCCAAACAGAGCTTCAAGCGTTTTTATGTCGGTTTATATATTGTATATTCAAAAGCCGTCGGGCTTTCATCTCAGTCTTTTGAAGAAGTCCGAGAGCAGCGCGGAACATTCTTCTTCCAACACTCCGCCCTCGTATTCGGGATGGAACGCGAGAGGCAGCTCGAGTATATTTGCCACGGAGCCGCAGCAGCCGTTCTTCTTATCATAAGCGCCGAAATATATCTGAGGTATACGCGCGTTGACTATGGCTCCCGCGCACATGGGACACGGCTCGAGCGTGACATACAGCTCGCACTCCCACAGCCGCCATCCGCCTAATGCCTTACAGGCGTTGTCTATCGCCTCGAGCTCGGCGTGATACAGGGCGTTTTTGCCCTTTTCGCGGCGGTTTCTGCCCTCGCCGACTACCTCTGAGTTCCGTACAACAACAGCTCCTACGGGCACCTCTTCGTCTTTGTACGCTTCTCTCGCGAGCTCCAGCGCCCGCCGCATGAACCTTTCGTCCATTATAACACACCTGTCGTCATGACCAGCAAACACGCTATGAGCATAACTACGGTGAAGGCTATCATAGCGGGCGAGAAGGCGACGGTCTTGACCTTTTCTTTAAAGGTGATCAGGTCGCTGCCGCCGTCAACGGTAAAGAAGCTGTTGCCCTTTTCTGATATTATGCTCCTGATGAATACGAACGACAGTATGCCCGTGATCGCGAAGATACCGCCGTACAGCATATTTGCCTCAGCCATATCTATCACCTCGTAAGAGGTCAGGATATCGGTGATCACAGACAGACCGTTGTTGAGGAAATGAACGATTATCGACGGCAAGAGCGAGTTCGTCTTGATATCTATGAAGGCGAATACCAGACCGCAGCAGAAGGTGAACGGAAGCTGGACGAAGTTGCCGTGCATGAGAGCGAACGCGGCTGAGGATATCAGTATCGCGAGCCCCTCGGAGTAGGGTCTGAGCACGCCCATCACAACGCCTCTGAACGCGAATTCCTCTACAAAAGCGGGCAGGATGGCTACCACAAGGATGTATAACAGCACATCGGGAGCCGAGCCGACGTCTATATTGCCGCCGTTGTTCTCGATACCGAACAGCCCGAAGGTACCGTTTATCAGGTCAACTACATAGTTGCTCATCAGCGAGAAGGCTATGCCTATGATACTCAGCTTTATTAGCATAGAGCCGCCAACCCTCTCAAACGGGAACAACCGTGAGAAGTTCTGTTTGCGGATAAGGCAGTATATCACGCCCGCGACGAAGAAGATGACGCTCGACACAAGACCGTTGAGTATCAGGTCAAAGGACGCGTCCGTAGCTATGCCGATGCCGCCCGAGAAAGTCGCGATCATAGACAGAACGACGGATATCACAAGCTCCAGCCCTATGAATACCAGCAGCAGAGCTCCCAGTCCGTTTGAGGTGCGCCTTAAGTTCTTTTTGTACATATCGGCATGATACCGCCTCTGTGCCTCGGGGTCGGGCAGGGGCATATAGTAGGGTTGATAATAGTTTTGGTTGTTATAATATTGCACGTGAATATCTCCTGTTTTTAAACTCTGTTGATAGAGGATTTCGGGTCGGTACGGCAAACGTGATTATTTGCTTTCAACCGATAAAAGCATATGATAGAGTAAACTATCTAAATCTTTTGTTATGCTTTTATAAATTAAAAATGCGAAGCATTTCCCTTAACTCCTCATTCCTCGCAGTAGCTCTCAGCCAATCAGCGTTCGAGCTATGCTCTCCGCTTCTTGGGAGAGCCTTGCATGGGTGCTGTTAGCCAAATCATAGATTTGGACAGCACCTCAGCAGTGGCGCTTAGCCAATCGCTTCGCTCTTGGAGCGCTGTTGCATGGGTGCTGTTAGCCAAATCATAGATTTGGACAGCACCTCAATTCCTAATTCCTAACTTCCCAATCGCTTCGCGAATGTTCCTTCGGAACGCGGGAGGAGCAAGCCCCTCCCCTACTCGCTTAACGACATACGTACTACAAATGGGTGCGGGCAAAGCCCGCCCACAACTCCTAACTCCTAACTCCTAATTCCTAACTCCTCATTCCTAATTCCTAACTCCTAACTCCTAACTCCTCACTGATGTAAAGTATTAGGTTTATATCGGATCATGTCGCGCCGACAGCTCTGTAGACTTGGATAAACGGCGCTAATATATAATAATACAAAAAATTATGAAAATAATTCTTGACAATCATTATAAAAGATAATATAATACAATACGAAAACAAAGTAAAGCGGTATGGCTTTCACCTGTGGGGTCTCGTCTGCACGGGTCAATACGGCTCAGGGTGATCCCTGATGTACTTGTATTGTGCGCGGACGGAGCTTCTGTCCGCTTTTTTATTTGTTTATGAATATTTGGAGGTGCTTACCTATCAGCAAACAGGAACCTCAGATCAATGAGGAAATTCGCGACAAAGAACTACGCGTGATCGGACCCGACGGCGCTCAGCTGGGTATCATGTCAGCTGCTGACGCACAGCATATCGCGGACGAAAAAAACCTCGACCTCGTTAAGATCGCCCCTCAGGCTACACCCCCCGTATGTAAGATCATGGATTACGGGAAGTTCCGCTTTGAGCAGGCGAAGCGTGAGAAAGAGGCTCGCAAGAACCAGCATACTGTCGAAGTTAAAGAGATCAAGCTCTCTCTCAATATCGACACCCACGACTTTAACACCAAGCTCAAGAACGCCAACCGCTTCTTCGCTCACGGTGATAAGGTCAAGGTCTCTATCCGCTTCCGCGGACGTGAGATGGGCCATTCGGAGTACGGCTACGATCTTATGAAGAAGTTTTCAGACGCGTGCGCTGAGGTCGCCAATATCGAGCGTCCCGCTAAGCTCGAGGGTCGCCAGATGCTCATGTTCCTTGCGCCTAAGCCCACCAAATAAACCCGGTCCTGTTTACGGATACCGACGTAACCGACCTGTAATCGTATTTAAAGGAGGATTATTAATATGCCTAAGATCAAAACACACAGCGGAGCTAAAAAGCGTTTCAAACTGTCTAAGAACGGCAAGGTCATCCGCGCTCATGCTTTCAAGAGCCACATCCTTAACAAAAAGACCACTAAGCGTAAGAGAGGGCTCAGACAGACTACCGTAGCTGATAAGACCAACGTAGCTCAGGTAAAGCGCCTGATCCCCTACAAATAATCAGCAGCACTTACTAAGATTTTCGGAGGTAATATAAATGGCACGTATAAAAGGCGCGATGATGACTCGCAAAAGAAGAAAAAAGACTTTAAAGCTCGCTAAGGGCTATTACGGCGCTAAGTCAAAGCATTTCAAGATGGCTAAGCAGCAGGTGATGAAGAGCGGTAACTACGCTTACATCGGCCGCAAGCAGAAGAAGAGAGATTTCCGCAGACTGTGGATCACCCGTATCTCTGCCGCCTGCAAATCAAACGGCACCAACTACTCATGCTTTATGAACGGCCTCAAGAAGGCAGGCATCACACTCAACCGCAAGGTCCTGTCTGAGATCGCTATTTCCGATCCCGCCGCTTTCACCGCTCTCGTAGAGCAGGTCAAAAACGCATAAAAAAGCTATAACTGCGTTTGGGTCACCCCCAAACGCTTTTATTTTAAAGAAAATAGATTTGTATGCCCGCTCAGTTTGCCGCTGAGCGAGAGCGACCGATAGCTATGCGAAATGCGCGCAAAGCGCGATTTCTTATGCGATCCGAGCTTCCCTTTCTCAAGGGAGATAAGGAGCCGCGATGCGGGCACAGCCCGCCATCCACCGTTAACTGTTAACCATTCACCCTAAAGAGGAATACAATGGAACTTATTTCTTCAAAAGAAAATAAAAGGATAAAATATATAAAAAAGCTGCTCTCTTCATCATCCTTCCGCAGATCAGAGGGGGCTTTTATCGCCGAGGGGCTCAGGCTGTGCGCCGACGCCCTCGACAGCGGCGCGGATATCTCTCAGGCTTATTTTTCAGAGAGCTTCTGTGAGAAAAACCGTGATTTTACAGACAGAGCGGCTGAGCGTGTTTCTGAGCGCTTTATCCTCAGAGACGGCATATTTAGTGCCGCGTCAGACACCAAAACACCACAGGGTGTGATGTTTGTCATAAAAACACTTGACAAAACAATTGACTTTGATAAAATTAAGGATAATGGAAAAGTATTGGCTCTTGAGAATGTTCAGGACCCCGTCAACCTCGGCACCATATTGAGGACAGCCGAGGCTCTCGGCACAGACGCCGTCATCCTCAGCCGCGACTGCTGCGATATCTATTCGCCTAAGGCGGTCAGGGGCAGTATGGGAGCTGTGTTCCGCCTGCCTGTCATGATTACCGACGACCTCTCGGGGCTCATCGGTGAGTTCAACCGTTTCGGCAGGTCATACGCCGCGGTGCTCGACAGAGAAGCGGTGCGGCTGACCGAGTGCGATCTCTCGGGGGCTGTGCTGGCTGTGGTCGGCAACGAGGGCAACGGCATAACCGAAAAGACCGTTTCAGCCTGTACCGACAAGCTGTTCATACCCATGCGCGGCAGGGCTGAGTCGCTCAATGTTTCAGCCGCCGCCGGCATAATTATCTGGGAAATGATAAAATGACGAATTCGACTAAATACTATATTTGGTTGTCAATGGCGCTCGGTTACCGTTCGCCTAAGCCTAAGGCTTTACATAAGCTGTACCCGAATATAGCCGAGCTGTATGACGGCGGCGAGCCTGAGCTGAGGCTCTCGGGTGTGCTCAGCGAAAAGAACATCACCGCTCTTGAGAATACCCCGCTCAGCAAGGCTTATGAGGTCATAGACCGCTGCAACGAGCTCGGTATATCTATACTATCTCTCGACGATCCCGCTTATCCCGAGAGGCTCTATGAGATAGCCGATCCGCCCGCTGTGCTTTACTGTAAGGGGCGTATGCCCGATTTTGAACACAGCCTTACGATCGCTGTCGTAGGTACGCGCAACGCTACCGCCTACGGCAAGATGACCACCCATTCTATATCGGGGTCACTGGCTGAGAACGGCGTTATCATAGTCAGCGGAGGGGCTGTAGGCATAGACAGCCTCAGCCATACGGCGGCTCTTGAGGCGGGCGGAGTGACCGTCTGCGTGCTGGGCTGCGGCATAGATTATCCGTATCTCAGAGAAAACGCCAAGCTCAGGGAGAATATCGCCGAGCGCGGCGCGGTGATCTCTGAATATCCGCCCGGTTACCCGCCCGGCAGATACACATTTTTAGAGCGCAACCGTATAATATCGGGGCTCTCAAACGGAGTTCTGGTCGTAGAAGCGGGTCAGAAGAGCGGTTCTCTGTCTACCGCGCGCAACGCCCTTGAACAGGACAGAGATGTGTTCGCGGTCATGGGCAATATCACCTCGCCCTACTCTCAGGGCACGAACGCTCTGATAAAGGACGGAGCGAGACCCGTGACGGACTATACGGATATCACCTCTTATTATAAGGAATTCGGTATAGAGGCTCAGCCCGATGATTTGATACGCGAGATACCCGTACACAAGACGGATATCGACGTCTCCGCCGAGGCGCTGAGCGTTTATCGGAGCATAACGTCAGAGCCTATACATATAGATAGTATTACATCCGCCGTCGGTCTGCCTGTGAGGACCGTCCTGCAGGCGCTCACCGAGCTTGAGCTCGAGGGGCTTATAAAGGCTGAGAAGGGCAGGATGTATCATATAATATAATCGCGTGATATGATCGCGTTTTTCGGAGGAAAGCATAAGTATGTCTAATTTAGTTATAGTTGAGTCGCCCGCAAAGGCTAAAACTATCAAAAAATATCTCGGAAAGGATTATGACGTCATCGCCTCTATGGGTCATGTCAGGGACCTTCCCTCGGCAAGACTGAGCGTGGATATCAATAATAATTTCGAGCCTAAATATGAGATAATCAAGGGCAAGGAGAAGCTCGTCGGTGAGCTGCAGGAGAAGGCTAAAAAATCCGATAAAGTCTATCTCGCGACGGACCCCGACCGTGAGGGCGAGGCTATCTCGTGGCACCTTGCGTATCTGCTCGACCTGCCGCTTGACGAGGTCGACCGCGTAGAGTTCAACGAGATCACCAAGACGGGTATCGCCAACGGTATGTCGGCTCCGCGCACCATCAATATCGACCTTGTAAACGCTCAGCAGGCGCGCCGTATACTCGACCGCCTCGTGGGCTACAAGCTCAGCCCCTTTGTATCTCAGAAGATCCACCGCGGTCTCTCGGCGGGCAGAGTGCAGTCGGTAGCGGTACGCATAATCGTAGACAGAGAGAACGAGATACGCGCCTTCAAGCCCGAGGAATATTGGACGATAGACGCCAAATTCATACCCAAGGGCTCTCGCAAGGCGTTCTCAGCCTCTCTTTACGGCGATAAAAACGGCAAGATTAAGATATCCGACAAGGAGAGCGCCGACAAGATACTCGCCGATCTGGACGGAGCCGATTTCGTCATTACCAAGGTCAAGAACGGCACCCGCAAGAAATCGCCCGCTCCGCCGTTCATCACCTCTACCTTACAGCAGGAGGCGTCACGCAAGCTGAACTTCCAGTCGCGCCGCACCATGAAGGTGGCTCAGGAGCTGTATGAGGGCGTTGACGTAGAGGGTATCGGCGCTATCGGTCTTATCACCTATATGAGGACCGACTCGCTGAGAGTATCAAACGACGCCGTAGCCGACGCTCAGGAGTATATCCGCTCAGCCTACGGCGATAAGTACCTGCCCTCAAAGCCCAGAGCTTTCAAGTCAAGAGCCGGCGCTCAGGACGGTCACGAGGCTATTCGTCCCTCTACTCCGTCCATCACGCCCGATCAGATAAAGTCAAGCCTCACCACCGACCAGTACAGGCTCTATAAGCTCATCTGGGAGCGCTTCATGGCTTCTCAGATGGCTGACTGTATCCAAAAGACCACTCAGGCGGATATCGAGGGCAACGGCTATGTGTTCAAGGCGGCGGGCTATCGAGTAGATTTCGACGGCTTTACCGTGCTTTATGTTGAGAGCAAGGACGAGGAAGGCGATAAGGATAACCGCATCCTCTCTCTCGAGAAGGACACTCCCTGCAAGGCTAAGGAGCTGCTGGGTAATCAGCACTTCACCCAGCCTCCGGCTCGCTTTACCGAGGCTTCGCTGATAAAGGCTCTCGAGGAATACGGTATAGGCAGACCTTCTACCTACGCCGCGACCATATCTACCATCACCTCCCGCGAGTATGTAAAGCGCGAGGGCAAGACCCTGATACCCACCGAGCTGGGCGAGGCTTTAGCGGGACTTATGAAGGAGCGCTTCCCCAAGATAGTGAACGTAAAGTTCACTGCTCAGATGGAGGATGAGCTCGATACCGTTGAGAAGGGCACCATCCGCTGGGATGAGCTCCTCGGCGAGTTCTATACCGATTTTGAAAAGACCCTCAAAAAGGCTAAGGCGGATATGCAGGGCGTTAAGATACAGCTCGAAGAGGATAAGACGGATATAATCTGTGAGAAGTGCGGCAGACAGATGGTAGTCAAGGTCGGCCGTTACGGCAAGTTCATAGCCTGTCCCGGTTATCCCGAGTGCAAGAACGTCAAGAAATATGTCGAGAACGTAGGCGTAAAATGCCCCAAGTGCGACGGCGACGTGATAATCAAGCGCACCGGCAAGGGTAAGGTGTTCTACGGCTGTTCAAATTATCCCAACTGCGATTTCGTATCGTGGTACGAGCCCGTCGAAGAGCGCTGCCCAAACTGCGGAGAGATACTCTTCAAGCGCAAGGGCAAGAAGGGCGGTTTGTTCTGCGCCAAAGAAGGCTGCGGGTTTAAGAAGTAAACCGGTTAGGAGTGAGGAGTTAGGAGTGAGGAGTTGTTAAACTTCCGACTTCTGACTTTCAACTATGAACAATGTAACAATTATAGGCGCGGGGCTCGCGGGCTGTGAGGCGGCGTATCAGCTCTCAAAGAGAGGTATACGCGTAAGGCTCTTTGACAGCAAGCCATCCAAGCTCAGTCCCGCCCATCATTCAGACAATTTATGCGAGCTTGTGTGCTCAAACTCCTTCAAGGCGGCGCGCGTCAACTCAGCCGCGGGACTGCTTAAGGAAGAGATGCGTACCTTAGGCTCGCTCCTGCTCACCTGCGCTGATAAATGCTCGGTGCCCGCGGGCGGAGCGCTTGCTGTAGACCGTGAGCTGTTCTCGGCTATGGTCACCGACGCGATAAAGAGCGACCCTTTAATAGAGATAATCAGCGAAGAGATCACCTCGATCCCCGACGACGGCGTTGTGATAATCGCCACGGGTCCGCTCACCCACGACGCTTTGGCGGCGGATATAGCCGCGCGCTTCGGCGAGAGCTTAAGGTTCTTTGACGCCGCCGCTCCGATAGTATCAGCCGAGAGCGTTGATATGGAGCACGCGTTCTTTGAGTCGCGCTACGGCAAGGGCGGGGGAGAGGATTACCTCAACTGCCCCATGAACAAGGCTGAGTATGAGGCTTTCTATGAGGCTCTGGTCTCTGCCGAGCGAGCGCCCGTACACGAGTTCGACGTCATGAACCCAAAGGTCTATGAGGGCTGTATGCCGATAGAGGTCATGGCTCAGCGCGGGGTGGATACCGTCCGCTTCGGCCCCATGAAGCCTGTCGGTCTCAGAGACCCACGCACGGGTCACCGTCCGTGGGCTGTCCTGCAGCTCCGCAAAGAGAACGCCTCGGGCACTATGTATAACCTCGTCGGCTTCCAGACTAATCTGAAGTTCGGCGAGCAGAAAAGGGTATTTTCTATGATACCCGCTTTGCATGACGCCGATTTCCTCAGATACGGCGTTATGCACCGCAACACCTTCATTGACTCTCCGCGTATACTGAATTCCGATTATTCTGCAAAAGATAATAAAAATCTTTTCTTCGCGGGTCAGCTCATGGGCGTAGAGGGCTATATGGAGAGCGCCTCATCGGGGCTTCTCTGCGGTATCAACGCCGCCCGTATCATAAACGGACTTGATACCGTCACCCTGCCCGCAACCACCATGATGGGAGCTATGAGCCGCTATATCAGCGATCCGTTCGTGACAGACTTCCAGCCGATGGGCGCGAACTTCGGTATCCTGCCCGAGCTTGAGGACCGCCCGAGAGACAAGGCTCTTCGCGGACAGGCTTATGCCGACAGGGCTCTCTCAGACCTTAAAAGTTTTATAAATGAAAACAAACTGACATCAGATTATATATAAAAGGATATGGTAGTATGAAAATTATAGTAGACGCTTTCGGCGGAGATAACGCACCTCTCGAGATAATCAAGGGCGCCGCAGAAGCAAAAAACGAGTACTCGGTGGATATCCTGCTCACGGGCGACGAAGGTATCATCCGCAAGGTAGCTAAGGAGAACGGTATCAGTCTCGACGGTATCGAGATAGTCCACGCTCCGGATGTGTTCACCAACAACGACAAGCCCACCTCGGTACGCTCAAAGTCTAAAGAGAATACCTCTCTTGCTACGGGCTTCCGCCTGCTCAGAGACGGTCAGGGCGACGCCTTCCTCTCTGCGGGCAACTCGGGCGCTATCGGCGCGGGCTCTATGTTTATCGTCAAGCGTATCGAGGGCGTAAAGCGCGTAGCCTTCGCTCCCGTTATCCCGAGCATGACGGGCAAGTTCATGCTCATAGACAGCGGTATCAACACCGACGTCCGTCCCGAGATATTACAGCAGTTCGCGTTAATGGGATCTGTATACATGAACAAGGTCATGGGTATAGATAACCCCCGTGTCGGTCTCGCCAATGTCGGCACAGAGGAGCACAAGGGCGACAGCCTGAGACAGGAGACCTATAAGCTCCTCAAAGAGACCCCGATAAACTTCATCGGCAACGTCGAGGGACGCGATATCCCCATGGACGGAGCCGACGTAGTGGTATGCGACGGCTTCACCGGCAACATGATAATCAAGACCTATGAGGGAGTAGCTCTCGCTCTGTTAGGCAAGATTAAGGGCATATTCACAAAGAACCTCAAGAACAAACTCGCCGCGGCTCTGGTGCTGGGCGATATGAAGAAGTTCAAAAAGGAGATGGACCTCGACGAGTTCGGCGGTACGGCTGTGCTGGGCTGTTCAAAGCCCGTATTCAAGGCTCACGGCAACGCCAAAGCCAAGACCATCAAGAACGCTATCCGCGTATGTATGGGCTATGTGAGCAGCGGTATCATCGAGACCGTCTCACGCGAGCTCAGGGATATCGCCGTTGCTGAGGAAGAGGAAGCGTGATGAAAGACCTGCAGCTTGCTATCGATTACACCTTCAACGATCCGTCTCTGCTCACCGAGGCTCTGACCCACTCCTCCTACGCCCATGAGCAGCACAAGAACACGAAGTACAACGAGCGCTTAGAGTTCCTCGGCGACGCCGTGCTCTCTATCGTCGTGTCCGATTATATATACAAGCACTGTCCCGACCTGCCCGAGGGCGAGCTGACTAAGCTCAGGGCTTCTCTGGTATGTGAAAAAAGTCTCTTTGACTTTGCTAAACAGATCGATCTCGGCTCTTATCTGCGCCTGTCTAACGGCGAGCGCCGCAACGGCGGAGCCAAGCGTCCGTCTATAGTCTCAGACGCGTTCGAGGCTGTCATCGCGGCGATCTACCTTGACGGAGGTATGGAGCCCGCCCGCAAGCATATCCTGCGCTTCGTGGTGCCTGAGATAGAGAGCCACAAGAACCACTCATTCAAGGATTACAAGACCGCTCTGCAGGAGATAATCCAGAAGAACCCCGGCGAGAAGCTCGAGTACCGCCTTGTCGGCTCGACGGGTCCCGACCACGACAAGCACTTCAAGGTCGAGGTCTGCCTTAACTCAAACGTCATCGGCAGGGGCGGCGGACGCTCCAAGAAAGAGGCTGAGCAGCAGGCGGCGAGAGAGGCTCTGGAGTTGATGGGCTATTAAACACGCTAACGTCGCTCTGTTCATACCGTTCAACGGCTGTCCGCACAAGTGCTCGTTCTGCGATCAGCGCAGTATCACCGGCAGAGCTTATCAACCCACCCCCGATGATGTAAGAGAAGCTGTAGAAACAGCTCTTAGTTCTTTAAAAGAAAATTCTATAAACAGCGAGATAGCCTTCTTCGGCGGCAGCTTCACCGCTATAGACAGGGGCTATATGCTCTCGCTTTTAGAGGCGACAGCGCCTTATATCGACCGCTTCAAGGGCATACGGATATCCACCCGCCCCGATTGCATAGATGAAGAGATCCTCACTCTGTTAAAGAGCTACAAAGTCACCTCGATCGAGCTCGGCGCTCAGAGCATGAGCGATACCGTGCTCATGTCAAACGACAGGGGCCATACCGCCGAGGATGTAGAGAACGCCTCACGGCTGATAAAGTCATACGGCTTTGAGCTGGGGCTCCAGATGATGACGGGCCTTTATAAAAGCTCAGACGAGCTCGATATGTACACCGCTCAGAGGTTTATCAAGCTACGCCCCGATACCGTCCGTATTTATCCTACCATAGTAATGAAGGGTACCCGTCTGGGCGAGCTGTATCAGTCGGGCGTGTACAAGCCTCAACAGCTTGACAGCGCCGTCTCTCTGTGCGCTGAGCTGATAACGCTCTTTGAGAGCAGCGGTATCCGCGTTATCCGCGTGGGTCTGCACGATACCGAGACACTCAAACGCGATATGCTCTCGGGTCCCTACCACCCCTCGTTCAGAGAGCTGTGCGAGAGCCGCATAATGCTCAACAAGGCGATCTCCTTGCTCGGCTCAGCCGATAAAGGAGAGTACACGCTCCGCGTATCGCCTAAGTGCCGTTCCAAGATGACGGGCAACAAGAAGTCTAATATAGCCGCGCTGAAAAAGCTCGGCTTTGATATAAAAATAATTGAGGATGATACCGTACCCGATACGGATATCGTCATATCATAATCGCAAGAGGTCGCAATGATATTAAAATCTCTCGAATTACAGGGTTTCAAAACCTTTCCCGATAAAACAAAACTGACCTTTGACCACGGCATAACCTCGGTAGTAGGTCCCAACGGCAGCGGCAAGTCGAACATAAGCGACGCCATCCGCTGGGTGCTGGGCGAACAGAGCGCCAAGGCTCTGCGCTGTTCTAAGATGGAGGACGTCGTATTCAACGGTACCGATAAGCGCAAGCGCCAGGGCTACGCCGAGGTCACTCTCACCATCGACAACTCCGACCGCAGTCTGCCATACGGCGGCGACGACGTAGCGGTCACGCGCCGCTATTACCGCTCGGGCGAGTCTGAGTATCTGATAAACAAGGCGGCAGTACGCCTTAAGGATATCCATGAGCTGTTCATGGATACGGGTCTCGGACGCGACGGCTACAGCATGATAGGTCAGGGCAAGATCGACTCTATCGTCGCCTCTAAGAGCGAGGACAGACGAGAGATATTTGAAGAGGCGGCGGGTATCTCGAGATACCGTTACCGCAAGACCGAGGCTGAGCGAAAGCTCGCCCACACAGAAGAGAACCTCCTCAGGCTCAGAGATATCGTAACCGAGCTCGAGGACAGAGTAGAGCCCCTGCGCATCCAGTCCGAGAAGGCTCAGAAGTTCTTGGAGTATTCTGAAGAGAAGCGCGGGCTTGAGATAGCTCTCTGGCTCGATACACTGAACAAGTCCTCAGCCGTCCTGCGCGACCATGAGGACAAGATCGCTATAGCTAAGGCTCAGTATGATGAGGCTGAGGCGACCCTGCAGTCTATCTCGGCTCAGACCGAGGAGATCTATATAAAGAACGGTATGCTCTCTTCTCAGATCGAGCAGGAGAGAACCGCTTCGTCTCTCTTTGAGGGTCAGATCGCCGAGAGGCGCGCCGGCATATCCGTAGCTGAGAATGATATCCTCCATAACAAAGAGAACATAGCCCGTATACTGGGCGAGATAGAAAAGGCTGAGAGCTCCACCGTAGATATCCGCAAGATAGTTGAAGAGAAGATCGAGCGCGTGAACGAGCTCAAAGAAGCCGTGCTCAAGAAGCAGTCCGATTACAACGCAGTCTCCGACGAGCTGAACAACGTCAATAACGACGCCTCGCGCAGCAACGACGAGCTGCAGAAGCTATCGGCTGTCATAGCGTCATTATCACAGCGCCTCGCTGACGTAAGGGTCACCGACATAACCGGCAGATCGACCGTCGAGGAGCTTACGGCAAGAGCCGAAACGCTAAACGCCTCTGCAGAGGAGAAGCGTACTCAGCGCGATGATTTGATTTCTATAAAAGAAAAATACGAGAAGCAGCTCGCAGAAGCAGACAAGAAGATCTCCGCCTTCTCAAACTCCATAGAGGGTCTCGAGATAAAGCTCAAGTCCAGAGCCGACAAGCGCGAGGAGCTCAGGCGTTCCGCCGAGACCCTGCGCCTTGACGCTGAGGAAAAGTCCCGCCGCGTCAAGATACTCTCTGACCTCTCGGCGAACTTCGAGGGCTTTTACAACAGCGTAAAGATAGTTATGCGCGAGGCCAAGAAGGGCTCTATAGGCGGTATCTGCGGACCCGTCACCACCATAATCAGGGTACCGTCGGAGTATAATATCGCCATGGAGGTAGCCCTCGGCGCTAAGATGCAGAACATCGTAGTCAACACCGACTCCGACGCAAAGCGCGCTATAGAGCTGCTCAAAAAGTCAGACGGCGGCAGAGCGACCTTCCTGCCCGTCTCTACGATAAAGCCCCGCAAGCTCGACGAGCAGGGCCTCGACGATTGCTACGGCTACATAGGCATAGCCTCCGAGCTGTGTACCGCTGACGCTAAATACGCCAATATCCTCTCTAACCTCCTCGGGCGTATCGTTATCGCCGAGGATCTGTCATCGGCGTCGGCTATCGCCAAGAGATACGGCTACCGCTTCCAGGTGGTCACCCTCGACGGTCAGGTCATCAACGCGGGCGGTTCGTTCACAGGCGGCTCGCGCGCCAAGAACTCGGGTCTCTTGTCCCGAGAGAGCGAGATAGATAAGCTCAAAAAGCAGGCGGCTCAGCTGAGCGAGAAGGCTAAGAGCGAGGCTGAGAAGCTGACTGAGGCTGAGAGCCGCTATTCGGCTGTAGAAGCCGACCTTATCGGCGCTCAGGCAGATCTTACAAATACCCGCAACGATAAGGTGCGTCTCAACGCCGAGTACAACGCCTGTCTGTCAGAGCTCGCGGCAGTGGTACGCGACCTCGAGGGCATCAACGCCGAGCTGTCGTCGGGCGCTGTCAAGATAAACGAGGCTAAGGCCTCTATCGAGCTTGCTCAAAAGGACATGATACGCTTCAACGCAGATATCGAGTCCACCGAGCTCAAGATAAAGACCATATCCGGCTCACGTGACGAAATGGCTGAGAAGCGCGAGAAGCTCGCCGATAAGCTGCAGCAGATACGTCTTGACATCCTCGGTTATGAGAAGGATACCGAGACCCTCAAGGCTGAGATAGAGAGCGCCGAGAGCTCGGGCAGCGACCAGCAGCAGCGTATCCGTGAGCTCGAGGCTGAGAAACAGACCTATGAGCAGAATAATTCTGAAATAGAAAATAAAATCACTTCACTGAACGCGGATATCGAGGCGATAACCGCGAAGCAGCAGCAGTCCGCCGAGAATATCGAGAGGCTCAATAACGAGAAGCTCGAGCTTGAGCGGAGCACAGTCACCCTGCGCCAGACCGAGCGCGATAAGTTGAGCGAGAAGGAGCTCGCCTCAAATGAGTTCACCCGTCTTGAAGAGCGCAAGGCGAATAAGCAGAAGGAATTCGACGATATAATCTCAAAGCTCTGGGATGAATACGAGCTTACCCGCAGAGAGGCCGAGGAACAGGCGGTAGAGATCGAGAACCTCACCGAGGCTCGTTCACGCCTGTCGTCGCTCAAGAACAAGATCAAGGGTCTCGGCTCGGTGAACGTCGGCGCTATCGAGGAGTATAAGGAGGTATCCGAGAGATACACCTTCATGAAAACTCAGGTCGACGACGTTGAGAAGTCGAAGAAGGAGATCGAGAACCTCATCCGCGATCTTACCAAGCAGATGAAAGAGGTGTTCGTAGACTCATTCGCTCAGATAAACAAGAACTTCACCCTTACCTTCAAGGAGCTGTTCGGCGGCGGCGAGGCTCACCTCGAGCTCTCGGACCCCGAGAACATCCTTACCTCGGGCATAGATATCATTGTACATCCCCCGGGCAAGATAGTTGTCCACCTCGAGGCTCTCTCGGGCGGCGAGAAGGCTCTGGTCGCCATAGCGCTGTACTTCGCTATCATGAAGGTGCGTCCCGCTCCGTTCTGTGTTATGGACGAGATCGAGGCGGCTTTGGACGAGGTCAACGTAGACCGTTTCGCGGCTTATCTGCGCAATCTTACCGAGAGCACCCAGTTCATACTCATAACCCACCGCCGCGGCACTATGGAAGAGGCCGACGTCCTCTACGGCGTCACAATGCAGGACGAGGGTATCTCAAAGCTGCTTGAGCTGCGCGCCTCAGAGGTAGCGGCCAAGCTCGGCATGAAAACGAATTGAACCTGAAAACAGCCGAGCCCCGATATCGGTCAAGCTGTTTGATGATGGATATATCTGATATCGCAGTCAGTAACAAAGGAGAAATACTATGGGATTTTTCAGTAAATTAAAAGAAGGCTTAAAAAAGACCCGCGACAGCGTAGTAGGTCAGATCGACTCTATGCTCAGCACCTATACCACGGTCGACGAGGAGCTTTTTGAGGATCTCGAGGAGCTGCTTGTGATGGGCGACGTGGGTATGGATACCGCTAATCTGATCTGCGGAAAACTGCGCGTGAGAGTTAAAGAGAAGCGTATCACCGATCCTCAAAAGATAATGAATGAGATAGCCGAGATATCGGCTGAGCTGCTGTCCGAGAACAACGAGATGGTCTTGAACACCAAGCCCTCTCTGATACTGGTCATCGGCGTCAACGGCGTCGGCAAGACCACCTCTATCGGCAAGATCGCGAATTATTATATACAGCAGGGCAAGAGGGTCACTATGGCGGCGGCGGATACCTTCCGCGCGGCGGCTATCGACCAGCTAAAGGTCTGGGCTGAGCGCAGCGGCGCCGATATAGTAGCTCAGGGCGAGGGTTCAGATCCCGCGGCTGTCGTGT
Source organism: uncultured Clostridia bacterium (assembly GCA_946183365.1). Lineage (GTDB taxonomy): Bacteria > Bacillota > Clostridia > Oscillospirales > Acutalibacteraceae > Ruminococcoides. The sequence continues at coordinate 21,629 of CAMHAH010000006.1, forward strand.
TCGACGCTATCGCCTCTGCTAAGGCTAAGGGCTCCGATATCATCATCGTAGATACCGCCGGCAGACTTCATAACAAGAAGCACCTCATGGATGAGCTCGCAAAGATACGCCGCGTCATAGACCGCGAGCTGCCCGACGCCGATAAGGAGTCGCTGCTCGTGCTCGACGCTACAACGGGTCAGAACGCCGTAAATCAGGCTTCCGAGTTCGCTAAGGCTACCGGTATCACCGGCATAGTGCTCACTAAGCTCGACGGCACAGCCAAGGGCGGCGTGGTTCTGGCTATCAAGCAGGAGCTGGGTATCCCCGTCAAGTTTATAGGTGTAGGCGAGCAGGTAGACGACCTGCAGCCGTTCGACGCCCTTGATTTCTCTAAGGCGCTGTTTGTAAAGGATGAAAGATGAGAGAGTTTATAATCGCTACCAACAACAAGAATAAATTGATCGAGATAGAGAGGATACTCGGTCCTTTGGGTATCACAGCCGTCACGGCGGGCGAGAGGGGAATAGACCTCGGCGACGTTGTCGAGGACGGCGAGACCTTTATAGATAACGCTTATATCAAGGCTAAGCACGCCTTTGATATCTGCCACTGTCCCGTTATCGCAGATGACTCGGGACTGTGTATAGACGCTCTCGACGGCAGACCCGGCATATACTCGGCCCGCTACGGCGGCGAGAGCACAAGCTATTCGGATAAGATAACTATGCTGCTCAAAGAGCTTGAGGACGTGCCCGAAGAGGCGCGCGGCGCTCACTTCACCAGCGCTGTTTGCTGTATCCTCGACGACAGTACCGTCATCAAGGTCGAGGGCAGGTGCGAGGGCAGGATAGCATATGAGCCCTCGGGCAGCGGCGGCTTCGGCTACGATCCTATCTTCACCGTTGACGGCGTGAGCTTCGCGTCGCTGTCGGCTGAGGAAAAGGACAGACTGAGCCACCGCGGCAACGCTCTGCGTATGCTGAGAGATAAGTTAGCTGAGATAATGAAAACAGATTGAGGATAAAAGAGGAAATATTATGCTTACAAGTAAACAGAGAGCCCAGCTTCGCGCTCTCGCAAATCCTATAGATACCGTAATAATGGTCGGCAAGGGCGGCTTCTCAGAGGCTCTGTACAAGACCGCCGACGAGGCTATAACCGCTCGCGAACTGATAAAGGGCAAGGTGCTCGAGGCGTGCGAGTTCTCATCCCGCGAGGCTGCCGACGATATCGCCGAGCACATCGGCGCCGATGTGGTACAGGTAATCGGCTCAAAGTTCGTGCTGTACCGCAAAAACAAAAAAGAGCCTAAGATAAAGCTCGTCAAATGAGACACGCGATATACGGGGGCTCGTTCAACCCCATCCATAACGACCATATCAGGCTCGCGCTGACCTTCATCGAGCAGTTCGAGCTTGACAGGGTAACTCTGATACCCACCAATATAACACCGCTCAAGGACAATTCGCACATAGCCGACGGTATACACCGCTATAATATGTGCGTTTTAGCGGCTCAGGATTATCCTCAGATAGAGGTCAGCGATATCGAGATACGCCGCAAGGGAGAGAGTTATACCTCGGATACCATTGCCGAGCTGAAGAACGACGAAGACACCCTCTTTCTGATAGTCGGCGCGGATATGTATGTCACCCTTGACAAGTGGCATGATTTCCGCTATATTTTCGATAACGCGACTATTCTTGCCGCTCCGCGTGACGAACTTGATTATATTTCTCTTGAAGAAAAATACAGAGAGTATAAAGAGAAGTATGCCTGCCGCACCATAATCGCGAGCCGCGGCATAGGCGAGCTTTCGTCCACGATGATACGCGAGGGCATAGCGGCGGGAGCCGACGTCAGCCGCATGATAGACAGCCGTGTCCTCGATTATATCCAAAAGCACGATTTGTACAGATAACAGTTTACGCCAACTTCTTACAGGAGGTCAATATGGAAGCAGAGAAGTATTTACACGAGCTCGACGGGCTCTCCGAATACCGCAGGATACATTCGATCAATGTATCAAAGGAGGCTGTGCGCTTCGCCGAGAAGTACGGCGCGGACGTTGAAAAGGCGCGTATCGCGGGGCTTCTGCACGACGTTACCAAAGAGACCGATTTTGACAAACAGTTGCAAATAATAGAAAACGGTGGTATAATTCTCACCGAAGTCGAGCGCCGCTCGCCGAAGCTCTGGCACGCGATCTCGGGCGCCGTTTATGTGCGCGACGTGATCGGAATAAAGGATGAGGATATTTTCAACGCCATCCGCTTCCATACCACCGCCAGAGCGGGTATGAGCCAACTCGAAAAGGTGATATTCCTCGCCGATTTCACCTCGGCTGAAAGGGATTATCCCGATATAGACGTTATCCGTGAGCACGCCGAGAACTCCCTTGAGGACGGTATGCTCTACGGCATCAAATTCACCGTTTCACGGCTTGTGGGCAGGGGAGATATAGTCAGTCCCGACGCTCTCGCCGCGTATAACGAGATCTTACTCAACAAAGAATAATCATGTCACAGACATTTTCATAAACGAGGTTCAATATGGAGTCATTACAGGAAGCAAAAGCTATAGCTAAGATATTAGACGACCGCAAGGGTATCGACGTCCGCGTTATAAAGATAGCCGATATCTCATCTCTCGCTGACTACATGGTCATCGCCACGGGTACCTCTTCTACTCATGTAAAGTCGCTTGCCGACTATGTCGAGTATGAGATGGACAAGCAGGGCGTATCCGTCAGCCATATCGAGGGTCACCGCTCAGATACATGGATACTTCTCGATTATGTTGACGTTATCGTCCATGTTTTCAACGAAGAGAGCCGTCAGTACTATGATCTCGACCGCCTCTGGGAGGACGGCGAGACCGTAGATATCTCAGATATTATAACGGATTAAAATGCTCCCTTTACAAAGGGAGGCTATCAAACAGCCATTAACCGTTGGAGGTATATTTATGATGAAGTATAATCACAAGGCAGTTGAGCCAAAATGGCAAAAAATCTGGGAGGATAAGGGCGTATTCCACGCTCAGACGAACTCTGATAAGCCCAAGTTCTATTCCCTCATCGAATTCCCTTACCCCTCGGGTCAGGGCCTGCACGTAGGACATCCCCGTCCCTACACCGCGCTCGATACCGTATCGCGTAAGCGCAGACTGCAGGGCTACAACGTACTGTATCCCATCGGCTGGGACGCCTTCGGTCTGCCTACCGAGAACTACGCTATCAAGAACCATATCCATCCCGAGATAGTCACAAAGAACAATATCGCCCGCTTCAAAAAGCAGATACAGTCGCTTGGTATCTCCTTTGACTGGAGCCGCGAGATCAATACAACCGACCCCGATTATTACAAGTGGACCCAGTGGATATTCCTCCAGCTTTTCAAGCATGATCTTGCATATAAAAAGGAGATGTCCGTAAACTGGTGTACCTCCTGCAAGTGCGTTCTGGCTAACGAAGAGGTAGTCAACGGCGTTTGCGAGCGCTGCGGCAGCGAGGTAGTCCACAGGGTCAAGAGCCAGTGGATGCTGCGCATCACCAAGTACGCCGACAGACTGATCGACGACCTCGAGCTTGTCGATTATCCCGAGCGCGTAAAGCTCCAGCAGAAGAACTGGATCGGCAGGAGCTACGGCGCTGAGGTCGAGTTCGATACCACAGCCGGCGACAAGCTGACTGTATATACCACCCGTCCCGATACTCTCTACGGCGCTACATATATGGTAGTTTCACCCGAGCATCCTTATATCGAGAAGTGGGCCGACAAGCTCACCAATATCGACGCTGTAAGGGCTTATCAGCGTGAGAGCGCCAAGAAGAGCGACTTTGAGCGCACCGAGATGAACAAGGACAAGACCGGCGTAAAGCTCGAGGGCGTTACCGCGATCAATCCCGTGAACGGCAGAGAGATCCCGATCTTCATCTCAGACTATGTACTTATCTCCTACGGTACCGGCGCTATCATGGCGGTACCCGCTCACGATACCCGTGACTGGGAGTTCGCTAAGAAATTCGATCTGCCCATCATCGAGGTCGTAAAGGGCGGCGAGGACGTACAGAAAGAGGCGTTCACCGACTGCGCCACGGGCGTGATGGTCAACTCTGATATCCTCGACGGTCTGAGCGTAGAGGACGCTAAGGCCAAGATAATAGATTACCTCACCGAGAAGGGCATAGGACATAAGAAGGTCAACTTCAAGCTCCGCGACTGGGTATTCTCACGCCAGCGCTACTGGGGCGAGCCTATCCCGATCGTTCACTGCGACGACTGCGGCTATGTCCCGATCCCCGAGAGCGAGCTGCCGTTGAGACTGCCTATGGTAGAGAGCTATGAGCCTACCGATACCGGCGAGTCGCCGCTCGCGAATATGACCGACTGGGTAGAGACCACCTGCCCCTGCTGCGGCAAAAAGGCTTACCGCGAGACCGATACCATGCCTCAGTGGGCAGGCTCATCGTGGTATTACCTCAGATATATGGATCCTCACAACAGCGAGGCTATCGCCTCAGAGGACGCTTTAAAATACTGGAACTGCGTAGACTGGTACAACGGCGGAATGGAGCACACCACCCTGCATCTGCTCTACTCCCGCTTCTGGCACAAGTTCCTCTATGATATCGGCGTTGTCCCGACAAAGGAGCCGTACGCTAAGCGTACCTCTCACGGTATGATCCTCGGCTCTAACGGCGAGAAGATGTCCAAATCCCGCGGCAACGTCGTCAACCCCGACGATATTGTCAACGAATACGGCGCCGATACTCTGCGTATGTATGAGATGTTCATCGGCGACTTTGAGAAGGCGGCTCCCTGGAGCACCAACTCGGTACGCGGCTGCCGCAAGTTCATCGAGCGCTTCTGGAATTTGCAGGAGATCATGACCGGCGAGGACTTCATCCGTCCCGAGCTCGAGAAGGAGTTCCACAAGACTATCAAGAAGGTAGGCAGCGATATCGAGAACATCAAGTTCAACACCGCAATCGCCGCTCTGATGGCTCTCATCAATTCGATCTACGCTACGGGCAAGGTCACTAAGAAAGAACTTGAGATCTTCTCTGTACTGCTCAATCCATTCGCTCCTCATGTCACCGAAGAGGTCTGGGAGGTCTGCAAGCTCGGCAGCGGCATCCTTGCCGAGACCCGCTGGCCCGAGTATGACGAGGCTAAGTGCGTAGACGACACCATCGAGATCGTGGCTCAGGTCAACGGCAGGATCAAGGCTAAGCTGAATATCTCAGCCGACGCCGATCAGGCTGACGTTCTCGCTATGGCTAAGTCAGAGCCCAAGGTAGCCGAAGCGCTAAGCGGCATGAATATCGTCAAAGAAATATATATCAAGGGCCGTCTTGTAAATATCGTTGTAAAACCGTAATTCTGAACTTACACACACCAAGCGGAGCTATATCCGTTTGGTGTGTTTTTTTCAACAGCATAAAGGAGTGATTACGCAAAATGAAAGCAGGCTTGCTTTATAACAAATTTATGCACCGTATCTGTCTGATGATGTTTCCTAAAGCCGACACAGTGTGTGAGGAACCTTTGACGGATGATCCTGCGGTATTTGTATGCAACCACTCCAATATCCGCGGTCCTGTCATGATGACGCTCCATTTTAAACGCAGGCATAAGTCGTGGACTATAAGCTGCGCGACCGATAAGGAAAAGACCCCTAACTACGCTTTTCACGATATTTTCGTAGGCGAGAGCCACAGGTTCAAGGGCTTCTACAGATTTCTCAGCAGGATAGTCGCGGTCTTGCTCCCGACCTTGCTGAAATATGAGGACGTCATACCCGTCTACCGCGACGGCAATATCACCAAGACCTTCAGACAGAGCCTGAAGGCTATGGAGAACGGAGAGGACCTTGTGATATTCGGCGAGTCAACCGAGAGATACACTGAGTATATCAACCGCCTTCAGCCGGGGTTTGTGGATATAGCTCGCCTGTATTATCGCAGAACGGGCAAGAGGCTGAACTTCTATCCCGTATATGTTGAGAAGAAGAACGCCGTTATCTCCGTAGGCAGGCCCATCGCGTATGATCCCGAGCTTAAGCCTGAGGAACAGAGAAAGGTGATAACCGATTACCTCTGCGATAATATAGACCGTCTGGCGCGTCAGCTCCCCGAGCATGAGCCCGCTCCGTTTCTTACTCAGAAATGGTATGATACCTACGGCGAGAGATACGAGCATGATGTCATTGGCTACTGGAAGATGATAGAAGAGGAAGCGCCCGCCGGTAAGCATTAATATAAACCTATAAATATAGCAAACAGCTGCCCTCCAAATAAGCGGAGGACAGCTGTTTTATTGATATATCGATGTTTGTGACACAAAGATCATTTGCCGCCTAATCTCTCTGACAGATAGATAAGCGTCTTGATATCTTTTTCATCAAGTTTGGATGAAGCCGACATCAGTTGTCTGAGCAGATAAGGCTCGTTGTTATCCGTATCAAAAAACTCTCTCGGGGTAATACTGAAATAATCGCAAATATAAAGAAATTCTGTCATGGACGGCAACGCTCTGCCCGACGAGATGCTCTGGATGTAGCTTTTGCTGTGTCCCAGATCATAGCTCATCTTATACTCCGATATACCTTTCTTGATTCGCAGTTCGGATATTCTTTCTCGGATAAATTGTTCGGTCATATTATCACCCATATACAGAATACACTAATTCTATTATGAATATACCGATTATTTTATTATTATCTGTTGACAATTCATAATTATTGTAGTATACTGCGTTATAAATGAGAGTAGGATAAATTCTCATAAAATCACAGGAGGTCAATTATGAAATTTTCAAGAACAATAGCCCTTATCCTTGCTCTGTGCATGGTTATGTCTGTGCTTGCTACAGGCATGTTCACTGCCTCTGCCGCTGAGGATGAAACCACACCCGCCGAAGCTGTCACAGAGTCGACCGAAGCAGTTGAAAAGAGCACTACCGAGACAGACGCATCCGAACAGGCTACTGAGTCGTCTGCCGAAGTTAATGATGGACAGAATGATTATTGGTGGAAAACGACCTTTGCTGCTTGGACAAGCGTTAATGATTTATCTGATGAAGATGAAGCTAAGTATAGTGCTCTGATCGAGGATCATTATACAGATAAAGATGATTATTATTTTTTTCCAAGGATTATTATTGCGTCGCAGTCCGGTTCGGAAGGAACGATAGATGCACTTCTGTGCTTAACAGGCTTTAGCGAAAAAAAGCAAGATTGGGATATGTTAGGCATGACTACTGATGAAAAATGGTATTATAACGGTCGCTCGGCATGGCTTACAGTTTTTACAATTTTTACAGATAATAACGGCAATAAAAGAATAATTAAAGCTGAAAAAATCGATCCGGAAAAGATGTCAAAATCGAATAGTACTCCCGAAGGAGGAAACGCTCCGTGGATTATAACGGATAAACAAACTAAAAGTGCACAAGATTATCAGAATAATGCTATCAAAAACTACGAAAGTATGGAATTAAGCTATATTTCAGAAATCGGCGAATTATTTAACGGTTGGGATAATACAGGAAAAGAGCTTCTGCTATGCTTTGGTACAAACACTTCAGGCGAAAAAAAGACTGATTTATATCTTGCCGAAATCCAAAAAGAACGTAATGATGCCGGAGATGGCTTTTCAGATGATACTGCGGAACTCACGAGTGTATCATTCTTTGATTTGACTAAGTATGTTCCTTCACAAGCTGAGATAGATAATCTCATAAATAAAAACAGCAATAATACCGGGAACTCAGACAAAGCTCAGAATAATTCTGATTCAAATGCAAACACAAATAATGTATCAACTACAAGCACAGGTTCGAACGCTTCCGCAACCTCGCCGAAGACCGGTCAGGAAGATACGATCGTATTTGTAATGCTCGGAGTGATGATTCTGGCATCCGCAGTTATTTTCTACGTTCGCAAGAGAGAGCGTACTTGATCACAATATAACGTTTTTTAAGGCTTCGTCATACGGCGGAGCCTTTTTTTCAGTCACAGCGAGGGTCGGAGCTTGTTTCAGCCCGACATTACCTCAACCGATCAACGCTTGTGCCGAAGAGATTTATTCGCCAAAATGTAGAAAAATCACTGTGAATATTAGCAAATTTCTACAAATTGGGTGTTTACCCTTGACACTTTGACCACATTATTGTATAATCTATGTTGCATTATGCGAATTACCCCTGCCGATTGGCGGATGGGAGGGAAATAAATGTCAGAAGTAAGGCTCAAAGAAAACGAATCTCTGGAGAGTGCTCTCAGAAGATTTAAGAAGCAGTGCGCTCGCGCAGGCGTTATCGCTGAGGTTCGTAAGAGAGAGGCTTACGAGAAGCCTTCTGTAAAGCGTAAAAAGAAGTCCGAGGCTGCTCGCAAGCGTAAGTACAGATAATCAACAAACTAACGGACAGCCCGGCTGTCCGTTTTTGTTTTATATCAAGACTGCTTGTTTGGATGAAGTTTACCATTCGGCTTACTGCCGAACAGTAACGTCGTTGAATATCAAAAACGCGCTCTGATTGCTTCTTGCATGATGAGCTAAAAGAGGTCCTTTGTTATGAAAAGAACTATGAACAGATCTGTGTGTATATTATTATCGGCTCTTATAATGCTTACAGCCTGTCTGTGCGGCTGCGCTATGAACGAAAAGGGCTTTCCGCTGCCGGTGTCTCCCGCTCAGAAAAGCGCCTTTGAGCTGTGTACGACTCTGTATACGAACGCCGATCTCGGTAATATATATAACTATATGCTCGAGGTCAAGGACGCCGAGGCTCTCGATAAGAAGTATGAGATCGAGTGCCTGAGAAAAGACGGCGATAATTATCAGGTCATCTATCTCAGCACAGACAGTATCCTGGTACTCAACTTTGATCAAAACGCTAAGTTTATCGAGAAGAACCGTAAAGAGAGCATAAGAGACCTGCTGCCCGACGCGTCTTATTTTGACCCGATCAAAGAGGGCGACAGCGTGCATATAGTCCAGGCTGTAGATCAGCACAGTTATATCCCGTTCATGGCGAGGGATGAGGAGCTGCCGCTCATATCCGACCATTATACCGAGGACGGTTATCACTTCCGCTATGAATACAACGATCAGCATAAGATCGTTTCTGTAAGCAAGAGCGCTGTCTGAGAGGTGCCGAGTGGGCAAGATAGAGAGTATACAGGAGTTTTTGCCTGACGATAAGACCGCCGCGGTAATCACCGGCGGCGTCAACCGCCGTTATCTGAGCGGCTTCAATTCATCTGCCGGAGCCGTTCTGATCACAAAGAGCAGGGCGAGGCTCATGCTTGACTTCCGCTATTATGAGGCGGCTTTGAAGGCGGTCGGCCCCGATATAGAGGTAGTACGCTTTACAAGGCTTATTGATGATCTGAACAGTATTTTTCTAAAAGAGAATATTAAATCCGTTTTTATCGAAGACTGCTATGTTACGGTGGCTCAGCTTGACGAGTATAAAAAGGCGTTCATTCCCGCTGTTTTGACAGAGGGTCTGTCCGATAAACTCGCTGAGCTCAGGATGATAAAGACCCCGTTTGAGGTCGAGAAGATCGTCACGGCACAGCGCATAACCGAGAAAGCCTATACCGAGGTGCTCAATTACTTAAAGCCCGGTGTGACCGAGCGGCATATCGCCGTTGAGCTCGAGCACCTTATAAAGGTCTACGGCGGCGAGAGGGTCGCCTTTGACCTTATCTGTATAACGGGACAGAATACATCTCTGCCTCACGGAGTACCCGGCGACAGGGTTGTCAAAGACGGCGATTTCTTCACCTTTGATATCGGCTCGGTATATGACGGCTACCACAGCGATATGACCCGTACCGTAGCGGTAGGCTCTGTAAGCGACAAAATGCGTATGATTTATGACGTAGTCCTGCAGGCTCATTTGAAGGCTCAGAAGCGTATAACCGCGGGCAACACCTCGGCGGACGTAGATATCGCCGCCCGCGATCATATCACAGAGAGCGGCTTCGGCGAGTACTTCGGACACAGCACGGGTCACGGAGTGGGGCTCGATATCCATGAGGCGCCGACAGTCTATAAGACCGACAAGACCGTGCTCAAAGACGGTATGGTCATCACCGACGAGCCCGGTATCTATCTGCCGAATGAGTTCGGCGTGCGTATAGAGGATATGTATCTGGTAAAGGGAGAAACCCCCGTCGACCTTGCCGATATCACAAAAGAATTGATAATTATATGATTATTATCCGCAAAAATCGGCTAAACACTTGATTTTTGCGGATTTTCCTGTATAATGGAAATGATAGAGCGCTCAAATACCCTATCGGCGTGTATGAGCTCTTAAGACTAAATAATTAGGAGGAATTATTTATGATTTCTGCCGGCGATTTCAGAAACGGCGTAACCTTTGAGATGGATGGACAGGTAGTATCTATTATCGAGTTCCAGCACGTTAAGCCCGGTAAAGGCGCTGCTTTTGTAAGAACAAAGATCAGAAACGTAATCACAGGCGCTGTTGTTGAAAAGACCTTTAACCCCAACGACAAGTACCCCACAGCTTTCATTGACAGAAAGGATATGGAGTACAGCTACTCAGACGGCGACCTCTATTACTTTATGGATACCGAGACATGGGAGCAGATCCCGATCAACGCTTCTATCCTCGGCGACAACTTCAAGTTCGTAAAAGAGAACATGGTTTGTAAGGTGCTGTCCTATAAGGGCAATGTTTTCGGCGTAGAGCCGCCTAACTTCGTAGAGCTCAAGGTCACACAGACCGATCCCGGCTTCGCAGGCAACACAGCGACAAACGCTACCAAGCCCGCGACCCTCGAGACCGGCGCTGAGATCAAGGTACCGCTCTTTATCGAAGAGGGCGAGATGATCCAGATCGACACCCGTACAGGCGAGTATCTGGGCAGAGCGTAAGGAGTAATCGGAAGTTATGAATCTTACTGAGAGAATTGCTTATATCCGCGGCCTTGCCGAGGGCCTCAAGCTCGACGAGAGCAAGGACGAGGTCAAGATCATCAATGCCATCATCGACCTGCTCGAGGATATGGCTTATGATGTAGTCGATATGGAAGATATCGTTGACGACGTTTGCAACCAGGTAGACGAGATCGACGAGGACCTCGCCGAGGTAGAGGAAGAGGTCTACGGCGACGGTTATTATGACGATCGCTTCGACGATGATGACGACGATATCGATCCTTACAACGACGACGAGGCTTATTATGAGGTCACCTGCCCCTCGTGCGGCGAGACCACTATAATCGACGAGGACGCCCTCATCGAGGGTGAGCTCGAGTGCCCCTACTGCGCGGCTCAGATAGAATTTGACTTCTCTGAGCTCAACGAGGATGTGTCTGAGCTCGAAAAGGTCGAGGACAAAAAGATCGCGGATGAGAAGATCGAGGACGATAAGCCCGAAGAGGAATAATAATCGTCTTATAGTATTTCAAGTTTAAGCTTAAGCGGTACGATGTTTCGTGCCGCTTTTCTTTATACCGAAAAGCTTGTACCGATAAAGCCTTATGCTTCATATATTCGGTGGCAGATCTTTTAAAGCGCGATCAATTACAGTCACCATGAGCGCCGGCGCTTCATAGTATACCGTGAGGTGATGTTATGAGATGCCGCCCTAAGCTCAGCCCTGTCCGCCGCAGGATACGAAAATACTTCGCTGTTTTCTTAGCTGTATTTATCATATCCGTCACATATCTGGAGCTCGCCGTAAAGGCTCAGCTGCGCGATGTGATAATCAGGGATATGCAGACGATATCGGTCCAGGCGGTCAACGACGCAGTAGACGATTTTTTGAGCGAGAATTTCGACATAGGCGAGAAGATGACCGATATCAATTACGACGGCGGCGCGGTCTCGGCGATAACCACAAATCCGTCGTATATCAATTATGTCAAGACCTATATCATCGAGCGCGCTCAGAAGCGTATAGACTATCTTTCTCACCACAAGGGCGTGGGAGCTCACCTCGGCAGCTTTACGGGGCTTATATTTCTGACCAATATCGGGCCCGAGGTATATTTTGACGTAAGCAGCTCTCAGACGGTGTCATGCGAGTTCGAGAGCTCCTTTGAGGGCGCGGGTCTCAATCAGACCATCCACCATATCACTATGAACGTTACCGTAGAGCTGTATGTGTATAATCCGTTCCGCATAACCGATACGATAAGCGCGACCTCGTCATATGAGATAGCTCAGACGGTGATCGTCGGCTCTGTTCCGTCATACGGAGGCGTACTGTCATATAATACTAATCCTTGATAAAAAGATTTATCATCTATTGCGCTATATTTCGTATAGCTTTGTTGGGCTCTTAGTATAAATAGTTCATTATACAATATTTTGAGTAAAATAGCTTGAAAAGCCTGATATATTGTGATATAATCTATTGGATAATAGGATTATAATGCGAAGTTTGCGCGTATCGCAAAACGCATATATGAAAACGGAGGAATATGACTTGTCAGAAACCTTGAAGATGTCCGACAGTCAAATAGAATATCTGAACCTTATCGCCGAGCTGATGAGTATTCGCAAGCGCGGAGATGTGCCGCTGGCGTATATCCGCACCTACGGCTGTCAGCAGAACGTAGCCGACAGCGAGCGTATCAAGGGTATGCTCAGGGTAGCCGGCTACAGCTTTACCGAGAATGTCGAGGACGCAGACTTCATCCTCTTCAACACCTGCGCCGTACGCGAACACGCCGAGGACAGGGTCTTCGGCAACGTAGGGGCTCTTAAAAAGCTAAAGCGCAGACACCCCCGGATACTCATAGCTCTGTGCGGCTGTATGATGGAGCAGGAGCACGTCGCTGAGCGTATCAAAGAGAGCTTTCCGTTTGTAGGGCTGGTGTTCGGCACACATTGTATGCACACCTTCCCCGAACTTCTGTATAAAAGTCTTGTCGACGGTTCGCGCATCTTTATGAGAGGCAACGACGACAAGCGGGTCTATGAGGGCATACCGTCTTACCGCGACGGCAGCTTCAAGGGCTGGCTGCCCATCATGTATGGCTGTGATAATTTCTGCACATACTGTATCGTGCCCTATGTGCGCGGCAGAGAGCGCAGCCGAGAGCCTCAGATAATAATCGACGAGGCGCGCGAAATGATAGAGAGCGGCTACAAGGATATCACCCTGCTGGGGCAGAACGTAAACTCATACGGCAAGGGTCTTGAGCCGAGACCTACCTTCGCGGGGCTTATCAGCGAGATTGATAAGATAGAGGGCGATTATTGGCTCAGGTTCATGACCTCTCATCCTAAGGATTGTACCCGCGAGCTTATAGACGCGATAGCCGACAGCAAGCATATCAGCCTGCATCTGCACCTGCCGTTCCAGTCGGGTTCGGACAGGGTGCTAAAGGCCATGAACCGCCACTATGACCGCGCTAAGTATCTCGATATAGTGAACTACGCTAAAGAGCGCATACCCAACGTATCTCTAACCTCTGATGTTATCGTCGGCTTCCCCGGCGAGACCTATGAGGATTTTCAACAGACCCTGTCGCTGATACGCGAGGTCGGCTTTACATCGCTGTTCACCTTTATTTTCTCACCGCGAAAGGGCACTCCCGCCGCAGAGATGGACGACCCTGTATCTGACGAAGAGAAGGGCAAGTGGTTCAGAGAGCTCTTAGCGGTACAGGAAGAGATCGCCGCCGAGCGCTGTTCATCTATGGTGGGCAGGATAGAGAAGGTCCTCGTTGAAGAAAAAGCCAAGAAAGAAGGCAGGCTCTGCGGTCGCACCTCGGGCAATATCATAGTCGAGTTTGACGGCGACGAGAGCCTTATCGGTGATTTTCACAATGTAAGGATCACAAAAGCTCGCAATTGGATATTGAACGGCGAGCTTGTAAAATGATCGGGAGTAAGCTCCCCTGATAAACAAAATAATTCTAAAGGAGAAATATAAAATGGCAGACGCAATTATGATCGCAAGACAGTTAGGACACGCAATCCAGGAGGAAGAAGCGTATAAGAATATCATGAATGCAAAGACCGAGGCTGACGCCGACGAGGGTCTGCAGGCGCTCATCACCGAGTTCAATATCAAGCGCGTAGCTATCAACGCCGAGGCTTGCAAGACCGACCGAGATGAAGAGACCTTGAAGAAGCTCAATGAAGAGATGCGTACAGCGTACTCAGATATCATGTCTAATGAGCACATGAAGGCGTATAACGACGCTAAACAGACATTCGACCGCGTTTTGCAGCGTATACTCGCCATAGTACAGCAGAGCGCCGACGGCGAGGACCCCGACACCACAGACCTCTCTGAGGACTGCACCCACGATTGCTCGACCTGCGGCGGCTGCCACTGATCAAACAGCTGACTATTAACTACCAACCACTAACTACCAACTACAGACTAAACAACAAAGGAGTGAGAGCATGGCGGAATTATCCCCGATGATGAAGCAATATTTCAAGATCAAAGAGGAGAACAAGGACAGCATCCTGTTCTTCCGCCTCGGCGACTTCTATGAGATGTTCTATGAAGACGCGAAGCTCGCCTCCAAAGAGCTCGAGCTGACCCTTACCGGCCGCGACTGCGGTCAGGAGGAGCGCGCGCCTATGTGCGGCGTTCCGTTCCACTCGGCTGAGTCATATATAGCCCGCCTCGTCGGCAAGGGCTACAAGGTAGCTATCTGTGAACAGACCGAGGACCCCGCTAAGGCTAAGGGGCTTGTACGCAGAGATATCATCCGCGTCATCACCCCCGGCACCGTGATGGAGTCGAGTATGCTCGACGAGAGCGAGAACAACTATATCTGCTCGGTCTATTCGGACAAGAACCATGTCGGCATCGTCTTTTGCGATATCTCTACAGGTCAGCTCTTTGTATCTCAGTTCAAGAGCGATAATTCCATTACAGAATTAAAAGATCAGCTCACCTCTTATTCTCCGAAAGAGATATTGATCTCGGGCAGGCTTGCTTCAAACAAGTTCCTGCATATGTTCATAAAGGACAAGCTCAATAACACCTCAGTCTCTCACCCCGATGAGAGCCGCTGCGGTCTGCTCGACTGCACCGCTGTAGTCGAAGGTCACTTCGATAAAGAGAATATGGCCAAGATCGCCGATATGAACGAGGTCATCATTGCCCTCGGCGTTTTGATGTCATATCTCAAGGATACTCAGAAAACGGGTCTCGAGCGTATCGACAATATCGAATTCTACGCCGAGGACCAGTATATGAAGCTCGATTTCAATACCCGACGCAACTTAGAGCTGACCCGCACCATGATGGCTAAGGAGAAGAAGCACTCTCTCTTATGGGTGCTCGATAAGACCAAGACCGCTATGGGCAAGCGCCTGATGAAGTTCTGGGTCGAGCATCCGCTGATGAACGCCGCGACTATCTTAAAGCGCCAGAGCGCTGTCGAGGAGCTCGTCAACGATACCGTAAGCCGCCTTGACCTTACGGCGGGGCTGGTTGGTATCTTCGATATAGAGCGGTTGATGACCAAGATAGTCTACGGCTCCGCAAACGCGAGAGAGCTCAGGTCTCTGTGTCAGGCTGTCACAAACCTGCCGGGGCTCAAAGCCTCTTTAGAGCCGTTCAAGACCAATATGCTCAGACAGCTTTATAAGGATATCGACACGCTCGAGGATATCCATGAGCTTATCGATACCGCTATCGTAGACGATCCGCCTTTCTCGGTAAGAGAGGGAGGACTTATCAAAGAGGGATATTCGGCTCCGCTTGATGAGATAAAGCGCGATATGACCGACTCAACCTCGCTTCTTGCCCGGATAGAAGCCGAGCAGAAGGAAAAGACGGGTATCCCCAAGCTTAAAGTAGGCTATAACCGTGTGTTCGGTTATTATATAGAGGTCACAAACTCATACAAGAACCTTGTGCCCGATACATATATACGCAAACAAACGCTCACTAACTGCGAGCGATATATAACGCCTGAGCTCAAGGAGCTCGAGAGCCGCATCTTAGGCGCTAAGGACCGCTCCGTCGCTATAGAATATGAGCTGTTCAATTCGGTGCGTGAGGAGGTCGCGTTGAACCTCGACCGTATCGAGCGCACCGCTAAGGCTATCGCTCAGCTCGACGTACTGGTATCTCTCGCCAATGTAGCGGCTGATAACCGCTATACCCGCCCCGAGATTTCTCAAAGCTCGGTGATCCGTCTCAAAGACAGCCGCCACCCCGTTGTAGAGGCTCTGCTCAGCGACTCGCTCTTTGTGCCGAACGACGTACTGCTTGATAACTCCGAGAACCGTATCGCTATCATCACGGGGCCGAACATGGCGGGTAAATCGACCTATATGCGACAGGTCGCGCTTATCGTGCTGATGGCTCAGATGGGCGGCTTCGTGCCCGCTTCATACGCCGAGATAGGGCTTTGTGACGCTATATTCACCCGCGTCGGAGCCTCGGACGATCTCGCCTCGGGTCAGTCGACCTTTATGGTAGAGATGAACGAGGTCGCAAATATCGTATCTCACGCTACGTCAAAGAGCCTTTTGATCCTCGACGAGATAGGCAGAGGAACTTCTACCTATGACGGCATGAGCATAGCGAGGGCTGTGCTCGAGTATGTCGCCGATAAAAAGAAGCTCGGAGCGCGCTCGCTCTTTGCGACCCATTACCATGAGCTGACCGTGATGGAAGAGCTCCTCGACGGAGTTAAGAACTATAACATAGCCGTCAAGAAGCGCGGCGATGAGATAACCTTTTTGCGCCGTATAGTTCCCGGCGGCGCTGACGAGAGCTACGGCGTAGAGGTCGCGAAGCTCGCGGGTCTGCCCGACAGTATAATCGAGAGAGCTAAAGAGATACTCTCTGAGCTGAACTCTGCCGCTCCGGCTGAGAGGGTACATACCTCGGCTCCCGAAGAGGAGCCTATGCAGCTCAGCCTTATGCCGAGCTCAGACGGCATGATAGAAAAGAAGCTCAGAGCGGTCGACGTAAACACGCTCACCCCGATAGAGGCTATGAACATCCTCTATGAATTAAAGGGAATGATAGATTGACGTCGGAATTGTTCCGATAAAAGATGGAAAGGAGGTAACGCAAATGGGCAGGATAAATATACTTGACAAGCACGTAGCCGAGCTTATCGCAGCGGGCGAGGTCGTTGAGAGACCCTCGTCGGTGATAAAAGAGCTGGTCGAGAACGCTATCGACGCGGGCGCGACTGCCGTGACCGTTGAGATAAAGAACGGCGGCGTTACCTTTATGCGCGTATCAGACAACGGCTGCGGAATACTCAGAGAGGATATCCGTCCCGCGTTTATCCGCCACGCTACCTCTAAGGTCAAGGAAGAGGACGATTTGAGTTCTATAGCTACCCTCGGCTTCCGCGGCGAGGCTCTCGCCTCGATATCGTCGGTATCTCACCTCGAGCTTATCACAAAGGCCCGCGAGGAGGATATCGGCACGCGCTATCTGATAGAGGGCGGCGAAGAGGTAAGCCTTGAGGACGCGGGTTGTCCCGACGGCACGACCTTTATAATCCGCGATCTGTTCTATAACGTGCCCGCGCGCATGAAATTCCTCAAGACCGATATGTCTGAGGGCAACGCGGTATCTAATGTCATCGATAAGATCGCCCTCTCTCATCCCGAGATCGCGATAACCTACATAAAGGATCAGAAGAACGCTCTGCGCACCGCTGGCGACGGAAGGCTGCTCTCTGCCATCTACGCCGTATACGGACGAGATTTCGCGTCATCGCTGATCCCCGTCGATTACACGCTCGGCGGTATCCGTGTAAGCGGCTATATCAGCCGCCCCGAGAACGCGAGACCCAACCGCAATATGCAGAACTTCTTTATCAACAACCGCTTCGTCATCTGCAAGACCGCCATGGCGGCTATCAGCGAGGCGTGCAAGGGCTCTGTGATGGTCGGCAAGTTCCCGTCCTGCGTGCTCAATATAGAGATGTCGTTCAGCGCGGTCGACGTCAACGTCCATCCCACTAAGCTCGAGGTTCGCTTCGTAAATGAGAGACCCGTGTTCGATGCGGTCTACCACGCGGTAAAGACCGCTCTCTTGAACGGCGAAAAACGCGTAGAAGCCAAGATAGACGCGAATAAGCCGTCTGTGCGTATAAACCCCTTTGAGCTTGCTCAGAAGGTGTTCCGCGAACGTGACGAAAAGCCGAACGCAGTAAAGCAGACCCTCGCGCAGAGGTATCCGGGACTTGACCGCAAGAAGGAACAGGCAAAGTCCGAGGAGCTGTTCAAAGTGCTCGACGAGCCTGTTGTGAGCGCGCCTGAGCTCAATAACCTCAACAAGAAGGTGGCTGACGTTTCGTCGCCGTTTGTCGAGAGCTATCAGAAGCATATCGAAGAAAAACGGCAGATAAACATGACCGAGACCGTACCTCAGACCGTATCGGAACCCGAGCCGGAGGTCGAAGAAAACAAAGAGCCGGTCAAGGCAGAACCGATCAAGGCAGAGGTAAAAGCTCCCGAAGAGCCTAAGCCGCTTATAGATATAAGCGAGGATTACTATAAATATATCGGCGAGGCTTTCGCTACATATATAATCATCGAGAAGAACTCAAAGGAGCTTTTGCTCATAGATAAACACGCCGCCCATGAACGCATCATTTTTGAGCGGCTCAAGAAAGAGAAGGGGAGCGGCTACAGCCAGCTTTTGCTGCAGCCTGTTACCGTCACCCTGAATAAGATCGATTACAACGCCGTCATAGCCGACCTCGACGTATTCACCGAGGCGGGCTTTGATATAGATGATTTCGGCAACGGTACCGTTATCGTGCGCTCAGCGCCTCAGTACCTGCCGATAGAGGATATCGAGCCGTCCGTTATCGAGATGGCCGGGTATTTGAGTGAGAACAAAAAAGAGATCCGCTCAGAGAAGATGGAGTGGATCTATGCCAATGTATCGTGCAGAGCTGCCGTCAAGGGCGGCAACCGCAGTACCGAGCGCGAGCTTATCGAGCTTGCGCGGCAGGTAGAGGACGAGGATATCCGCCATTGTCCTCACGGCAGACCCGTGTGTCTGCTGCTCAAAAAGCACGAGCTTGAGCGGATGTTCGGCAGGCTGCAATGATGGATAAGATACCTGTCGTAGCGGTGGTCGGACCCACCGCCTCGGGCAAGACCGCCTTAGCTGTCGAGATAGCCTTAAAGCTCGGCGGCGAGGTCATATCCGCAGACTCCATGCAGATATACCGCCGCATGGATATAGCTACCGCGAAGCCCGATGAAGAAGAGACAAAGGGAGTACGGCACCACCTTATCGACTTCTTGGACCCCGGCGAGAGCTTCTCCGTAGCCCGCTTCTGTGAGCTTGCGAGAGAGGCGATAGCCGATATACGAAATAGAGGCAAGCTGCCTGTCATCGCGGGCGGTACGGGGCTTTATGTCGAATCTCTCTTAGGCAATACGCAGTTTTATGATGCCGAGGTCGACCCCGCCTTCAGAGCTCAGATCACCGCTGAGCTTGAAGAAAAGGGCATTGATAAAATGATCGACCATATACGTGGCTTTGACCCCGATACTGCCGAAAGGCTTTCTATAGAGCGCAATCCAAAGCGTATCATCCGCGCTGTCGAGGTGTACCGCTCCACGGGAATAACGCCTACCGAGATGAACGCCCGTCAAAAAAGCGATGTGTCACCGTACAACGCCGTAAAGATCGGGCTTACAGCCGCCGACCGCGAATATCTCTATGAGCGCATCAACAGGCGCGTGGATATAATGATAGAAAAAGGACTTTTGGCTGAGGCTGAGGAGTTCTATAAGAGCAAGGCGGGCGAGACCGCATCGGCGGCTATCGGCTACAAGGAGCTGTTGCCGTATATAAAAGGCGAGTTGCCTCTCGAGGTATGCACAGCCAATCTTAAGAGAGCTACCCGCAGATACGCTAAGCGCCAGCTGACATGGTTTAACAGGGACAAAGCTATCAATTGGTTCAATACAGACGAGCTGAGCTTTGACGAGATACTCGCCGGCTCGCTTGATATAATAAAAAAGGGATTTTCAAATGAGTAAGTCAGAATCAAACAGATCCAAGCTTATAAAAAGAATATTGGCAGGCGTCGGTATAGCTCTTGTGCTTGTGTATGTTGTATTCCTGTTCATTACCACAAACTTTCTCGGCAACGACAATATCGTGACCGAGACCGCTTACCGATCAAAGGCGTATGATATCATCGAGTCAAAGAGCCTGATCGTAAGGGACGAGGAATATCTGGATCAATCCTCGGGCGGAGTGCTGATATATGACGTCAGCGACGGCGACAAGGTGACCGCTGACGGTATCATCGCCACCTCTTACGCGAGCGAGGACGATGTGAACGCCATCCATAAGATAGAGCAGTTGGATGAGAAGATATCTTTTCTTGAAAACCTCAACTCATCCGCGTCGTCGGCCAACGTCGGTATCGATACGATAAACAGCCAGATCGACGAGCGCCTTGTCAGCGTGATAAAGATGGTGAATACCAAGGATTTCTCACATATCTCGGCAGCCGAGGACAATCTGCTGAGCTCTGTCCTTCGCAAGCAGATACTCACCGGCGAGCAGGGCAATTTAGCCGATAAGATAAACGAGCTCAAGTCTCAGAGGGATTCGATCAAGGCGTCCTGCGGAGCTCCGACGGGCACTGTCAAGTCGGGAGCCTCGGGCTACTTTGTGTCTAAGGTCGACGGCTATGAGAAGGTCATAGACGTCAACAAGCTCGACGAGGTGACCGCTGCCGACGTAGAGGACGCTAAGCCCGCTGAGATAGACGCCTCGGCGTATATAGGCAAGGTCGTTAAGAACATCAACTGGTATCTGCTGTGTCCCGTCTCGGCTACAGAGGCGACATGGCTCAGCCATACCGCTTCTACCGTGAAGATCAAGCTGCCGTCGGTCATCGACGACGAGATACCCGCTAAGATCGTCAACGTCAACACCTACGGCAACGGAGACAAGGCAGTGGCGGTGCTCCAGTGCAATTATATGAACGACGCTCTGTCTAAACTAAGGCGAGAGAACGTAGAGATAATCGTTAATGAGTACGAGGGCTTGAGGCTCAGCAAATCGGCTCTGCATGACGACGATATAACATATACGGTCACCGATGAAGCCGGTAACGAAACAAAGAAGACCGAGCGCGTACAGGGCGTTTATATAGCCTACGGAGCCGAGCTGGTGTTCAAGCAGGTGTCTATCGCGTATTCGGGCGATGATTATATCATCTGCAACGAACAGCCCCCGGCGGGCGCTCTGCTCGACGGTACTACGGTATCTCTGTACGATAAGGTCGTAATAGAAGGAGGAGATCTCTTTGACGGAAAGATCATTCAGTGAGATTGAATACAATTACAAGAAGATATGCGAGAACATAGCTCTTGCCGCTCAGTCGGTCGGCAAGACCGCCGACGATATAACCTTTTTGGCGGCTACCAAGACGGTTGATCCCGAGTATATCAACCATGCGATATCCCTCGGGCTGAGGTATATCGGCGAGAACCGCGTTCAGGAGTTGCTTTCAAAGTACGACGACTATGACCTTGAGCACGCTTCTCTGCAGTTCATCGGCCATCTGCAGTCCAACAAGGTGCGTCAGATAGTAGGCAAGGTCGACCTGATACAGTCGGTCGACTCGGTCAAACTCGCCTCTGAGATATCCCGCTGCTCGTCAAAGCTCGGGATCACCTCGGATATCCTCGTTGAGGTCAATATCGGCAGAGAGGAGAACAAGTCAGGCGTTCTGCCCGAGCAGCTCGACGAGCTTCTCTCAGAGCTCAGCGAGATACCCGATATCAGGGTAAGAGGGCTTATGGCGATACCGCCGATTTGTGAATTTGCACAAGAAAATCGTAAATTTTTCGATAATATGCGTAATATCTTCCTTGACATCAGGAGTAAAAATATAGATAATATATCTATGGATATTCTGTCAATGGGAATGTCCGATGATTATCAGGAAGCTATCAAGTGCGGCGCGAATATGATAAGGGTCGGTTCGGCTCTCTTCGGCGCCCGTAATTACAATATATAAAACGGAGGAACCAAAATGGCAGGATTTGTAGATAAGTTCAAGCGCATGTGGGACGCGCCTGATGATGAGTATGAGTACAACGAATACGATGATTTTGATAAGAATGACGATATAGACGAGGAGCGCCCCTCTCGCCGTTCATCTTCATCCTCGTCGTCCTCTTCTTCATCCTCGTCCTCACGCTATGATGATTTTGACGACGTTTCGACCTCGCGCGAGTCGCGCCGCAGCAATAAGGTCGTAAACATAAGCGCTACCGCAAAGCTCTCTGTAGCGCTCTTCAAGCCCGAGCGCTTCGGCGAAGAGACCCGTAACATCGCCGACGAGCTCATCAAGACCCATACGGTCGTTCTCAACCTTGAGAACACCAACAAGGATATGGCTCGCCGTATCATCGACTTCCTCTCGGGCGTCGCGTACGCGAACCGCGGCAAGATCAAGAAGGTAGCTACATCCACCTTCATCATCATCCCCAATAACGTTGACCTTACAGGCGACGACCTGCTCGACGAGCTCGAGCACAGCGGCGTTTACTTTTAAGCTTGTCGGGGATAAACAATTCTGAGGACAAGCTCCTCCTTAGTAAGGCGTATGACGCCATAGAGCTTTCGGAGCGCATAAATTCTCCGCGCTTTCTCGGTTTTCTCAACGAGCACGAGAGCCTTTATCTGCATAATAATCTGCCTAAGAGGGCGGATATACGGTTCTACGGCGGATATGAGGGAGCGATCAGGGTTATGCTCGGAGCGTCGGCGGAGGATGTGGACTTTCCGATAACCGCGCTCGAGTTCAGATATAAGCCCGAATTCGACTTAAGACACCGCGACTTTTTAGGCTCGCTTATGGCGCTGGGTATCCGCAGGGATACCGTCGGCGATATCCTGACCTCACGGGGCAGGACGGTCGCGTTTTTCAGCGACGACATAGCGCCCTTCGTGATATCTCAGGTCGATAAGATCGGCAGGGTAGGGGTGAGCGTCGGTTACGCAGATACATCCGATCTGCCCGTGCCGGATGATATTGAGGATATCACCCTTACACTGAGCTCCGTAAGGCTCGACGCTTTCACAGCCGCCGTGACAAAGCTCTCACGTGATAAGGCGGCTCGGCTCATAAGATCAGAGACGGTCACGGTCGACCATGTGATTGAGACAGGCGTTTCCCGTGTACTGCACGAGGGCGCAACGGTCACGATAAGAAAATACGGTAAATTTGTTTTGTCGGATATACTCGGCGAGACCCGAAAGGGCAGGCTGCGTGTATCTGTCAAACACTTTAGATAGGATAGGAGTGTGTAAACATATGTTAACTATTGACGAGATTAGAGAGATAAGCTTCCGCCGCGCGGGAAAGAACGGCTATAACGCTGCCGATGTAGATGATTTCATTGATGAGGTCACCGCAACGGTAGAGCAGCTTATCGCTGAGAAGAACGATTGCGTACGCAAGATGGATATTCTCGCGAGTAAGATCGAGCAGTACCGCGAGGATGAAGAGACCGTCCGCAACGCGCTGCTTACTTCTCAGAAGCTGAGCGACTCTACTATCAAAGAAGCAAGAAACAAGGCTGACTACATCATCAGAACAGCCGAGAAGAAGAGCCGTACCATCCTCACAGAGGCCGAGATGGCCACAGAGCGTGAGAAGGATAAGTTCGAGGCTCTGCACTCAGAGACCGCTAAGCTCCGCAAAGAGCTGATCGCTCTGTACAAAAAGCACATCGCTATGGTCGAGGAGTTCCCCACAGAGGATGACGTAAAGGCTAAGCGCGACGAGCTCGATAAGAAATATCCCTTTGAGCCTGTAGAAGATATCATCCCCTCACAGGACGACGTTGAGGAAGAAATGGTACAGGCTGCCGAGCCCGCTGAAAAGGAGCAGGAGGCTCCCGCTGAGGCTCACTCCGATCTTAAGCGCGAGAGACACGATAAGTTCGACCAGCTTCAGTTCGGCGACAACTACGACGTATAACCGATAATTTAATTTGGAGTGTATGTGAAAATGCCACAGGATTATAATGCAACGCTTAATCTGCCAAAGACCGAGTTCCCGATGCGCGCGGGTCTGCCTCAGTCAGAGCCCAAGACACTCGAGCGCTGGGAGCAGGAGAAGGTCTATGAAAAGCTGATAAAGAAGAACGAGGGAAAGCCGAAGTTCGTGCTTCACGACGGCCCTCCCTACGCTAACGGCGATATCCACCTCGGACACGCTCTCAACAAGATACTTAAGGACTTCATCGTCCGTTACAGGAACATGGACGGTCACCAGTCTCCGTTCGTACCCGGCTGGGATACTCACGGTCTGCCTACCGAGCTTAAGGCGAGAGCTAAAGCGGGTATCGGCAGTTCGGCTGATATTTCTGTATTGGAATTAAGAAAGCTGTGTGAGGAGTTCGTCCGCGGCTATATCGACGATCAGCGCAGCCAGTTTAAGCGCCTCGGTATCATCGGTGAGTGGGATCGTCCCTATATCACCCTGAACCACGAGTTTGAGGCGGAGCAGATCAAGGTATTTGCCGAGATGGCCGACAAGGGCTATATCTATAAGGGCTTGAAGCCCGTATACTGGTGCCCCGAGTGCAAGACCGCTCTCGCTGAGGCTGAGATCGAGTATGCCGAGGATCCCTGCCACTCTATCTATGTAAAATTCCCCGTGACCGATGACTTAGGCAAGTTCTCGGCTATGGGTATCGACCCCAAGAAGGTCTACTTCGTAATATGGACCACTACTACATGGACCCTGCCTGCCAACGTAGCTATCTGCGTAGGCCCCAGATATGAGTATTCGATCATCAAGTGCGGCGACGAATACTATGTGATGGCTACCGACCTCTATGAGAGCGCTATGGCTGAGGCTGAGCTCACCGATTATGAGGTAGTCGCCACGATCAAGGGCGCTGAGCTCGAGTATATGAAAACTCAGCATCCCTTCCTCGACAGAGAGTCTCTGCTGATCGTCGGCGAGCACGTTACCCTCGAGAGCGGTACGGGCTGCGTCCATACGGCTCCCGGTCACGGTGTAGACGACTAT
This sequence comes from uncultured Clostridia bacterium, assembly GCA_946183365.1. Taxonomy (GTDB): domain Bacteria; phylum Bacillota; class Clostridia; order Oscillospirales; family Acutalibacteraceae; genus Ruminococcoides. Next base: position 46,646 of record CAMHAH010000006.1, read on the forward strand.
AACGTCTGCCAGAATTACCCCGAGATACCTACTATCTGTCCCGTTGACTCCGACGGCGTCCTCACCGACGAGGCGGGTCAGTTCGCGGGTCTTACGACCGACGAGGCCAACAAGAAGATCGCTGTATATCTCGACGAGAACGGCTATCTCTTCGCTTTGAAGAAGATCATCCACCAGTATCCGCATTGCTGGAGATGTAAAACTCCTATCCTGTTCAGAGCTACCGACCAGTGGTTCTGTTCTGTAGACGATTTCAAGGATAAGGCTGTCGACGCTATCAACACCGTTGAGTGGATCCCCGCGTGGGGCAAAGACCGCATCACAGCTATGGTTCGCGACCGCAAGGACTGGTGTATCTCCCGTCAGCGCAAATGGGGAGTTCCGATCCCGATATTCTACTGCAGGGATTGCGGCGAGCCCTATGTCAATAAAGACGCTATGCTCGCAGTCGCCGAGCTCTTCGGCAAAGAAGGCTCAAACGCCTGGTTTGAGAAGGAAGCGTCCGAGATACTGCCCGAGGGCACAAAGTGTGAGAAGTGCGGCTGCGCCGACTTTGACAAAGAGAAGGATATCATGGACGTATGGTTCGACAGCGGTTCGTCATGGCGTTCCGTCTGCAAGAGACGTCCTTACCTCGGCGCTCCCGTTGACCTCTACCTCGAGGGCAACGATCAGTACCGCGGCTGGTTCCAGAGCTCTCTGCTCACCTCTGTAGCTACCGAGGGCGTAGCTCCTTACCGTACAGTGCTTACACACGGCATGATCCTCGATATGGAGCGCCGCAAGATGTCTAAGTCGCTGGGCAACGGTATCAGCCCTCAGGAGGTCATCAAGCAGTACGGCGCCGATGTGCTCCGTCTGTGGGTAGCTTCGTCCGACTATCAGTCAGATATCAGCATCTCCCGCGAGATACTCAAGCAGATGTCTGAGGCTTACCGCAAGATCCGCAATACCGCGCGTTATATCCTCGGTAACCTCTATGACTTTGACCCCTCAAAGGATCTTGTAGCTCCCGAGAGCTTCCTGCCCATCGACAAGTGGGCTGTCATCAAGCTCAACGAGCTTATCGAGGGCGTACTTGACGCTTATGATAAGTACGAGTTCCATCAGGTATATCATTCTATCCATAAGTTCTGTGTCGTTGATATGTCCAACTTCTATCTGGATGTACTCAAAGACAGATTGTATACAGAGAAGGCCGATTCTCCCGAGCGCCGCGCCGCTCAGACGGTCATGTATCATATCCTCGACGCTCTGACCCGTATGCTCGCTCCTATCCTCGCGTATACGGCTGATGAGATCTGGCGCTTCATGCCCCATGATGATAAGGTAGACCCCGAGAACGTCCTGTTCAACGATATGCCCGGGAAGATCGAGCTCGAGTATGAAGACGGCTTTACAGCCGCGTGGGATCGCATCCACGATCTGCGCGATACCGTCAAGAAATCGCTTGAGGTAGTCATCAAGGATAAGGTCGTCAAGAGCTCACTCGAGACCTGCGTCACCCTTAAGGCGAGCGGTGAGGAATATGACTTCATCGAGAGCGTCCTGCCCGAGCTCAAGGCGGTATTCATCGTCTCTGACGTCAAGCTCGAAAAGGCTGACGGCGAGCTCAGCGTAGAGGTCACAAAGGCTGAGGGAGAGAAGTGCGAGCGCTGCTGGAGCTACTCCGCGACAGTCGGCTCATGTGCCGAGCACCCCACTCTCTGCGCGCGCTGTGCAGCTATACTTACAAAATAATTATTTACCATCCATGCGGTGTATCTTAAGGTACACCGCATTGTTATAGGAAGTGATAAAATGATAGCTTTATATATAGCCATCATAATACTGGTGCCTGTTATAGCTCAGATCATACGAGCCGTGGTAGTAAGCAGCGTAATGCCAGTCGGCTCGGTCGATGTGATCCCCGGGCTGTTCAGCCTGACATATTCCGAGAACCGCGGCGTAGCCTTCGGCTTATTCCAGAACGGCACTCTGTTTTTCGCGATAACTACAGCTATAGTTATTATTATTTGCGCTATACTTCTTTTTAAGAATTATAAAAAGAGTAAGCTGTTTTCTGTCGCGCTCTCTCTTATCATAGGCGGAGGCTTAGGCAATCTGTTTGAGCGTATCTTTCACGGATTTGTCGTCGATTATCTCAGCCTCTCGTTCTTTCCGCCTATCTGTAACTTTGCCGATTACTGTATAACCGCGGGTACCGTCTGCCTTGTAGTATACCTGCTGTTCTTCTCTGATTTTCTGAAGAGCGACAAGGCTAAAGAGAGAAAAGATGAAGAGGCTTGAGTTCACCGTAGCCGAGGGAGAGAGCGGCGTCCGTATCGACAAGTATCTCTCTGACCGCATAGATGATATCAGCCGCTCCGCCGTGACAAAGCTGATAGATGAAGGAAAGGTAACGGCAGAGGGTAAAGTTCTTAAAAAGAATTATAAGACCGTTATCGGAGATACCTTCACCGTGCTGATAGACGACCCTCAGCCCGTTAACATCGTGCCCGAGGACATACCCCTCGATATCGTCTATGAGGACGACGATCTGCTGGTGGTCAACAAACCTAAGGGCATGGTTGTGCACCCCGCGCCGGGTAACTACAGCGGTACATTGGTGAATGCTCTTATGTATCACTGCGGCGACAGCCTGAGCGGTATCAACGGCGAGCTTCGCCCCGGTATCGTGCATAGAATAGACAAGAATACCAGCGGACTTCTGGCGGTCGCCAAATCCGATACGGCTCACGCGGGGCTGAGCTCTCAGATAAAGGAACACAGCTTTACCCGTGAGTATCTCGCGATAGCCTACGGCAATATCAAAGATGATGAACGAACGGTAGACGCGCCTATCGGCAGACATAAGGTGGACAGAAAGAGGATGTGCGTCACACAGCTCAACTCAAAGCCTGCCGTCACTCATATAAAGGTCTTGGAGCGCTACAGCGGCTTTACATATATCATCTGCCGATTAGAGACAGGCAGGACCCACCAGATACGCGTTCATCTGGCGCATATAGGTCACCCGATAGCGGGCGATGACGTCTACGGGCCGTCAAAGGTCATCACCGAGCTCGGCGGACAGTGCCTGCACGCGTACAAGCTGGGTTTCGTACACCCCGTGACGGGCGAGTATCTCGAGTTCACCGCCGACCCGCCGGAGAGCTTCATAAACTTCCGTGACAAGCTCAGACACAGCGGATAAGCTATCTTCATCCCGAAAACAAGCATTAGCTTATAAAACAAGCTATTTATTAAAAAACAATCATTAGCTTATCAAAACAAACTATTGATTTAAAATCAAGCGTTAGCTTGTTAAGTGGCTGAACAAGCTAAACAAGCATTTGGTTGCCTGTGCCGTCTGTTACAGGCTAATCATGCGGGCACGGGCTTATATGATAAATCCGCCCTGTAAACAGAAAAAACCGATAATGATCGGAAAAATGATATGATATGAAATGACAGAGAGCCGCGGCGACGCGGTTTCTCATTTCTTTTCTTTTTTTATCATTTCATTTCATTGACTTTTCTTTTTCTTTATTCTTTTTATTTGTCTTTTAATTTGTCTTTCTCTTTATATAGCTTATTTTGCTTACTTTTGCTTTTTCAAAAAGCAATTGGTTTTTATGTTAACAAGTGTTGACAATTGTACAGAGAGCCGTTCTCCGTATACTTTTACGCGACTGTAGATAAGGAGATGTCTTCTCTGTTTTTCAAAAGTTTTCAGCTTTTTCAAAAAACACTTGCATTTATAGGATGTTTGTGGTAATATAATATGGCATTTGGATACCGTCATTCATGTGATGGGGTTCAAATCTGGGCGCCATACCCAAATTTGAAGCGGATAGTCCTCTGCACGGTGCTTGGTACCGGAGTACGAATATCTGAAAATTTACAGGAGGAAATTATGGACGCATTAAAGAAAATCGCACAGGGCTCTGTAAAAGAGACCACCCCCGAGTTCCATATCGGTGACACTGTTAAGGTTTCTGTCAACATCCGCGAGGGTGAGAGAGAAAGAATTCAGATGTTCGAGGGTACAGTTATCGCAAGACGCGGCTCAGGCGTAGCCGAGACATTCACCGTTCGCCGTCTTTCTTACGGCGTAGGCGTTGAGAGAGTTTTCCCTCTCCACAGCCCGAACGTTGTCGACGTCAAGGTCGTTCGCCGCGGTAAGGTTCGCCGCAGCAAGCTCTATTATCTGCGTGACCGCGTAGGTAAGGCTGCTAAGGTCAAAGAGGAAATTCGTAAATAATCGGTAAATAATTTACGAGGGGGCTTTACAGCCCCCTTTTTCCGTGCTAAAATAGTTTTGCTTTAATTTAGAATTATTCGGAGTGTACCTCTTATGATAGATAAAGAAACTAAGACCGAAATAGTGGAGGAGCTTGACGACGGTAAGCTCAAGATCAAGCTCAACACCAATACCGTCACCGCGACCGTATTCGATTGGCTGGGCAGTCTGGTTGCGGCTCTTGTCGTAGTGCTGGTGATCATGACATTCTGCTTCAGGATCATCGATGTAGACGGCAGATCGATGGAGCCTACCCTCATCAACACCGATAAGGTCGTAATCACCGACCTTTTCTATACGCCCCATGACGGAGATATCGTTATCATCAGCCATGCCGAGGAATATTCAAAGCCTCTCGTAAAGCGCGTTATAGCGACCGCGGGGCAGGATCTGAGGATCGATTATGATAAGAACGCCGTATATGTCGACGGCGAGAAATTGGACGAGCCCTATATACAGGGTGTTACCGTCAGCGGCGATGTACCCTCTGAAGAGCTCAACGGTATCGTACCCGAGGGCAAGGTGTTCGTAATGGGTGATAATCGCAGTATCTCTCTCGACAGCCGATACAGACAGATCGGCTTCATCGACGAGAACGCGATCATCGGCAAGGCTCAGCTTGATATCATCCCTCATAAGTATGAGAACGACAGGCTGAAGTTTGATATCAGCGGCATAAGATATGTGTATAATTGATAACACGGCCTGCTTCATTGAAGCAGGCTTTATTAAAAGCTATCATTATGTACGAAAACACGACAAGGAAGTCCGATATGAGTTATAAGAATACAAAGAAAAGTTCAAAGGGCTCACCGAGAAGCTCTAAGCAGGGCGGCAGATCGGGCGCTCGCATGAACGCGAAAAGCACAAAACAGCAAAAGCCCGACTTTACTAAAGCGGCAAAGCCCGTCAAGGTTAAAAAGCCTAAAAAAACAGCTGCCGACAGCGAGCATACACAGGTGATCCAGTGGTACCCGGGTCATATGACTAAAACCAAGAGACGTATCGAAAAGGATCTGAAGCTCGTTGACGCTGTTGCCGAGATCATAGACGCCCGTATACCTATCTCATCGAGGAACCCCGATATAGCGAGCCTTACAACAGGCAAGCCGAGGATAGTCCTGCTCAACAAATGCGACATGGCTGACCGCTCCTCGACCGCTAAATGGGTGGAGTATCTCAGGTCTGAGAACGTGCGCGCTATCCCCGTAGACTGCAAAAGCGGCAGAGGTGTGGATAAGTTCGTACCTGTTCTCAGCGAGCTGCTAAGCAAACGGATAGAGAGCTATAAGGCTAAGGGCATGATAAATCCCACTATGAGAGTTATGATCGTTGGCATCCCGAACGTTGGCAAGTCGACATTCATAAACAGGATCTCGAAGAAGAACAAGGCTGTATCAGCCGACCGTCCGGGCGTTACCAGAGGCAATCAGTGGTTCACCGTGGCTAAGGGCTTTGAGATGCTCGATACCCCGGGTGTTTTATGGCCTAAATTCGAGGATCAGACGGTGGGTGAGAGGCTCGCGTTCACGGGAGCTATAAAGAGCGACGTCATGGATACCGAGCTCCTTGCCGTGCGTTTGCTCGATCTGTTGAAGGAGCTGGATACTCCCGAGTTCAAGGAGAGATATAAGCTCAGCGATGATGATCTTAAGATGCAGAGCTATGAGCTGCTGGAGCTTATAGCAAAGCACCGCGGTATGCTGATCTCAGGCGGAGAGCCCGATACCGAGAGAGCGGCTTATACACTGCTCGACGAATTCAGAGCGGCGAAGCTCGGCAGAGTCACACTCGAGCTGCCGTGACAGGATGGTTGCAGATATGGACTGGTTATATTATGAGAACGAAGCCCGCCAAAAGGGCTATATGAATATATGCGGCGTCGACGAGGCGGGCAGAGGACCTCTCGCGGGGCCTGTATGCGCAGCCGCGGTGATCCTCCCCGAGGGCTGTATCATAGAGGGGGTCAACGACTCAAAGAAGCTGACCGAGAAGAAGCGCGAGGCTCTCTTTGACGTTATCATCGAGACCGCCGTCTCGTGTTCTATAGCATTCGGGACGGTCGAAGAGATAGAGCGCGATAATATCCTTATGACCACAATGAACACCATGCGCCGCGCTGTAGAGGGTTTGTCGGTAAAGGCTGATTACGCGATGATCGACGGCAACCGTCTGCCGCCGCTGGATATTCCCGCTGAGTATATCGTAGGCGGCGACGCGAAGTCCATGAGCATAGCCGCCGCGTCCATCCTCGCTAAGGTGTCGCGTGACAGGCTGATGCTCGAATACGCCGAGAAGTATCCCGAGTACTGTTTTGAGAAGCACAAGGGCTATGGTACAAAGCTCCATGTCGAGAGGATATTGGAGTACGGCGAAAGCCCGATACACCGTCCGAGCTTTCTCAAAAAGATATACGCGAAGCATGGATATCCGAAGGTGTGAGCATGGCGTTTACGAATAAGGAATTCGGCGCTCTGGGCGAGAAGCTCGCCGCGGAGTATCTGAAAGAGCGTAAATACAAAATTCTCGAAAAGAATTATAAATGCAAGCTCGGAGAGATAGATATAATAGCGCGCGACGGCGGAGAGCTCGCCTTTATCGAGGTCAAGACGCGCTCGGCAGACCCGTATTTGAGCGGTATGTATTCCGTAGACCGCCGCAAGCAGTTCCATATAATGAGGACGGCTTCATGGTATACGGAGCATAAAAAGCTCAAGCTCCAGCCGAGGTTTGACGTTATCGAGGTTGAGATAAAGCGCTCGTCGGGCGAGCTTGTAAAGATAGATCACTACAAAAACGCTTTTTCTCAGACCGGTGATTACGCGCGGTTCTGATCTGTATCCTTAAGTTATCAACGGCAAAGGGCAGCTATATCGGCGCCCTTTTTCTTTTTAGGAAAAATACCGTACCCGCGAAAGGCGTTTTTGCCATAAATACTGGCATTTGAGCAGCTTTTTTGTACCTTTGACTATTGCTAAAAAGCCCTTTATATGTTATTATAAATAAATAAAATGGGTAAGGAGGGCTATTTGTGTTTTATAACTCTACTCAGGATAAAAATAAATCCGTCCTGTCTGCTCAGGCTATAGCTCAGGGCATATCTCAGGACGGCGGATTGTTTGTGCCTGAGAGCTTCCCGCAGCTGTCAAAAGACGAGCTGCGCTCTATGCTCGATATGACTTATCAGGACAGAGCTAAGCTTATCATCTCAAAATACCTGACCGATTTCACCGCTGATGAGATAGCGGACTGCGTCGACAGCGCTTATACGGCTTCCAAGTTCGGCTCCGACAATCCCGCTCCTATCGCTTCGGTCGATTATAACGGAGCTCAGCTCAATCTGTTGGAGCTGTGGCACGGTCCGACCTGCGCCTTCAAGGATATGGCGCTTCAGATCTTACCGCATTTTCTGACTAAATCGCTGGCTAAGGTAGGCGGCGGCAAGGACGCGGTCATCCTCGTAGCTACCTCGGGCGATACGGGCAAGGCGGCTTTGGAGGGCTTCAAGGACGTAGAACACACAAAGATCATCGTGTTCTATCCCGTAGACGGCGTATCGGCTATGCAGAAGCATCAGATGAACACCCAGGAGGGCGAGAACGTCTATGTCTGCGCTATCCGCGGAAACTTCGATGACGCTCAGACGGCGGTCAAGAAGATATTCACCGATCCTCAGACGGCTGAGATACTCGACAAAAACAATATGATGTTCTCGTCGGCGAACTCTATCAACTGGGGCCGTCTCCTGCCGCAGATAGTTTATTATATCTCTGCTTACTGCGATATGGTCAACATGGGCAAGGTCGGTTTCGGCGATAAGATAAATATCACCGTTCCTACCGGCAACTTCGGCAACATCCTCGCGGGCTACTACGCTTATGAGATGGGTCTGCCCGTCAATCGCTTCATCTGCGCCTCAAACTCAAACAACGTCCTGACTGATTTCATCAACACGGGCGTGTATAATAAAAACCGTGATTTCTATACCACCGTATCTCCGTCTATGGATATCCTGGTATCCTCAAACCTCGAGCGTCTGCTCTATGCTCTGTCGGGCAACGACGATAAGCTGACAAAGGGCTATATGGACGCTTTGAAGAGCGACGGCGTATATGAGGTCACCCCCGAGATCAAAGAGAAGATACAGGCTATGTTCTACGGCGGCTTTGCCGATGAGGACGCTACCGCGAAGACCATCCACGATCTCTTTGAGCAGCAGGGCTATCTGTGCGATACCCATACGGCTGTCGCGGTTTCGGTATGCGACGCTTATATCAAGGCTACGGGTGATAAGACCCCCGTCGTCATAGCGTCTACCGCCAGCCCATATAAGTTCTCTAAGGCTGTGCTCGGCGCTCTTGATAAGGGAGATATGCCCGAGAGCGAGTTCGATATGGTCGAGAGGCTCCACGAGATCACAAAGGCTGACGTTCCCGCTCCGCTGGCTTCTCTGCGCGGCAAGAAGGCTCGGTTCGGCGATGTGACTGATAAAGAGGATATGCAGGGCGTTGTGCTCAGCGCTCTGGGCATCAAGGGATGAGCCTTTACGCTATAGCCGATCTTCATCTCTCGCTCGGCACCGATAAGCCAATGGACGTTTTTTCGGGCTGGACCGATTATGTCGACAGGCTGAAGGCTAACTGGGAGCGCCTTGTGACCGATGATGACACGGTTGTTGTAGGCGGCGATATCTCGTGGGCGATGAAGCTTGGGGAATGCTTTGAAGATTTCTCGTTCATCAATTCTCTGCCGGGTCAGAAGATCTTTCTCAAGGGCAACCACGATTACTGGTGGCAGACCAAGAAGAAGATCGACGATTATCTTGCCGAGAACGGCTTTGATACCATAAAGATACTTTTCAACAACGCCTTTGAGGTCGACGGCAAGGCTATATGCGGCACGCGCGGCTGGTACTACGACAAAGAAGGCGAGCATGATATCAAGGTCATCAACCGTGAGGTCGGCAGGCTGAGGCTCTCTTATAAAGAGGCTGAAAAATTCAATAAGCCGATAGTCGCGTTCCTGCACTATCCGCCCGTTTACGGCGACGTCGAGTGCGAGGAGATAATGAACGCCCTAACAGAGCTCGATATCAAAGAGTGTTATTACGGTCATCTCCACGGTGAGAGGACACATAAAAACGCCGTAACCGGTATGTATAAGGGGATCAACTTTCACCTTATAGCCTGTGATTATACGCGTTTTGTCCCTGTTTTAGTACGTTAACGGTCAAATTTTTACAATTTATACATAGTAATTCTTTACCGTATATGTTATATTATTAACGATCAAAATCACGCATTTATTAGGAGGAAAATAAAATGGCATTAAAATCATCTGCTCTTAAAGAGACAAACACTTATGAGGTTGAAGTAACCGTAGACGGCAAGACCTTTATGGAGGCTGTCGCTAAGGTTTTTAAGAAAGAAGCTAAGAAGATCGCCGTACCCGGCTTCCGTAAGGGTAAGGCTCCCCGCGCTATCATCGAGAAGATGTACGGCGAGGATGTGTTCTATGATGACGCTATGCAGGACTGCTATCCCGAGGCTCTTGACGAGGCCTGCAAAGAGGCTGACCTTAAGGTAGTCACCGTTACCGGTCTCGAGGCTACCGAGGTTTCCAAGGAGGGCTTCACCTTCAAGGCTACCGTTATCGTTGAGCCTGAGATCGAGATAAAGGATTATAAGGGCATCGAGGTAGAGAAGCTCTCTACCGAGGTCACCGAGGAGCAGATCGACGAAGAGATCGACCGCGTACGCGAGCGCAACAGCCGTATGATCACCATCGAGGATCGCGCGGCTGAGAACGGCGACACAGTAGTTATCGACTTTGAGGGCTTCTGTGACGGCGAGGCGTTCGACGGCGGCAAGGCTGAGGAATACAACCTCGAGCTCGGTTCCGGCAACTTCATCCCCGGCTTTGAGGAGCAGATCGTAGGCCACAACACAGGCGACGAGTTCACTATAGACGTCAAGTTCCCCGAGGAGTATCAGGCTGAGAACCTCAAGGGCAAGGACGCTCAGTTCAAGATCAAGCTACACGAGATCAAGAACAAGGAGCTGCCCGAGGTAGACGACGATTTCGTCAAGGATGTTTCTGAGAAGGACACAGTAGCCGAGTACCGCGACGAGCTCAAGGAGCAGATCCAAAAGCGTCTTGAGTCTGAGTCCGAGCGCGACCTTGACGACAAGCTCACCAACGCGATCATAGAGAAAGTTGAGGGTGAGATCCCCCGGCAGATGTTTGACAACGAGGCTCAGAATATGCTCAGAGAGATGGATATGCGTCTGCGCCAGCAGGGCATGGACCTCGACACATATATGAAGTACACCGGCATGAACGCCGACTCGGTCCTCCAGATGTATAAGCCCGAGGCTGAGCGCAGAGTAAAGATGCGCCTCGCTCTCGAGAAGATCGCTGAGCTTGAGGATATCAAGCCCACAGAGGATGATATCAACGCTGAGTATGACAAAATGGCTGAGGCTTATCAGATGGACGCTGAGAAGGTCAAGGAGATCATCCCCGAAGAGAGCGTTACCGAGGATCTCGGCGTACAGCTCGCTATGAAGCTTGTCAGGGATAACGCTGTTATTAAGTGATCATCTCTTAACAATGAACCTTACTCAGCCGCTATGACTGTTGACCGGAAGCGGCTGAGTTAAACTAACGAATAATCAAAGGCTTTTGATTTATACTATATTATTACGAAAGGATGATATTTATGGCATTAGTACCTTATGTAGTAGAACAGACAAACCGCGGTGAGCGTTCTTATGATATATTCTCACGCCTTTTGAATGACAGAATAATAATGCTCAACGAGGAGGTCAACTCAGCTACAGCCAGCTTAGTAGTAGCTCAGCTGCTGTATCTTGAGGGTCAGGACCCCAATAAGGATATCAGCCTGTATATCAATTCCCCCGGCGGCTCTGTAACCGACGGTATGGCTATATATGATACCATGCAGTACATCAAGTGCGATGTATCTACCATTTGCATGGGTATGGCGGCTTCTATGGGAGCCTTCCTGCTCGCGGCGGGCACAAAGGGCAAGCGCTACGCTCTGCCCAACGCGGATATCATGATCCACCAGCCCTCGGGCGGAGCTCAGGGTCAGGCGACCGATATCGAGATCCACACCAAGCACATCCTGCACACAAAGCAGAAGCTCAATGAGATCCTGGCCGCTAACACGGGTCAGCCCCTTGATATCATCAAGGCCGATACAGAGCGCGATAACTTCATGACCGCTCAGCAGGCGCTTGAATACGGTCTTATCGATAAGGTTATCGAGCACAGATGATCCGGGCGGGACACCGCGGCTTTTGACGCGGCGTCGCCTGTACAGAAACCCTAAGATTAAGGAGTTTGGCTATGGCAGGAAAGAGAACTGATGATAACGTCTACTGTTCGTTTTGCGGTAAGCCGCAGGAGATGGTAGGTCGTCTTATCGCCGGCAACGGCGTATATATCTGCGACCAGTGCGTTGATCTTTGTATGTCGATTTTGGAGGACGGCGAGTATGATACGCCCGAAAAGGCGGGAGATATCACCCCCGCTGCCGAGCGCCTCTTGAAGCCCGTTGAGATAAAGGCGATACTTGATGATTATGTCATCGGTCAGGACGCCGCCAAGAAAACGCTCGCGGTCGCGGTCTATAATCACTATAAGCGTGTTTTTAACCGTGATGAAAACGTTGAGTTCGCGAAGTCAAACGTGCTCATGCTCGGTCCTACCGGCGTAGGTAAAACCCTCTTGGCTCAGACGCTCGCGAAGGCTCTTGACGTACCCTTCGCTATCGCCGACGCTACCACTCTCACCGAGGCGGGCTATGTAGGCGAGGATGTCGAGAATATCCTCTTAAAGCTCATACAGGCGGCTGATTATGATATCGAGAAGGCTGAGCGCGGCATCATATATATCGACGAGATCGATAAGATCGCGCGCAAGTCCGAGAACCCGTCCATCACACGTGACGTCAGCGGCGAGGGCGTTCAGCAGGCTCTGTTGAAGATAGTCGAGGGCACTGTTTCTAACGTACCTCCTCAGGGCGGCAGAAAGCACCCTCAGCAGGAGTTTTTGCAGATAGATACCAAGAACATCCTCTTCATCTGCGTGGGCGCGTTCGACGGTCTTGATAAGGTCGTCAAGAAGCGCATGGGCTCGTCCGTACTCGGATTTGAGGCAGACGTAGCGGCTACCAATGAAGAGCTCGAGGCGGAGTGGATGAAGCACGTTACGGGTCACGACCTGATAAAGTTCGGCATCATTCCCGAGCTTATCGGCAGACTGCCTGTCATCTGCGCTCTGTCCGATCTCAGCGAAGAGGACCTCGTGCGCGTACTGACTGAGCCTAAGAATTCGGTCATAGCTCAGTACAAGCACCTGTTCAAGCTCGATCATGTCGAGCTGCTGTTTGAGAAAGAGGCTCTGTTCGCTATCGCTGAAAAGGCGAGAGAGCAGAACACCGGCGCCCGCGGACTGCGCGGTATCATCGAGGGACTGCTCACAGATCTGATGTTTGAGACCCCTTCGGACGAGACTATCTCTAAGATAATCATTACGCGTGATGTCGTTGATGACGGCGCCGAGCCTAAGATAATCCGTGAGAAAACCGCATTTGACGCTACTCACGAATATGATGACAAGAAGCAGGAGAATGCTTCATAATCAATACTTCTAAGGCTGTGTGTTATCGCATACAGCCTTAAATGATATAATTTAATAACAGAATATAATTCTTAAGGAGAATTATGAACAGAGAAAAAGGATTTAATTTACCGGTTCTGCCGTTGAGGGGAGTTGTGATGTTCCCCAAGATGATGCTGAACTTTGACGTCAACCGCAAGCGCTCCAAGAACGCCGTCGATATGGCTGTTGAGGGAGATCAGCTGATCTTTCTCACTGCTCAGATGGACGCGGGCGTCAACGAGCCGACGGTCGACGAAATATATAAGGTAGGCGTAGTCTGCCGCATCAAGCAGGTCGTCAAAGAAGATAATAAGGCGACACGGGTCGTAGTCGAAGGTCTTTGGCGCGGCTCTATAACAGAGACCGTTCCCGACGACCGCTGTATGTACGCCGCTGTCGAGCCCTACGGAAATGACAAAAAACATAATCTGACTACCCGAGATATCGCGCTCATGAGGTCTTTAAAGGCTACCTTTGAGCGATACATAGAGCTTACTCCCAAGCTGCCGGCGGATATCCTCTTTAAGATCGGTATGTCCAACGAGCCTGGCGAGCTCGCTGATTTTGTAGCTTCTAACGTTATGCTTGACGTTGAGGTCAAGCAGATAATCTTAGAGACCGTCAACCTGTCCGACCGTCTCGAGGTGCTCATCGACGCTATGCAGAACGAGATCTTCATTATGAGCGTCGAGCAGGATATAATGGAGAAGGCCAAATCCCGTATCGACCAGAGCCAGCGTGATTACTATCTGCGCGAGCAGATGAATGTTATCCGCGACGAGCTCGGCGAGAACGGCGATTTCAACGACATAGATGAGCTTCGTAAGAAGATAGCCGATATGAAGCTGCCCGAAGAGGTAGAGAAGGCGCTTATGAAGGAGTGCTCACGCCTTGAGCGCCTGCCTGTCGGCACGAACGAGTCAAGCGTTATAGAGACCTATATAGATACGGTCTTGGAACTGCCTTGGACCGCCATGAGCGAAGAGAATATCGACCTCGAGGCTGTGCGCGCTCAGCTTGACGCCGATCACTACGGCCTCGATAAGGTCAAGAAGCGCATTATCGAACAGTTAGCGGTACGCAAGCTGAGCGATAAGGCTAAGGGACAGATAATCTGTCTTGTCGGACCTCCGGGAGTAGGTAAGACTTCTATTGCTATGAGCATCGGTAAGGCGATCGGCAGAGAGAGCCACAGAGTAGCCCTCGGGGGAGTTCGTGACGAGGCTGAGATACGCGGCCACCGCCGTACATATATCGCCTCTATGCCGGGTCGTATCATAAACGCTCTTCGCAAGTGCGGTACGCGAAACCCGCTGCTGATACTCGATGAAGTCGATAAGCTCTCAGCCGATTACAAGGGCGACCCTTCGTCGGCTCTGTTAGAGGTACTCGACAGCGAACAGAACTACGCGTTCGTAGATCACTATATCGATCTGCCGTTTGATCTCAGCGACGTGATGTTCATAACCACCGCTAATGATCCCGACGCGATCCCCGCGCCGCTTAAGGACAGGATGGACGTCATCGAGCTTCCGTCATATACCCGCGTCGAGAAATTCAATATAGCTAAGCGCCACCTTCTGCCTAAGCAGATGAAGCTCAGCGGTATAAAGCGCAAGAACTTCCGCATGACCGACAAGGCGATCTATTCAGTAATCGATTTCTATACCCGCGAGGCGGGCGTGCGTAATCTTGAACGCGAGCTCTCAGCAATACTTCGAAAGGCGGCTGTGGCTGTATTATCCGACAGCGAGGCGATCGTCAGGGTCAGCGATAAGAATATCGAGACCTATCTGGGCGTCAAGAAGTATCTTGACGATATCTCTGCCAAGAAGGACGAGGTCGGCACTGTAAACGGTCTCGCGTGGACCGCTGTCGGCGGCACTTTGCTGCCGCTCGAGTGCGTTGTTATGCCCGGCGGCGGAAAGCTCGAGCTGACCGGCTCTCTCGGCGACGTTATGCAGGAGAGCGGCAAGGCGGCTGTGACCGCTATACGCACACGCTGTGAGAAATACGGTATAGACACGGATTTCTATAAGAACACCGATATACATATCCATGCTCTTGAGGGAGCTGTCCCAAAGGACGGCCCCTCGGCGGGCGTTACTATCGCTACCGCGCTGTATTCGGCTTTGACGGGCTCGCCGGTACGCCATGACTTCGCCATGACAGGCGAGATATCCGTAAGCGGAAAGGTCCTGCCCATCGGCGGCTTGAAAGAAAAGAGCATGGCGGCGTATAAATCGGGCATCCGCAACGTCATCATCCCGAAGGAGAATGAGCGCGATCTGGCGGAGTTCGACAGCGAGATACTCGAGAATATCACTTATCATCCCGTTTCGATGATAGACGAGGTCATAGCTCTCGCGACGGTTTCTGAGAAAAAGGCTGTCTCAAAGCCCGCGGTTCCGCGCAAGAAAACGGCTAAAGCGGGCACAAAACGCCCCGGCGCCGCTCTATGACAGGAGTGATCCCATGCTAAACGTAGAATTCGCGTATTCGGCGGGACTTAGCTCTCAGCTTCGACCCGACGACAGACCCGACGTGGTTTTTTCGGGTCGTTCAAACGTCGGCAAGTCATCGCTGATAAATAAGCTGTGCAACCGTAAATCTCTGGCTCGCGTCAGCTCAAAGCCCGGCAAGACCGCTACGATAAACTTCTTTGACGCGGGCGACTTCAACCTCGTCGATCTGCCCGGCTACGGCTACGCTAAGGTAAGCAAGGTCGAAAAGCTCAGATGGGCAGAGCTGGTCGAGGGATACTTCGCGGCGGGGCGTGATATCGCTCTGGTCGTGCAGATAATCGATATGCGCCACAAGCCCTCTGTCGACGATATGAATATGATAAACTATCTTTATGACAGCCGTATCCCTTTCATCATCGTTATGACTAAGGCGGACAAGCTTAATAATACTCAGTTCGCCGATCAGACAGAGCAGATGACAGAGATATTCGCCGATTATAAGGATGTAGAGCTTTATCCGTTCTCCGCCCTCAAGGGTTACGGAGCTGACAAGATCACCGAGGCGATATTATCAAGGCTTAAGTAGAGATCATAATTTGGAGGTATAGATATGAAAAAGACACCGTTTTTGACCAAGGCGGCTGCCGAGGATATCATCAAGGATATCCCTACGCCGTTCCACATCTACGACGAGAAGGGTATTCGTGAGAACTGCCGCAGATTGTACAAGGCTTTTTCATGGAACAAGGGCTTCAAGGAGTATTTCGCAGTTAAGGCTACGCCTAATCCCTATCTGCTGTCTATCCTTAAGGAAGAGGGCTGCGGCGTTGACTGCTCCTCTCTGACCGAGCTCGTCATGAGCGAGGCTTGCGGCTTTAAGGGCGCTGACATCATGTTCTCGTCAAACGTAACGCCCGAGGAGGATATGATAAAGGCATATCAGCTCGGAGCGTATATCAACCTTGACGATATAAACTTCGTACCGTTCATCGAGCGCGTCTGCGGAGTTCCCGAGACGGTCTGCTGCCGTTATAATCCGGGCGGTAAATTTGAACTCGCCGCCTCACGCACAGGCGTCCAGGTCATGGACAACCCCGGCGAGGCTAAGTACGGCATGACCGAGGATCAGATGGCTGAGGCGTTCACCCGCCTTAAGGCTGACGGCGCGAAGCACTTCGGCATCCACGCTTTCTTGGCTTCAAACACCGTTTCAAACGAGTATTACGCCGATCTTGCTTCTATTCTCTTCAAGCTCGCGATCAGGCTTCGCGACCGCTGCGGCGTCCATATCTCTTTCATTAACCTTTCGGGCGGTATCGGCGTAGATTACCGTCCCGAAGAGCCCACCAACGATATCATGGTTATCGGCGATCTCGTTCGTCAGAAGTTTGAAGAGATCTTAGTGCCCGAGGGCATGGGCGATATCGCCATATTCAGTGAGCTCGGCAGATACATGATGGCTCCTTACGGCGCCCTCATAGCTACCTGCCTGCACACAAAGCATATCTATAAGGATTATATCGGTCTCGACGCCTGCGCGGCTAACCTCATGAGACCCGCTATGTACGGCTCATACCATCATATCACCGTGCTGGGCAAAGAGGACGAGCCCTGCGACCATCTTTATGACGTAACGGGCGGATTATGCGAGAACAACGACAAGTTTGCTGTCGACCGTATGCTGCCCGAGATACTGCCCGGCGACCTTATCTATATCCACGATACGGGAGCTCACGGTTTTTCTATGGGCTATAACTACAACGGCAAGCTGCGCTCCGCTGAGGTCCTCTTGAAAGAGGACGGCTCTCATCAGCTTATCCGCAGAGCTGAGACCATGGACGATTATTTCGCGACCTTCGACTTCTCGCCGTATCACTTCAACACTAAGTGACCTTTGACGGCTATATTAATATCATATCCCCCTTCATGCGCTCATATAATGAGGCATAAGGGGGATTTTTATGTACAGAGATTATTTGAACAGCGATAAAACACCCGCGGAGCTTTATTCAAACACCCGTGTTTTGCCGAAGGGAGAAACGCCGTTTCGTGATGAATATGAGGAGTATATACAGGCGTATCCCGGCAGAGGAACGCTCAAGGTACAGATAAGCGTAGCGAGGGGAGCTTTTCCGCTTAAAAACGTTCTTGTAGACGTATCGCAGATATATAACGGAGTGAGGTACAGCCTGTATAACGACGTCACCGACGTTTCGGGGATAGTCGACAACATGGTTCTGCCCGCGCGTTCTATAGAGAGCACCTTGAATTTCGATACAGCTCAGATACCCGAGGCTGAGTACCTCGTGACCATATTCCATCCCGATTTTCAGGAGCTCTCTGATTGTACCGTAATAATCCACGATAAGACCGAGACCATCCTGCCGATCTCGCTCGTACCGCTAACGGGGGAGGTCAACAATGGCTGAGCTGCCTGTGATACCCACCTATATCGCCGTACACCTTGGAGCGCCTAATTCAAACGCTGAGAACGTGACCGTCCGCTTCTCGGATTACATCAAGAATGTCGCTTCGTCTGAGATATACCCGACATGGCCGCCCGCGGCGCTCAGGGCTAATATCCTCGCTCAGATATCATATACCCTAAACCGAGTTTATACCGAGTATTATCCCAGCCGCGGATATGACTTTGATATAACAAACGACACAAGATATGACCACGCCTATACAAAGAACGGCGAGGTGTTCGATACCGTCAGCATCATCGTCGATGATATCTTCAATAACTATATCCGCCGCAAGGGCGCTGTAGAGCCGCTTGCCGCCAAATTCTGTGACGGAGTGGTAACTCAGTGCGGCGGTCTGCTGCAGTGGGGAAGTGTCGAGCTCGCAAATCAAGGGTATACCGATCTCGAGATACTCAGATACTACTACGGCGATGATATCGAGCTTGTAGAGAACGCGCCTCTCGCCGATAATATACCCTCATATCCCGGTACGGCGCTCTCGCGAGGTTCCTTCGGCAACGAGGTACGGCTCATAAAAAACGAGCTTAGCCGCATACGCCGCAATTATCCCGCCATACCCGAGATCAACTCGGCGACGTCGGTGTTCGACGGAGAGACCGAGGAGGCTGTAAAAGCTTTCCAGCGCATATTCAATCTCACGGCTGACGGCGTTGTAGGCAAGGCGACATGGTATAAGATAAAGCAGATATACGCTGCCGTGAAGAGGCTCTCTGAGCTGACCAGCGAGGGTCTGACCATACCCGAGATCGAGCGTGTGTTCAAGACCGAGCTGAGTATCGGCGACAGCGGGGCAGAGGTAGAGGCTCTGCAATACTACCTTGCTTTTTTAGGATATTTCTACCCTCAGCTTCCGCCTATTCCTATCACAGGCTTCTTTGACGAGGCTACCCGTGACGCGGTCTTTACCTTTCAGAACGAGTATGGATTGCCTATCACCGGCGTTGTGGATATCGGCACATACTACCGTATCGAGCAGGAGTATAAGAAGGCTGTATCCGATCTGCCCGCTAACTATCAGAGCGCTATCGGCGAGCCTTATCCCGGAAGATTTCTTGTAGAGGGCGACAGGGGAGAAGAGGTGCGCGTTATCCAGAACTACATCAACCGTATCGGCCGCGTCGATCCCGATATTCCCGAGATAACCGTTGACGGTATATTCGGGCCTCAGACCAAGGCGGCTGTCATCGCGATACAGCGGCAGCTCGGTATAGAGCAGAACGGAGCCATAGGCCCTGTAGAATGGGTCGAGATAATCACAAGAGGCAACAATATCTGATAAAGAAAAGATACGCTTACAGAGCTTTCGCAGCCGTAAGCGCATCTTTGATTAGTTATTTGTCAAAACGGCGTTCTGTTTGAGATCATGCCCAGGGGTCGGCGGACTTCGCGGGTCTTATGCCGACCAATATCATCTGTTCGCTCAGGTACCATTTGCCCTCGCTCGGCTTTAATCTCAGTTTTATCTGTCTGGGAGAGTCAGCGCCGCCGGAGTTCAGATGCAGAGTAGCCCAACCTTCGTTTTGGAACGAATACGGATTGGAGAAGATAGCTACGGTAAAGGGCTTATCGGGCGTATAATTGTTCTCGGGCACAGCGCCGTTGAAGTATGAGAAGGGTACGAGCTTGCTGTCGCGGAAACGGTCGTTGAGAAAGCTTATCTCATAATTCGACAGCGGTTCGGGACCTTTCAGAAAATCCAGCATATCCCTGCCGATCTCGGGAGCCGCGGCATAAGCGCACAGCGCGCAAAGTGTAAGAGCGGCTGTTTTATATGGTGTATCAAGGCTCGCCTCAGGCAGGGCTTTGAGCTCGTCGACGCTTTCGGGCAGTCTGTCGAATACAAATGTAAAGGTACCCTCAGCGGGCTTGCTTGCGGCGGATGATGCCTCGGGTCGGTCAAGATTATCGAATATACTCATATCACAGCCTCCTTTTTCTACATGATACCATGAGTAAATCTTTTTGTAAATAAATATTTGCAACCGCGCTTATAATGTAGTATTATAGACCCATAAATATATGGAGAGTATTATGGAAGTAAAGTACATTGTTCTGGATGACAGTCTCAGCTATGAGGATGTGAGCGGTTATACAGGGCTTCTGCCTGTTGAAAGACAGGAGAGGATCGCTCGGTTCCGCTTTGATAAGGATAAGCTCAGATCGGTCATCGCGGGGCTGATGATAATCCACGCTACAGGCGGAGGCAGGCTGATATACGGCGAAAAAGAGAAGCCGTATCTCGCCGACGGCAGTATGTTTTTTTCTCTGTCTCACAGCGGCGACGTCGTAGCCATAGCGACCGATGATATCGAGGTCGGCTGTGACGCGGAGCTTATAAAGGGCGATAACCGCCTTAAGATCGCCGACAGGTTTTATAATATCAATGAGCGCGAATATGTTCATTCCGCTGATGATGAAAAGCTCGCTTTTTGCCGCATATGGACCAGAAAGGAAGCGTATCTCAAGATGACGGGAGAGGGGATAAGTACCGACCTGACCGCTTTTGACACGACTGCTGAGCCGCTGAGCTCACAGATATTCACAAAGGATATGGACGGCTGGTGCCTTTCGGTTTGCTCCGAAAAGAGAATAGACGAAAAAAAGATTTATATTTCTGAATTAGAAATAAAAGATTTGCTGAGTATATAAAGAGAGCCGCAGGTCAGCGCCTGCGGCTCTGTCGTTTATTCTTCTTTAAGCTCCGCCATCGCGGATATTATCCTCCGGTTTTTCACCCGTTTTACTGTGAACTTTATTCCTTTATAGCTGACCTTTTGTCCTCGTATCGGTATATCGCCGAGCTGCTCGACGATGAAGCCGCCCACAGAGTTGCTCTCTATATCGTCATCCGGCTTTATATCGAACTTTTCAAAGAGTTCGTTGAGATCCATATCACCCGATACCAGATATTTGTTCTCGCCCATCTGTGTACAGGTGTGCTCGATATCCTCGTCCTCATCCCATATATCGCCGACGATCTCCTCAAGCAGATCCTCCATGGTGACTATACCCAAAAAGCCGCCGTATTCATCGGTGACGATAGCTATATGCAGCTTGTTAGCGCGGAAGTCGTTCAGTATATCCGAGAGCTTAAGGTTCTTGTAGATGAAGTGAGCGGGGGTGATCAGCTCGCGGATATCCGCTCCGCCGTCGATGACCTTTTCAAGGTAATCTCTGGTGTGCAAAATGCCGATGATATTGTCTATCTCGCCCTCATATACGGGTATGCGCGAGTATCTCTCGCGTATTATCAGGTCGTGTATCTCTTCCTTGCTGTCGTCTATGTCTATGAGGGTGACGTCTACTCTGGGGGTGAGTATCTCCTGAGCGGTCTTTTCGTCAAATTCAAGCGCCGACTGCACCAGCTCGCTCTCTTGTTCTTCGAGTATGCCCTCTTCTTCGATGGATTCTATGATGTATTTGAGCTCATCCTCAGTTACGGACGGGCTCTCTTTTTTGATATGAGCAATCTTCATGAACAGGGTCTTTATGCCGAGGAACAGATATACGAGCGGGGTCAGTATGTAGGTCAGTACCTTTAGTATGAAAGCGGTATGCAGGACTATCCCGTCGCTCATCTCGCGGCCTAAGCATTTGGGGATGACCTCGCCGAAGGTCAGTACCAGCAGGGTGGTGCCGCCCGTGGCGATAGCCGCACCGTAGTTTTTGAAGATATTCATACACATTATAGTCGCGAGTGATGAACAGCCTAAGTTGACTACGTTGTTGCCTATGAGTATGGCGGTGAGAGCTCTGTCAAAGTTATCGTTTATCCACAGCGCATTTTTTGCCCTTTTGCTGCCGTTGTCGGCAAGAGCCTTAAGGCGAATGGTGTTGGCGCATGAGAATGCTGTTTCAACGCACGAGAAGAACGCCGACAGTAAAATCAGCAAAGCGATCGTGATACCGTATATAGCGTTTGTACTCATTTTTCCTCCGAATTATAAAAAGTTGATCTGCCGTGTTTTGAGCGGCGGTTTCAACCGTTTTCTGCTGTGTTGAGCATATATATACATGATAATACTACTATAATATAATAAAATTAATATGATTATAGAGAAATTAAATGATTTTTCTTGAAGATTTCAGCATATAATGTTATACTATATCTTGGTAATCTATTGCGCTTTGTATACATGATTTCGCTTTATCTATCCAAACTATCTTTGGAGGTGCAGTTATGTGTACAAACGATAATGAGATATCGGTAGAAAACGAAAGTCAGGACAGCTCTTCGCAGCGGCCGAGAGACAGTATAACGGCGATGGGCAGCGTGATAACCCACAGGGGCGATAATATCATCTACTGCCTGACGGTAGTCGGTCAGATAGAGGGGCATTATATCCTGCCCGAGAACAACAAGACCACTAAGTATGAGCACGTTATCCCGTCGCTTCTCGCTATAGACGAGGATGAAGAGATAGACGGACTATTGGTGCTTCTCAATACCTCCGGCGGTGACGTCGAGGCGGGTCTCGCTATAGCCGAGATGATATCGGGTATGAAGAAGCCGAGCGTTTCTCTTGTGCTGGGCGGAGGTCACTCTATAGGCATACCGCTCGCCGTGGCTTGTGATAGGAGCTTCATAGTCAGCACGGCTTCGATGACCGTACACCCTGTGCGTACTACGGGGCTTACGGTAGGCGCTCCGCAGACCTACAGGTATTTTCAGAAGATGCAGGATCGCATCACTCGCTTTGTGGTTGAGAACTCGTCCATCACTCAGGAGAAATACAGAGAGCTTGTGCTCAACACGGGCGAGCTCGTCACCGATATCGGTACCGTGCTCGAGGGCAAAGAGGCTGTTGAATGCGGTCTTATCGACGCGGTAGGTACCTTGTCTGAGGCTACCGACGCGTTGTACGAAATGATACAAAACAGATAACGGACGGATCATCAATGATTTCTGTCCGTTATCACAGAAATTTACATAAGGAGCAGAGCTATGACAATTTTAGACGCTATTATCCAGGGCGTGGTTCAGGGGCTTACAGAGTTCCTGCCCGTTTCCAGCAGCGGTCATCTCACTATTACCCAGCACATACTCGGTGTAACAGAGGATAACCTGTTCTTCAGCGTAATGCTGCATATCGGCACGCTGGTCGCCGTCATCGCCTTTTATCACAAGCTGATTTGGCGGTTGATTAAAGAGTTTATCAGCATAATCGGAGATATCCTCACAGGTAAATTCAAGTGGAAAGAAATGTCCGACGACCGCCGTATGGTCATCATGCTTATCATCGGTCTTTTACCGCTTGTACTTCTCTTCATTCCTATCCCCGGCACGGATATGAAGGTTAAGGATCTCGCCGATGTATTCACCGGCGGCAATTATTTCTACATAGTCGGTATATCGCTGATCGTTACTTCGATACTCCTGCTTATAGGCTCGATACGCTCCCGCGGCGAGGTCGCTATGCGACACGCTAAGGAAGGCAAGGTAGAAGCGGCGAGGACCGCTCTCACCGTGCCCGACGCTATCGTTGTAGGTATCACACAGTGCTTCGCGGCGGTATTCCCCGGTCTCTCCCGTTCAGGCTCGACCCTTTCAGCGGGTCAGATACGCGGACTGAACAAGCAGACCGCGCTCGATTACACGTTCATCCTCGGTACTCCCGCTATTGTCGCGGCGGCTCTTTTAGAGAGCAAAGAGGCTCTTGAGGCTCCCGGCGGTATCTCGATCGAAATACTGCCCATTATCGTTGGCATGATTGTAGCCGCTGTCGTAGGCTATCTGTCGATAGTCCTGTTCAAATGGCTCTTAAAGACCGACAAGATGATAATCTTCATCTTATATACAGCTATCGTAGGTATCGGAGTCCTTGTTATAAGCTTTATTGAGATGCAGACAGGAGTGAACTTCTTTACACACGTTTCTCTTGCATAAAATATGATAACAAAGCGGGGGAGGGTAAAACCTCTCTCTGCTTTGTAATGAAACAGAAACTAAAATCCAAGGAAAACAAGGAGTGATATTTTGGCTGCTAAAAAGGCAACAAAGACAAAATCAAATAACTCCAAAAAAACAGATACAAGGGCGAAAGCCGCCAATAGCAGAGCTAAGAGCGCGCCTGAGCCGAAAGGCAGACTGAACCCGCAGATAAAGGCGATCATCCTCTGTGCAGTAGGTGTATTGCTGCTCGCTTTAGTGCTTATACCCGGAGGCAATCTTTGGTTCAATATCCGATCGTTCATCTTCGGTATGTTCGGTTTTTGCTCGATAATTCTTCCTTTTGTATTTTTTTACATGGGAATTATGACAGCAAAAGAGAAGCAGATGGCTCATAAGGGAGCAAAGATAGCTCTGTCCGTTACGATCGTATTGTTCCTGTGCGCGCTGATATATCTGTGCGGCTCGGTCGATTATAACGACGGCAATACATATCCACAGGCTCTCGGGGCGGCGTATCAGGGGTCGTTCGCTCTTAAGAGTATGTGCGGCTTGTTCGGCGCTCTGCTCGGATATCCTATGCGGGCGCTGCTTACAAATACCCCCTCAGTCATTATTTGTATCGTTGTTATCCTCGCTTCTCTTATGGTGCTGTTCGGCGTTACCCTCGTGGACGTCGCGAGAGTTGCCAAGAAGGGATATACAAAGACCCGTGAACAGCACAGGCGTATACACGAGGAGCGTATGGAGCGCCGCGAGGAGAGAGAGAGAGAACGCCGTGAGCGCGAGGAGCGTGAAGAATTCGCCGCGCTCGCCGGTCAGGCTGAAGCGGGCGACTTTCCCGATTACACCACTCCCGAAAAGCTCAGCTCAGGTAAGCCCTCTCGTATCGATATACCTCTCGATAACGTCAGTAAAAAGCCGCGTGCCAAGGACGCTGAGGAGACCGCTCAGGATCAGACCCAGCAGGATATCCTTAATATCATTAAGAAAGCTAACGCGGGAGTAGTCCCCGATGAGGAGCTCAACGCCTCTGACGTTGCAAAGCGTATATCAGATAAGAAAAAGAGCCGCAAGATGTCACAGGGCGCAAAACAGCCCGACCCCGAGACTGTCGAGGTCGATCTTGACGATGATTTTGAAATAGACGATACGCTCGATCTCAAGGGCGAGACCCGACGCGTGCGCGCTGAGATCCGCCGTAACGAGGACAAGCAGGCAGAGGAGAAATCGACATATGTTTATCCTCCTACAAGACTTCTCGAGCCGCCTGTGGATACCGAGGGCTCGAGCGCCTATAATGAGATGCAGAACAACGCCACTAAGCTGATCGATACCTTGAACAGCTTCGGCGTAAAGGCGAGTATCACGAACATCTGCCGCGGTCCGTCGGTAACCAGATATGAGCTGCAGCCCGCGCCCGGCGTCAAAATATCCAAGATAACCAATCTCTCGGACGATATCGCGCTGAACCTCGCCGCAAACGGCGTAAGGATCGAAGCGCCTATCCCCGGCAAGGCGGCTGTCGGTATCGAGGTGCCTAACAAGGTCACCTCGATGGTAACTCTCCGCGAGTTGATAGAGACGCCTGAGTTCCGCGACAGCAAGAGCACCATCAACTGCGTCCTCGGACGCGATATATCCGGCGAGATAATCACAACCGACCTCGCCAAGATGCCCCACCTGCTCATCGCGGGTACTACGGGCTCGGGTAAGTCGGTATGCGTTAACGCTCTTTTGATGTCTATACTCTTCAAGGCTACGCCCGACGAGGTAAAGCTACTGCTCGTTGACCCTAAGATGGTCGAATTCTCAAAGTATAAGGGCATACCTCATCTGCTTGTGCCTGTCGTTTCCGACGCTAAGAAGGCAGCCGGCGCTCTTAACTGGGCGGTCTCGGAGATGCTGCAGAGATACCGCATTTTCTCTGAATACGACTGTAAGGGTATCGACAGCTTCAATGAGCTTGTCGATAAGAACCTTGCTTACATAGAGAACGAAAAGCAAAAACCCGATTATGATCCCGAGGCCGAGGATAAGCCCTGTATGGAGATCGAGGGTCTTAAAGTCCCCACAGAGCATATGTGCCGCATAGTTATCGCTATCGATGAGCTCGCCGATCTTATGATGGCGGCTCCGTCAGAGGTAGAAGAAGCGATCTGCCGACTGGCTCAGATGGCCCGTGCCGCGGGTATGCACCTGATACTCGCTACTCAGCGACCCACCGTCAACGTCATCACAGGCCTTATCAAGGCGAATATCCCGTCGAGAATAGCGCTTAAGGTCACTTCTCAGATAGACTCCCGTACTATCCTCGATACAGGCGGCGCCGAGAAGCTTATCGGTCGAGGCGACCTGCTCTATTCACCCGTAGGCGCACCGAAGCCCATACGAGTGCAGTGCTGCTTTACGCGTGATGACGAGATCGAGCGTGTTACCGCGTTCATCAAGAAATCTCATACCGCCGAGTATAATAAGGAGATCGAGGACAAGATACGCAAGATAGCTTCTGAAGAGCTGAGCGGCGGCAAGGGCAAGGACAGCGGAGTTTCTCCCTCGAACGCTCCGGATATCGACAGCATGATGGAAGAGGCGATAAAGGTCGTCATAGAGAGCGGACAGGCTTCTACATCTATGCTTCAGCGCCGTCTTAAGGTCGGTTACGCGAGAGCCGGCAGAATGATAGACGATATGGAGCAGATGGGCATAGTCGGACCTCACCAGGGGTCAAAGCCCCGTGACGTCCTCATGACCTATAACGAGTGGCTCGAGCGAAACAATATGCTCGGCTCACCCGATACCGACGGCGAGGGCGAGACCGTCTCTGACGACGATCCCTGGTAAGCCGTGTATCGCAGACATTTTTACAAATTCCGATATTATCTTGACGTTTCAGACAATAAAAGATATACTATATAAAGCATAAATATTTAGGAGGAAGATCGTTGGGAGTATATGAAGAGCTGGTAGCCCGCGGACTTATCGCGCAGGTTACAGACGAAGAAGAAATAAGAGAATTGGTCAATTCGGGCAAAGCCGTGTTCTATATCGGTTTCGACCCCACAGCCGACAGCCTTCACGTAGGTCACTTCATGGCTCTGTGCCTTATGAAGCGCCTTCAGATGGCGGGCAACAAGCCTATCGCTCTGATAGGCGGCGGCACCGCGATGATCGGCGACCCCTCGGGACGTACCGATATGCGCCAGATGATGACCAAAGAGACTATTGAGCACAACTGCAACTGCTTTAAAAAGCAGATGTCTAAGTTTATCGACTTTTCAGACGGCAAGGCGCTCATGGTCAATAACGCCGACTGGCTGCTCGACCTCAATTATGTAGAGCTTCTCAGAGAGGTCGGAGCCTGCTTCTCGGTCAATAATATGCTCAGAGCCGAGTGCTATAAGCAGCGTATGGAAAAGGGTCTGAGCTTCCTTGAGTTCAACTACATGATAATGCAGAGCTACGACTTCTACGCTCTGTATCAGAAGTACGGCTGCAATATGCAGTTCGGCGGCGACGACCAGTGGAGCAATATGCTCGGCGGTACGGAGCTTATTCGCAGAAAGCTCGGCAAAGACGCTTACGCCATGACTATCAACCTTCTGCTCAATTCAGAGGGCAAGAAGATGGGCAAGACCCAGAAGGGCGCCGTTTGGCTCGACGCCGAAAAGACGACCCCCTTTGAGTTCTATCAGTACTGGCGCAATGTCGACGACGCCGACGTTATCAAGTGTCTGAAGATGCTTACCTTCCTGCCGCTTGACGAGATAGCTGAGTTTGAGAAGTTAGAGGGCTCAGAGCTCAATAAGGCTAAGGAGATATTAGCTTATGAGCTGACCAAGATGATCCACGGCGAGGAAGAGGCTAATAAGGCTCAAGAGGGCGCCCGCGCTCTGTTCGGCGGCGGCGCGAATACCGATAATATGCCCACTACCGAGATCACAGACGACGACCTCGGCGATGACGGAATAGCTATCCTCGATCTGCTCATCAAGTGCAATCTCATCCCCTCAAAGGGCGAGGGCAAGCGCCTTATCCGGCAGGGCGGTATCTCTGTGGATGACGAGAAGATCACCGATATGTTCCATAAGGTCTCAAAGGCAGCCTTTGATAAGGGTCACGTTATCATCAAGAAGGGCAAGAAGGTTTACCATAAAGTCGTAAAATAAGTTATCTGATCGGAGCGTTCCGATTTATAATTAATACAAGGAGTGTAGTATAATGAAAAAAATTGCTGGCGAATTCAAAGAATTCATCATGCGCGGTAATGTAATGGATCTTGCTGTCGGCGTTATCATCGGCGGAGCTTTTCAGGCTATCGTAAACGCCTTTATCAACGATCTCATCATGCCGTTCATCGGTCTGCTCACAGGCGGTATCAACTTCAATGAGCAGTTCATCATCCTCAGACTGCCCGAGGGCGTTGAGGCTTCACAGGTTACATACGCTAACGCTGCTGAGCTCGGCGCTTCGATCTGGGGCTACGGCGCTTTCATCACAGCCGTTATCAACTTCCTGATCATGGCTCTGGTTGTATTCCTTCTGGTCAAGGGCATCAACAGGCTCTCAAAAATCGGCAAGAAAAAAGAGGCTGAGCCTGAGCCTACAACAAAGAAGTGCCCCCACTGCTGCGAAGAGGTCAATATCAACGCTACAAAGTGCCCTCACTGCACAGGCGATATCCCCGCGGAGGAATAATAGCTTTTTGACTTGAGTGTTATCTCGGTCAAGTTAATATAAGCATGAACAATAAGTCAGCTCCCGAGTTTGCGCTCGGGAGCTTTTGCGTATCAGTCGCCCAGATAGTCTTTTAAAAGCTTTCTGCCTTTGCTTAGCCTGCTTTTTACCGTTCCTTCCGGAATATGTAGGATGGATTTGATTTCTCTTACAGAATAATCTTCAATGTAGTAGAGTATTATCGCCAGCCGTATCTTTTGGGGCAGACTGTTGATTGCCTCTCCTACCTCTAATGATGTGTACGGATTATCGCGCGACGAGATATCGGGGAGTTGATCCCCGATATCAGCGTATTTTTTACGCTCTTTCAGCGTTTTATTGCATTGATTTATCAGTATTCGCGTCAGCCATGTGCCGAAGTATTCCTTGTGCTTTAATTGGTTTCTGTTCCGATAAGCGCTGAGAATCGCTTCGTGAACCGCGTCCTGAGCGTCGTGCTCATTCTTTAGCATAGACATGGACACCCTGTACAAAGTGTTTGTCTGAGCGCTTACAAGCATCTCAAAGCTGTTATTATCGATCATCCTGCTGCACCTTGAAGATATAATTCCCGTAGTTTATGTCGCCGTTATATTGCGGTTCGATGACATTATATAGGTTATACATGGTGAAATAAGCCTTATCAAGCACATCCGAGCAGCATCTGAACCCGACAGTCACCGTCATGGTCTCGTTAGCTTTCAGCGTAGGTATATAAAAGCTCTTCCCGATACCGTGCGGTGATAAATATGTTATCTCGCCGTCACAGTAATCGTCGCTGTATATTTTTTCGTCAGTATCAATAATATGAGACTGAGTGAATTTTCCGTTATCATTTATATCGAGCACATTCATAGAGAACGGTATAAAAAGCTCTATATCTTCATCGCTCAGATTGATGTAAGTTATATCAGCCATGACCAGCTTTTGCTGTTTGAGCTCACTCTTTAAGACTTCATCTTTTTTATCAAAGCCGTCGCCCTCTTTTATTGTTTTTATAATGACCGGATCAAGATACCCGTTGTCGTCGGATATTTCATGTTTGCCGATTGAGGGATTAAAGCAGCTGTCATCAAGCTCAGAGATATTGTCGAGGGTTCTGATATTGCTCAGTCGGGCGGTATACAGCGGGTTTTCATCATTATGCTTATATGAGTAGTCTTTAAAAGTGAGACTTGTATCCGCGGATAACTCAGTGTAGTTGATTTTGGAGTTATACATGCTCTGTTTAGGCTCGCGCTCGTCGCTCGGTTCATCAAGGTAGGTGAAGTCATCCTCACTTCCTTCGGTGAAGCTTATACCCTTGACGAAGTCCTCAAGCTGTTCATCGGTCACATCCTTGTGATAGATAAGAAGGAACACGTTTACATCCTCGTAATAAATGTATAATCTGTCCCAGCCCTTATCTCTGTTTACCTCATACGCCTGATGTCCGTCTATCATGCGTTCTTCATAGCTGTCCACATTGCCTATATATTCTTTGATACCTTGAAAATCATAGAAACGCATTGGATTTAAACTGTAACCGTCGGTATATGGTTCTTCGGTACTTGTGTTATAGAATTTCAAACCGTTTGTGTTCGGTACTTCGGCGAAGCCTTCGGGTATCTCTACGTGCATTTTTACAAGTATCGGATAGTCGGTCGTTTGCTCGCGTTCAATATTCAGCTCGAGACCGTGGTTATCCACAGGCTTTGCGACAAGCTCATACAGCTTGCTTGCTCCGAAAACAGTCGTCGGGATCATCACAAGTATCAAAGCAATCGCAATAACAGCCCTTGATCCTACAGACATATGTTTCTTGACCATTGTGTTTTGACTGACTGCTTCGTTCACGGCTGTTTGAATATTGTAAGCAAAACGCTCAGGAGCGGGCTTCATTGCGCTTTTCAGCTTTTCTTTCATTATTACAGATCCTTTCTGATAACAATTTGAAACGTTTCTGTTTATTAGAGTGTTGTTATTGAGAAAAGGTTCATAAGTATTTTAGGCTTTTTTGAAAACAGAATAAACATTCTTATTGTAAATTATCTGACAAAAATTTATCAATTTTCTTTTACATAATATATACGCGCTGTATGATGTGATAAAATGATTGTGTATTTTTTTGCAAGGGAATGGTATTATGAAAATCGGTTTTGACAATCAAAAGTATCTCGAAATGCAAAGTCAGCATATCCGCGACCGTATCGCTCAGTTCGGCGATAAGCTCTATCTTGAGTTCGGCGGAAAGCTCTTTGACGATTACCATGCCTCTCGCGTGCTGCCCGGGTTTAAGCCCGACAGTAAGCTCCAGATGCTCATGCAGCTTAAGGATGAGGCGGAGATCGTTATCGTTATCAACGCTGACGATATCGAGAAGAACAAGGTCAGGGGCGATTTAGGCATTACCTATGACCTTGACGTCTTAAGGCTCATCGATGTGTTCCGCAGCCGCGGACTGTATGTCGGCTCGGTCGTTTTGACGCGCTTTGCCGATCAGCCCGCCGCCATGAAGTTTGAAGAGTGCCTTACCGAGAACGGGATAAAGGCTTATCACCATTACTCTATCCCGAATTACCCGTCGGATATCGACCTTATCATGAGCGATAACGGTTACGGCAGAAACGATTATGTAGAGACCTCGCGCCGTCTGGTGGTCATCACCGCCCCGGGCCCCGGTTCGGGCAAGATGGCGGTTTGTTTAAGCCAGCTTTATCACGAGAACAAGCGCGGCGTCAAGGCGGGTTACGCTAAGTTTGAGACCTTCCCGATCTGGAACCTGCCTCTGAAGCACCCCGTGAACGTCGCTTATGAAGCGGCCACGGCAGACCTCAACGACGTTAATATGATAGACCCCTTCCACCTCGAGGCTTACGGTATCACTACTGTGAACTATAACCGCGATATAGAGATATTCCCGGTACTCAATACTATGTTTGAGAGTATTCTCGGCGCCTCTCCGTATAAGTCGCCTACGGATATGGGCGTAAATATGGCGGGCAACTGCATAATCGACGACGAAGCCACCTGCGCCGCGGCTAATCAGGAGATAATCCGCCGCTACTATACCGCTATGTGCAACCATACCAAGGGCAACGGCTCTGAGGATGAGGCATATAAGATAGGTCTGCTGATGAAGCAGAACAAGCTTTCGGCTGACGACCGTCCCGTGATCGGCGCGGCTCTCGAAAGGGAAGAGGAGACAGGTATGCCCGCGGCGGCGATCGAGCTCTCTGACGGGAGCATTGTCACAGGCAAGACCTCAGACCTTCTCGGAGCCTGCTCGGCTATGCTGCTCAACGCTATGAAGCTCCTCGGCAACATCCCTAAGGAGGTAGACCTTATAGACGCGGCTGTTATCGAGCCTATCCAGAAGCTCAAGGTCGAGAGCTTTGGCTCTGTCAATCCCCGTCTGCATACAGACGAGATACTGATAGCGCTGTCTATCTCAGCCGTCACAAATCCTACCGCGAGACTTGCTATGGAGCAGCTGCCAAAGCTGAGAGATACTCAGGCTCACGCTTCTGTTATCCTCTCGGAGACCGATACCCGTACTCTGAAGAAACTCGGTATCATGCTCACCACCGAGCCTAAATATGAGACTAAAAAGCTCTATAGGGGCTGATCTTTAAAGATATAACATTTTGACTGTAATATTTAGCATTATTTTCATAAATATGGCTTGATTTCACGGGCGGTTTGTAGTAAAATAACAATGATGTAACTAAATACATTTAAAATATTCTTAGGAGGAATTATTATGTCAGTTAAAGTTGCAATTAACGGCTTTGGTCGTATCGGTCGTCTGGCTTTCCGTCAGATGTTCGGCGCTGAGGGTTATGAGGTTGTTGCTATCAACGATCTTACAAACCCCGACATGCTCGCTAACCTGTTAAAGTACGACACAGCTCAGAAGGGATATTGCGGTACTATCGGCGAGAACCTTCACACTGTTGAGGCAGGCGAGAATTCCATTATCGTTGACGGTAAGGAAATCACCATCTATGCTGAGGCAGACGCTTCTAAGCTCCCCTGGGGCGAGATCGGCGTAGACGTTGTTCTGGAGTGCACAGGCTTCTACTGCTCTAAGGAGAAGTCAATGGCTCACATCAACGCAGGCGCTAAGAAGGTCGTTATCTCCGCTCCCGCGGGCAAAGACCTCAAGACTATCGTTTTCAGCGTTAACGAGGATACCCTCACAGCTGACGATCAGATCATCTCTGCTGCTTCCTGCACAACCAACTGCCTTGCTCCCATGGCTAACACTCTTAACAAGTACGCTCCCATCCAGACAGGTATCATGTGCACAGTTCACGCTTATACAGGCGACCAGATGATCCTCGACGGTCCTCACAGAAAGGGCGACAAGAGAAGAGCTCGCGCAGGCGCTTGCAATATCGTTCCTAACTCCACCGGCGCTGCTAAGGCTATCGGTCTGGTTATCCCCGAGCTGAACGGCAAGCTCATCGGCGCTGCTCAGCGTGTTCCGGTATGCACCGGTTCTACCACCATCCTCACCGCTGTTGTTAAGGGCGACGACGTTACCGTAGAGGGCATCAATGCCGCTATGAAGGCTGCCGCTTCCGAGAGCTTCGGTTACAACGAGGATCCGATCGTTTCATCCGACGTTATCGGTATGCGCTTCGGTTCTCTGTTTGACGCTACTCAGACAATGGTATCTCCCATCGGCGACGGTCTGTATGAGGTTCAGGTTGTTTCTTGGTATGATAACGAGAACTCCTATACTTCTCAGATGGTTCGCACCATCAAGTATTTCGCAGAGCTGTAATCTGAATTACGCTCGCGGCTGAGGCGGACAGGCTCTCAGAGAATCCGGCTGATATCCTTAAGCCAAAGCTATAAATATGCCAAATCGCGGCTGTACCCTCGGGTGCGGCCGCTTTGTGCTGTTATGTGATGATAAAGCCGTTCAGAAAAGATTTAGAGCCCTGTAATTATTGACAAATTTTTTTGTATAGTGTATAATTTTTACTGTTGTTTATTTTGAGCGTTTTATCGTGATAAATCAATAAAATGAAAAAGGAGAAAGAAATATGAAAAGAACACTGGCACTTATCATGGCGGTCGTACTTATCGCTTCCGTCGCTATGCTCGCAGGCTGCGGCAAAAAGGCTAACACAGACAATACCGCTGCTACAGAGGCTAAGGCAGCTGACGCTGCAAAGACCTATATCATTTATTCAGACAACGCGTTTGCTCCCTTTGAGTATCTTGACACCGCTACAAACAAATATGTAGGCGTTGATATGGATATCATGGCTGCTATCGCTGAGGATCAGGGCATCAAGTATGAGATGCACAACGAGGGCTTTGACGCTTCTATGGGCGCTGTACAGAGCGGTCAGGCTGACGCTATGATCGCCGGTATGACCATCACCGACGAGCGCAAGCAGACCTTTGATTTCTCAGATCCTTACTTTGACGACGGTCAGGTCATCGTTGCCAAGGCAGGCACAAAGCTTGAGGACCTCAAGGGCAAGACTGTTGCCGCTAAGACCTCGACAGTAGGCGGCGAGTACGCTGAGTCCATCAAGGATCAGTACGGCTTTACCATCAACTATTACGAGGGTTCGGACAATATGTATCAGGCTGTTATGACAGGCGCTGATGTAGCTTGTGTTGAGGACTTCTCCGTAATCGGTTACGCTATCAAGAGCGGTCAGGTCGACCTTACCATCATCTCTGAGCAACCCGCTAACGTAAAGGGCTACGGCTTCGCTACTCAGAAGGGCAAGAACGCTGAGCTTATCGAGAAGTTCAACGCCGGCCTCAAGAATATCAAGGAAAACGGCAAGTACAAAGAGATCCTTGCTAAGTACGGTTATTGATAAGGGGCACTATTCCCCAAACCGTAAAAATGTAAAATCAGGTTCAGCACGGTAACTTTTTATCGTGCTGAATTATTGTAAGGCAGTTGTAGTATATGGATTTTGGAAGAGTATTTAATGAAGCGATGCCGCTG
Organism: uncultured Clostridia bacterium; assembly: GCA_946183365.1. Classification (GTDB taxonomy): domain Bacteria; phylum Bacillota; class Clostridia; order Oscillospirales; family Acutalibacteraceae; genus Ruminococcoides. The sequence continues at coordinate 81,147 of CAMHAH010000006.1, forward strand.
CTGCTTGACGGTCTTAAGCTGACTGTCATCACATCGCTGGCGTCTATCGCGATCGGCATGGTCATCGGACTGTTCGTGTGTCTGATGAAAATGTCTAAGAATGTTGTTCTCCGCGGTATCGCGGGCGCGTATATCTGGATCATCCGCGGTACGCCTATGCTGGTACAGGCGTTGATGGTGTTCTTCGGCTTTCCTCAGCTTATCCAGCTGACCATCAACCCTGCGTTCCGTATGGACGCTCTGACCGCCGGCATCATCACCCTTTCGCTGAACGCGGGCGCGTATCTTGCAGAGATATACCGCGGCGGTATCATGGCTGTGCCTAAGGGACAGAGTGAAGCAGCTCGTTCTCTCGGACTTTCTCAGGCTAAGACTATGATGAAGGTCGTTTTGCCTCAGGCGATAAAGTTCTCTATCCCCGCGCTGGTAAATCAGTTCATCATCACCATCAAGGATACCTCTATCCTGTCGGTCATCGGTATGGCTGAGATAGTTAATAAGGCTAAGACCTACGTCGGCAGTACATATGTATACTTCGCGACCTACGCTGTGGTTGCGCTGATGTATCTGTTGGTGATCTCGATTCTCATGATTATTTCGAGCTATATCGAGAAGAAGTTAAAATATGAAGCGAAGAGAGGTAAGAGACACCGTGACAAACATTAATAAAGAGAACAAAAAGGTCGTCGTTACTAACCTTCATAAATACTTTGACAAGAACGAGGTCCTTACAGGTATCGACGCTACCATATATGAGGGCGAGGTCGTATGCGTTATCGGACCGTCCGGTTCGGGTAAGTCGACCTTCCTCAGATGCCTGAACAAACTCGAGGACGCTACCTCGGGCGAGATCGTCATCGACGGATATGATATCACGGATAAGAAGATCGACATCAATAAGGTGCGCGAGAATATCGGTATGGTGTTCCAGCAGTTCAACCTGTTCCAGAACATGACCGTATTGAAGAATATCATGATGGCTCCCGTATCTCTCAATAAGATGACTAAGGAAGAAGCCGAGCAAAAGGCTAAGGAGCTTCTCAGACGAGTTGGTCTTGAGGATAAGGCTGATTCCTATCCCGGAGAGCTCTCGGGCGGTCAGCAACAGCGTGTGGCTATAGCCAGAGCGCTCGCCATGAACCCCGATATCATGCTCTTTGACGAGCCTACCTCAGCGCTCGACCCCGAGATGGTCGGCGAGGTATTGGACGTTATGAAGGAGCTTGCCGCCGACGGCATGACTATGATAGTCGTTACCCATGAGATGGGCTTCGCGAGAGAGGTCTCAGACAGAGTTCTGTTCATGGCCGACGGCGTAATCTGTGAAGAGGGAACACCCGAAGAGGTGTTCGGCAATCCGCAGAACGAGCGTACTCAGGACTTCCTGCGTAAGGTCCTGTAACTTAATAATCATATTCAAAGCACTGTGCTTCGGCATGGTGCTTTTTTCTTATTTATACTAATCCTTAATAAAAACCTTTATCATCTATTGCGCTAAATTCCGCATAGCTTTGTTGAGCTCCTTGACAGGCGCCAGCCTGCCTGCGTCACTCGCCTCGCTCTGCGAAATTTATCACTAATATCTGATTAAATCTTTTTATCAAGGATTAGTATTAGAACAATACCGTCAATTTTGAACAATTTGTTAACAATCAAATTTGACCTTGACTTTCTTTGACCAATGGTATACAATATAGTCAAGGTCAGGGAAGGACAAGAGCGTAGTTGGTAGTATTAATTGTAGGGTGGCTTGCTCCTCCCGAGAAAGTTATCTGTCGCTGCCGCTTGGATTTGTCTTTCTTAATAATTTCGACCGTTAAGCGTCGGTTTACACATTGAAAAGAGGTTATAAAAATGCGTGTCAGTGATGTAGTCGCCAAGTATATCAAGGATATACTTGAACAGCAGGATGGCGAGGCTGAGATAAAGCGCAATGAGCTCGCGACTACCTTGGGCTGTGTGCCCAGTCAGATAAACTATGTTATCACATCGCGGTTCACTCCCGAGCAGGGCTATATCGTAGAGTCCCGTCGAGGCGGCGGGGGATATATACGCATCACCCGTATCAATACTACCCGCAGCGGAGCGATAATGCATATCGTTAATTCGGTAGGCAAGGCGCTCGATAACGCTACCGCCGAGGCGATGCTCGATAATATGCTCAGCAGCGGAGTGCTTGACCCAAAAACCGCGAAGCTTATAGCCGCGGCTTCGGGAGAGAGATCGTATCTCAGTGTTCCCCAGCAATACCGTGACGCTCTCAGAGCCTCGGTGTTCAAGAATATGCTGCTTACCCTTCTCGACACTTAAAGCAGAAGGTATATGATAGAATAAACAAAACTCAAACGCCTGACAATATTACTTATTGGCGTATCTCAAAAGGAGGAAAAGATCATGTTATGTCAACACTGCAACAAGAATGAGGCTACAACTCATGTCAAGACTATGATAAACGGCGAGTACGCCGAATATATGCTTTGTCCCGAATGTGCCCACGAGCTTGGGTACGATACGATGTTCCCCGATTTCAACGCTGATTTCGGCGGCTTGCTCTCGAGCTTCTTCTCAAACGCGCTTCCGGCGCGCTCGGGAGCTACACGCTGCAAGACCTGCGGCAGCAGCCTGAACGATATCAAGCGCAGCGGCAAGGTTGGCTGCGCCGACTGCTACGATATCTTTTTCAGCGAGCTTATGCCCACTATCCGCAATATACACGGCAACACCGAGCACAAGGGCAAACGCCCCGGAGCTATCGAGTATACCGTGAACGAAGAGAAAACCGACGATAGCGCCGACAAGCTCACCTCTCTTAAAGCGGAGCTTAAGAAGGCTATCGAGGATGAGAACTTTGAGCGCGCCGCTCAGCTGCGTGATGAGATCAAGGGATTGGAGGGATAATGATGAGTGAAGCGGTAGTATCGACCAGAATACGTCTGGCACGAAATCTTAAGGAGTATCCGTTTCCGGTAAGACTGCCCGCCGATAAGGCGCAGGAGGTAGTGGATAAGGTCGGAGAAGCTCTCAAGGATTGCGGTATCAAGTTCCACCGCATAGACGCTGATAACGTCACAGATACCATTCTGGTTTCGATGATAGAACGCCATCTGGTAAGTCCCGATTTCATCAGCAACGAGAAGGGCAGAGCAGTATATCTCAGCGACGATAACACCGTGTCTATCATGGTGAACGAAGAGGATCATATCAGACTGCAGGTCATCAAAGACGGCTTTGAGCTTGACGAGGCTTTTGAGCTTGCCGATAAGATCGACAATATTCTTTCAAAGAAATTAAACTTTGCTTTCAACGATCGTCTCGGCTACCTCACTCAGTGCCCGACCAACCTCGGTACAGGCATGAGAGCCTCGGTCATGCTCCACTTGCCCGCGCTTGACATGAGCGGCACGGTATACAGGATAGGAGCTAACCTCAGCAAGCTAGGGCTCACTATGAGAGGGCTCTACGGTGAGAGCACCAAGCCCGCGGGAGCTTTCTTCCAGCTGAGCAATCAGGTCACTCTCGGTATCTCTGAGAAGGCGGCTATAGAGAACCTTAAGAATATCACAACTCAGCTTATTTCTCAGGAAATGAGAGCCCGTGACGGTATTCTCAACCGCATCGAGGTAGAGGACAAGATCAGCCGCGCTTTGGGCGTGCTGAAAACCGCTAAGCTGATGGATCACAACGAGGCTATGCAGCTTCTCTCACTCGTTCGATTGGGAGTGACCTCAAAGAAGCTTGAGACGCTCTCAGCCGAGAGCATAGATAAGCTCATAGTAGAGATACAGCCCGCTTCGATAATGTCGCGCTACTCAGAGACCATGAGCGCTCAGGAGCGAGATATCAAGCGAGCTCAGATCATAAGAAAAAGATTTGAATGATCTGAATTATCAGGAAGGTTTTTAATAGATAAAAGTATCAAGAAAGAAGGGTTGATATATGAAGTACACATTTAAGGGCTTTACAGAGAAGGCTAACAGAGCTCTCAATTTAGCTATCGAGAGCGCTCAGGAAATGGGTCATAATTACATCGGCTCTGAGCATATCCTGCTTGGACTGTGCAAGGAGAACAGCGGCGTAGCGTATGCTGCTCTTAAAGACAGCGGAGTGACCGCCGAGAAGCTCGAGAACCTTATGAGAGGCAACTCGGGCGAGAACGGTATCTACTCTCTCACGCCCGATGATTTCACACCGCGCACAAAGAGAGTTATGCAGACGGCTGTCATGTACTCTGCCCGTACAGGCTCGGGTTATGTCGGTACTGAGCATCTGCTCATAGCTCTGCTCTCAGACCGCGACAGCTACGCTATCCGTTATCTGCGTGAATTGGGAGTAACACCTCAGAGTATCGCCGACCGTTTGAGCGCGAGGTATGAGGGTGAGGATCAGAGCGGTTACAACGGTACCGGCTCGGCTCAGGGTGAGCCCGACGGCGACAGCAAGACGCTCGACAGCTTCTCGCGCGATCTGACAAAAGCCGCGAAGAACGGCGAGATCGACCCCGTCATCGGCAGAGATGAAGAGATCAAGCGTATCATCCAGATACTCTCGCGCCGTACAAAGAACAACCCCTGTCTTATCGGCGAGCCCGGCGTAGGCAAGACAGCAATCGCCGAGGGTTTGGCTCTGAAGATAGCGAACGGCGAGGTGCCCGAGCACCTGCGCGATAAGAGAGTTGTGGCTCTCGATCTGACGGGTATGGTCGCCGGCACAAAGTACCGCGGCGACTTTGAGGATCGTATCAAGAACGCCATCGAAGAGGTCAAGAAGAGCAAGAATATCATCCTGTTCATAGATGAGCTCCATACCATTATCGGCGCGGGAGCTGCTGAGGGCAGCGCCGACGCGGCTAATATCCTCAAACCCTCGCTTGCGAGAGGAGATTTCCAGGTAATAGGCGCGACCACCCTCGAGGAATACCGCAAGTATATCGAGAAGGACGCGGCGCTTGAGAGGCGCTTCCAGCCCGTTAAGGTCGGAGAGCCGAGCGAAGAGGACGCCGTCGCTATCCTCAAAGGACTTCGTGACCGTTACGAGGCTCACCATAAGGTAAAGATCTCTGACGAGGCTATAGAGGCTGCCGTAAAGCTCAGCTCACGTTATATAGCCGACCGTTATCTGCCCGATAAGGCTATCGACCTTATCGACGAGGCGGCGTCAAAGGTTCGTCTTTCGGCTCTTACTTACCCCTCTGAGATAAAGGATCTTGAGGCTGAGCTTGAAACTCTCGAGAGCGAGAAGACCGCCGCTGTCAATGAACAGGACTTTGAGCGCGCGGCTCAGCTCAGAGATGAGCAGAAGAATATCACCGATCAGCTCGAAAAGGCTAAGAACAGCTGGCAGGAGAGCTCTAAGGAGAGCTCGCATGAGGTCGGCTCTGAGGATATTGCCGCGATCGTCAGCTCGTGGACGAAGATCCCCGTTGTTGAGCTCACCCGCGAGGAGAGCGAACGTCTGCTCAATATGGAGAAGATCCTGCATGAGCGCGTTGTAGGTCAGGAAGAGGCCGTATCAGCCGTATCAAGAGCTATCCGCAGGGGCAGAGTAGGCATAAAGGATCCTAAGCGCCCTATCGGCTCTTTCATCTTCCTCGGTCCCACAGGCGTAGGTAAAACCGAGCTTTGTAAGGCTCTGGCTCAGGCGATGTTCGGCGATGAGAACGCTATGCTCCGCCTTGATATGAGCGAGTATATGGAGAAGCACACGGTATCCCGTCTGGTAGGTTCGCCTCCCGGTTATGTCGGTTACGACGAGGGCGGTCAGCTCACAGAGGCTGTACGCCGCAAGCCGTATTCGGTAGTCCTCTTTGACGAGATAGAGAAGGCTCACCCCGACGTATTCAATATGCTGTTGCAGATACTCGAGGACGGCAGACTGACCGACAGCCAGGGCAGGACGGTAGACTTCAAGAACACCGTTATCATCATGACCTCTAACGTCGGCGCTCGCCGCATAATCGAGAAGCAGACCTCATTAGGCTTCGGCAACGCTGAGAATTCCGAAAATTTGAGCGTGCGCGAGCTGGTCATGGCTGAGCTCAAGCAGGTGTTCCGTCCCGAGTTCCTCAACCGTATCGACGATATCATAGTATTCAACAAGCTCACAAAGGACGAGATCAAGGAGATCGCCGGCAAGATGCTCGAGACACTCAGAAAGCGTCTCGATACACTCGGCGTAAAGATCACGTTCACCGATAAGGCTATCGAGAGGGTCGCTGATGAGGGCTTTGACGATACCTACGGCGCACGTCCTCTCAGAAGAGCTATCACGACCAATATCGAGGATAAGCTCAGCGAGCGTATGCTTGAGGCTGACTTTGACAGCTCAAAGCCGATAGTCTGCGATTATGACGGTGAGGGCTTCACATTTGAATGCGCTGAATAATTCGATAATAGAATAATGTATAATTCTGATACAGAATAAAAAGCGATAAAAAGAAGCGGCACAGCTTATAACTGTGTCGCTTTTTGCTATGTTATACTAATCCTTGAAAAAAAGATTTAATCAGATATTAGTGATAAATTTCGCAGAGCGAGGCGAGTGACGCAGGCAGGCTGGCGCCTGTCAAGGAGCTCAACAAAGCTATGCGGAATTTAGCGCCATAGATGATAAAGGTTTTTATTTAGGATTAGTATCATATATTCCAATGTAATATCGTTTTGCCGAAAGCCTTTTTGATATCGGTCTCAAAGGCTTCTTTTATATCCGAGAAGCGGTTTATCTCTACGGTGTTTCCGACCAGTCTGCTCAGGTACACCGGTATCTCGGGGTATTCCTTATAGAGCTCTACCGTTTTGCGGAAGTCCGCTTTACCCGAGCGGCTTGTTCCGAAGAGGCGCAAGCCCTTCTCAAGTATCATTCTGGTGTTGACCGCCACGGGGTATTCGCTTACGCCGAGGATCGATATAGTGCCCTCGGGGCGAATAACGCCGATTATCTGTTCTATGGCTACGGGTGAGCCGTTGCCTCCCACGCACTCAAAGGCGTGATCCAGCCACAGATCGGACGGTATCTCGGTAGTCAGATAGGTGCCGTCTGCAAAGGAGAAGTCGCTGAGCTTCTCGCGATTGATGCCGAAGATATAGATCTCGGCGTGAGGTACCATCTTTTTGAGCAGGAGAGAGGTGATGAAGGCGAGGTTGCCGTCGCCCCATACTCCGATATGCTCTCTGCGGTTGTGAGCTATGGACTTGAAGCGCCCTATGGCGTGGGTGCTGACCGAAACAAGCTCGGTGAACGCCGCGACGTCAAGGTCGATATCCTCGGGCAGTCTGACGAGCCTTTCGGGCTCTATGCAGACGTATTCCTGCATGAAGCCGTCAGCCGAGCTGCCGCAGAAGCGGCTTGATCTGAGATAGTTCTCAGCGATATACTCGTCGCTCTCGGTCGGGATATTGGGTATCATCACGACACGCTCGCCGGGCTTGAAGCCGCCGCTGTTGTCATATACGACCTGTCCGATGGCTTCGTGTATGAGAGCCATAGGCAGTTTTTCTTTCAAGACCTTTATGTCGCGGGTGCCCTGATAATAGCGCTGATCGGCGTTGCAGATCGACAGATGAGTGGGTCGCACTATAACGCCCACGTTCACGTCGATATTGTCGAACGCTGTCTCAAACCTGCGCGGAGCACAAAGTCTGTAAATAGTATTAATCATTTTATTTCCTCATCATCCAAGAGTGATCGCGCGATCTTAAGGTCATAGGGATAGGTGATCTTGATGTTGTAGGTCTCGCCCTGTACAAGGCTTACGTCCATACCCTTCATTACCAGTATCTTTGCGGCGTCGGTAAGGATGTCTTTTTCGTCGGCTGTAAGGCTCATGTATGTATCTCTGAGCAGCTTGGCCTTGAAGCTCTGAGGCGTCTGACCCTGATACATTTTTCTGCGGTCGGGGATATCGGTTATCTTCCTGCCGTCACCCTCGACGATAGTATCGCTCGCGGGGATAACGGTATCACAAGCGCCGCTGAGCTGAGCCGCCTTGATGTTGTCCTCTATTATGCGGTGAGTGACGAACGGACGAACGCTGTCGTGGGTAACGATGATTGTATCGTCGTCCAGGGTGTAGTTCTTGTCGATATAGTCTATCGCGTTCATTATGGTCTCGTTGCGGGTCTTGCCGCCCTCGATGACCGTGATGCGCTCGCTGTCGCCCGTGAATTTGCGGATTATCTCTTTGGTATGACCTATCCATGCTCTCGGAGAGAGTATGATGATCTTTTCAAATTTGGGATTGGGCAGGAATTTTTCAACGGTATGGTTGAGGATGGGCTTGCCTTTTATCTCTAAAAACTGCTTAGGCATATCGGTAGAGCCCATTCTCGAGCCTGTGCCGCCCGCTAAAATTACAGCAAAAATCATAATATCTCTCCTTTATTATTTCAACTCACCCGAGTATTCAAAGTGTATTCCGCTGTCAGGTGCTATGTTGCTTCCAAGATCCAGACGGTAATAATCATGGAACGGATTTTGTTCGCACAGCGGGAGCATTTCCATATATTTGTCGGTGTACCAAGCCTTTAAGAAGGCTTCATATCCAACGGGAATGAAGGTATCTACATCGTCAAAGCGATAGGGGATAACCTCGCTGAAGGTCTCGATAGGGAAGGTGCCGCGGTATTTGTGGTCGGATGACGCGGGCATTACCCATCCCGTAGCTTTGTTCTCGTATTTGCGCACAGCCTTTTCGTAAGAGCTCGAGTAGCTGTCCATAGAGCGCAGACGCAGTATAGGCAGCAGCAGCTTGCTCAGCAGATACGCCTTGCCGTGACGCGCGGTGTTCTTCCAGCGCACATTCATTATCATGCGCTTTCGCATAAGCTTCTTCCAGAAGCGATAAGCCGCCTTTTCGTTGGCGGGAACATTATCTACGACGAATATATCTACCGAAATACCCTTGGGCATTTCATAGCCGTCTGAGTATTTTGAAGCGAAGTAGGTGTCCTTAGCCGTTATGCGGTCAAAGAAGTAGTGGTAACCGTTTTTGTTTACATGGCTTTCGTAGCTGAAGCAGTCTTTTAATTCTTTTGGAGCAATATTACGGAACTTTTCAAACTCGCACCTGAGCATGGCGACGTCAACGTCGTCATCCCACGGGATAAAGCCGCCGTGGCGAACAGCTCCGAGCATGGTACCGTATGAGATAAAGTATTTTATATCGTGCTCACGGCAGATACGGTCTATCTCTCTGAGCATATTCTTCTCAATCTCTCTGAGTATGTGCAGCTTACCGCTGTAGCCGTCGTTTATGTTATCGGTTTGTATGCTGAACCTCTCGAGATGATGGAGCAGCGTATATCTGAGCATATCAGAGAATGAACAAACATTCTCAAAGCCCAATGACAACAGCTTACCGTTGCTTAAAGCGGCATATGAAGGAGTTTTATCATCGTCGGTAAGTCTGAGCTTGACGCCGTAGCGGGCGAGCATGGTATATATCTCGCTTTTGAGCTGATACTCGCTGAGATAATATGAGGTCGCGTTATAGACGTTGCCCGGTCTGCCGTACTTAGCTACGGTAAAAACAGCGTTGACGGCGTCTGAGATATAGAGAGCCGAGGTGTAGGTATCAGCCATGCTCTGACTTACGGTCACGGTCATATCGTTCTGGGCTTCATTGGCTATATCGGCGAGACCGAGACAGTCGAATTCAGCTCCTATAATTCTGTCAAAGAATATTGCGCAGATGTTGTCATGACCGCTGAGCTTTCGTCTGAGCTCATTGAGAGCGGGGCTCATAGCTGTCAGCAGCTCCATCTCGGAATATCTCGCTATAAGGTTGTTCGCTCTTATCTCGGATAGAAGGATGATACAAACGAGCATTTTGTTTCTTTTCTCGCAAAGTTTGATCGCTGTATCAAGATCGCTCAGGTCCCGGCTGTCGGCATCGATGATATACCACATCTGTTTAAAGCCGCTCTTTGCTTCTGCCGCGGTATTGAGCTTTTGAGCTTTGATACCGAGGCTCTCGGCAGTCATGCTTAGATAGTCCGCCTCCTTATGCTCGCCGACGATACAGACGTCATCCTGTATAAGCTCCTTGTTCTTTATATAGCGGACGCTCATGTATATCTCGTTTTTTATTACGCTTTCTGTCATTTTGACCTCTGAAATATGAGATATTAGTCTAAGCGCCGCAACAAACGTAGCGGCGCTGATTTATTATTTCTTCTTTTTTGCTTTTGATTTAGCTATGTCCTCTTCCTTATGCTTGGTGTAGAGTTCATACGCTTCCTTAACATCGCCGTCAAACATGAGCTGACCCTTGCGCAGATATATTGCGCGGTCGCATATCTCGGATACGGACTGGGGGTTGTGGCTGACGTAAAGGACCGTAGTGCCCGATTCGATGATCTCGTTTATCTTGTCCTTACACTTGCGCTTGAAAGAAGCGTCGCCGACCGACAGTGCCTCATCAACTACAAGGATATCGGGGTCGATGTTTACGTTTATAGCGAAGCCTAAGCGCATTTTCATACCGCTGGAGTATGTACGGACAGGCTGGTCGATATAATCGCCGAGCTGAGCGAAATCTATGATACGCTCCTCGATCTCTTTGATATACGCGTCCTTTAAGCCTAAGATATAGCCTTTTAGGTAGATGTTCTCTCTGCCGGTCATTTCGGTAGAGAAGCCGGCGGTCAGCTCGAGCAGAGCCGCGACCTTGCCGTTGACCACGACCTCGCCCTCGGTAGGGAAGGCAACGCCGGTTATCATCTTGAGTATGGTGGATTTACCGGCGCCGTTATCGCCGATGATACCGATACTCTCGCCGCGGTGAACGTCAAAGGTAACGTTCTTGAGCGCTTTGTTTATCTTGGCGTGACGGGGCTTTACAAACAGAGCCCTGAAACGCTCCTGGTCGTTTTTATAAAGGGTGTATTCTTTGGATACGTTCTTGAAGGAAATAATAGCGTCAGACATAAGCTCTCCTCCTTACAGTACGTCGGGCAGTCTCTTGCGCAGACGGTTATAGTTGAATATACCCAGTATGATAACTACCGCGAATTCTATCAGGAATATATACAGCTCGGTCTTATACTCCCAGAACCATCGGTTATACAGGAAGCAGTTGCGGTAGCCGTTGGCAAAGAAGTTGATCGGATTAAAGAGCATAAGCCGTCTGATCCACTCTGCGGGAGGGTTCTTGCCCGCGAGCAGGTAAGAATCGTAGATGATACCCGACAGCCAGAATATACCTGACATTACGGATACTATCATGTTCTCGAAGTCGCGCGAGAAAGCCGACATAGGAGCCGTCGACCACGAGAGCGCGAGGAAGAACATAAACATGAGCGGCATATAGAAGAGTATCTGTATACAATAGATGCTCGGGGTGATGCCGGCGGTGACCGCTTCGGCGCCCGGGGCTTTTATAGTGCCGCCGATGAAGGTTATGTACAGGAACATCAGTACGGTGAGGAAGATATGTACATACAGTCTCGCTACAGAGGTATAGGTCATGATGGTCGATACCGGGAAGCTGACCTTGTTTACGAACTGGCGGTTCTCTCTGATGGATTTAGCTCCCTGGACTATGCTCTCATTGATGAAGAACCACGGTATAAAGCCGATCAGCATAAACAGAAAACGGCTGTATTCGTATGTTCCTCCGGCTTTGCCGAGCTCAGGAAAGACGACCTGAACGTTACCGGCGCTTTTAAGACCTATCTCAAAAGCGAACCAGTATACAAACAGTGTGAACAGAGGCTTTACGACCGACCACAAAGGACCGATAACAGCGCCCTTGTACTTTTTGATAAGCTCATTTTTGGCAAGCATGAGTATCTGTTTGCCGAAGCCCATATGTTCTTTTGCGATCTGGAACATTATAACTCTCCTTTTTTGCGACAGATATATATAATATTTGTAGTAGAAAAGCTGTTTTAGATATATCACATAGATATTAATATTATAACTTAACGTACAAAAAAGTCAATATTAGATGATTCTATATATATGTAGAAAATCAAGGGGTTTTTTAGTGATTTTTTTCAGTTTATTTATCGGCTTTTTATTGACAAATTTTCTGTTTGATATATAATTTGTAATTATACGCTTATACGTTACACCGCTGTAAAGTGTAAAAGCGTAAAGCGGTCGGAACTTTGTGTCCGAAAATAAGGAGGTTAGATAGTTGAAGCAAAATTCTGTAGTATCCTTGAAGGATATCAATTTCAAGTATTCGAACGAGGTGATATTGAATAATATCAATCTCGATATCTACGACAAGGAGTTCATCACCCTGCTGGGCCCTTCGGGCTGCGGCAAGACTACGACCCTGCGAATAATAGCGGGCTTTGAGACTCCACAGAGCGGAGAGGTTTATTTTGAGGGCGAGAAGGTAAACGACCTGCCCCCGTATAAGCGAAATGTCAATACCGTATTCCAGAAATACGCGTTGTTTCCGCATCTGAACGTTTTTGATAACGTTGCCTTCGGCCTTAAGCTGAAGAAGATGTCAAAGAAAGAGATAGAGCAGAAGGTAAAGCAGATGCTCGCAATAGTTGACCTCAAGGGTTATGAGAAGCGATCTATCGCCAATCTCTCCGGCGGTCAGCAGCAGCGCGTAGCTATTGCCAGAGCTCTTGTGTGCGACCCTAAGGTCGTATTGCTCGACGAGCCTCTCGGAGCGCTCGACTTGAAGCTGAGAAAGGATATGCAGATCGAGCTGAAACAGCTTCAGCAGAAAACCCAAAAGACATTTGTCTATGTAACTCACGATCAGGAGGAAGCCCTGACCATGTCAGACCGTGTGTGTGTTATGAACAACGGCGTGATAGCTCAGATAGGCACTCCCGAGGATATATATAACGAGCCCGCAAACGCCTTTGTAGCCGACTTCATCGGCGAGGCGAATATCATCAACGGAACCATGCTCGACGACTGCAAGGTAAAGCTGCTCGGCGTAGAGCTCGATTGCGTCGACAAGGGCTTTGATAAAAACAAGCCCGTAGATGTAGTCATCCGCCCCGAGGATATCGAGGTGGTAGCTCCCGATCAGGCTAAGCTGGTCGGCACTGTAGAGGATGTTATCTTCAAGGGCGTTCATTTTGAGATCAGCGTTAAGTGCAATAACTGCCATTGGCTCATCCATTCTACCGTATCGCAGAAGATAGGGGATACGATCGGTATGCGTATCGATCCGTTCAACATTCATATCATGGACAAGATGTTCCTCAACCCCACCAATGATATAATCACCACGGTTTATAATTCTGATAAAGAAAATAATACTACTACCTTCCTCCTCGAGGGCACCGAGGTCACGATTCCCGATACCTATTTTGAAGAGGGTAAGAAGATAAAGATATCGCTGCCTCCCGACGCTCTGTATATAGCGGGCGACGGTGTAGGACATTTGGATGAGCTCTATATCGAGTCCGTCATCTGGAAGGGTGAGCATAACGAGATCATACTCGAGTCCGACGAACGCAAGTGGATCATGCAGAGCGATATCGACGAGCAGGTAGCCACATATGTGCCTATCTGCTTCGATTTCGGCAAGGCCGAGATCAGCGAGGTAACAGACGATGAAAAGTAAACGTCCGGCTATACCGTATCTCGGTTGGATGCTGGTGTTCACCATCGTTCCGCTTGTGATGGTCGTATACTACGCGTTCACCGATTCAGAGGGTCACTTCTCTGTTGAGCCCTTTATCAACGCTTCGGTCTACAGCGAGGTTTTCCTTTATTCGCTTTTGATAGCGCTGATATCCACCTTGATATGTCTTGTGCTCGCGTATCCTCTCGCGTTCAGTATCTCACGTTGTTCACAGCGCGGCCAAAGCTTGATTATCATGCTTTTGATGGTTCCTATGTGGATGAACTTCATTCTGCGTATCTACGCGTGGGTACTTATACTTCAGAACTACGGTCCGCTCGATATGATACTCAACTTCTTCGGTATCGACGTTACTCTCATCGGTAATTCCGGAGCGGTCATAGTCGGCATGGTATATGAGTTTTTGCCGTTTATGATACTTCCTTTGCATACCGTTATGAGCAAGATCGACAGCTCTCTTATCGAGGCGGCTCAGGATCTCGGCTGCAGCGGCTTCTATGTTTTCCGCAAGGTGATCCTGCCGCTGAGCGTGCCCGGCATCATCTCGGGCATCACGATGGTGTTCGTTCCTACCGCGTCTACCTTCCTTGTCGCTCAGTACCTGGGCGGTACTCAGTTCATGATAGGTGACGTTATCGAGAGGATATTCCAGAGCGACCATAATACCGGCTCAGCTATCGCGGTAGTGCTGATGGTAGTTATCCTCGGCTGCCTTGTATTTATGAACAGGTTCGGAGATAAGGAGGCGGTCAACTGATGAAAAAGATCGGTGAGAAAATCTATTTTTTCATTATCATGGCGTTCCTTTATCTGCCTATAATCTACCTTATAGCGTATTCGTTCAACGACGGCAAGACCTCTGTGTGGAAGGGCTTCACCTTCAAATGGTATGAGGCGCTGTTCAATGACGCTCAGATCATCGGCAGCCTTTATAATACGCTTATCATAGCTGTACTTGCCTCGATCATTTCTACTGTACTCGGCACCTTAGCCGCTATAGGTATCTACAATTTCAAGGGCGGAGTACGCTCGGCTATCCAGAATGTTTCAAATATCCCGATAGTAAACCCCGAGATAGTAACGGGTGTATCTTTGATGCTCCTGTTCACGTTTGCGGGCGTCATGATGGGCTTTGAGATGGGCTTCTGGACGGTTCTTCTGGCTCATATCGGCTTCTGTACGCCGTATGTCATACTGAATGTCACTCCGAGGATCCGCAGGATGGACAGCTCTTTGTATGAGGCGGCGCTCGACCTCGGGTGCTCTCCCGTACAGGCATTCTTCAAGGTTGTGTTCCATGAGCTGCTGCCCGGTATACTCTCTGGCTTCCTCATCAGCTTCACATATTCTCTGGATGATTTCGTTATCACCTATTTCACCCGAGGCTCACGCTTCCAGACGCTGCCGATCCAGATATATACCATGACCCATCAGAGGATCAACCCCAAGGCGAACGCTCTCTCGGCGATCATGTTCGTTGTAGTCATCGTTCTCCTGATAATATACAACTTTGCGTCGCTTCGCAAGGATAAGGAGGCCGCGCGATGAAGAGAGTTTCATTGATCGTTATCGCTGTTCTTATCGCGCTGAGCTCTCTGAGCCTCTCGGCTTGCGGGGGTTCGACGTCAGATGACGACGGCTTTCAGGGCGAGGTCAACGTCTATAACTGGGGCGAGTATATATCTCCCGGCGACGACGGTACCATCGATGTTATCAAGGAGTTTCAGGACAAATACCATATAAAGGTCAACTACACCAATTTCGAGACCAACGAGGAAATGTATAATGTACTGACTAATTCCAACTCCACCTATGACGTCATCATTCCCTCTGACTATATGGTAGCCCGTCTCAGAAACGAGGGTATGCTCGAAAAGCTGGATTTCAGTAACATACCCAACTATAAATATATCGATGAACGCTTCAAGAACATGGATTATGATCCCGACAACGAGTATTCGGTGCCGTATTCATGGGGCTTTGTAGCCATCGGCTACAATACCGATATGATCAAAGAAGGTTCGGTGACAGGCTTCAAGGATCTATGGGATCCCAAGTATAAGGACGACGGTATCCTGATGTTCAACAATTCACGCGACGCTATGGCTATAGCCATGCAGCTCTGTGATCCGCCTATCGATCCCGGCTCCAAGAGCTTTACGCGCGAGGATATCGATCGCGCTACCGATAAGCTGATCGAAGAAAAGTCTGTGCTCAAGAAGTACGTCATGGATCAGGTGTTCACCGAGATGGAGGGCAATCAGAGCGGTCTCTGCGCATATTATGCGGGCGATATCTTCACCATGATGGATAACAACGAGGCTCTGAGTTATTGTCTGCCCGAGGAGGGCTCGAACCTCTTCAATGACGCGATGTGCATCCCTTCGACCTGTAAGAACAAGGAGAACGCCGAGCTGTTCATCAATTTCATGTGCGAGCCTGAGATCGCCGCAGCGAACGCGGAGTATATCACCTACGGTACACCGAACACCGGAGCTCTTGAGTATATAGACGAAGAGATGCTCGAAAGCGAGCTGATTAATCCGCCCGACGAGTATCTTGAAAAGTGCTATACCTTCGCGAATTTGGATGATGATATCTATTCTTATATGCAGAAGCGCTTTGTAGAGGCGTGCTCAGCGAGCGCTGAGGTCAGCTCTGTAGAGAAAAAGGCCGTAGATCCGGGCGCGGTGACTGCCGTTGTTATTATCCTGGCGGTCATAATAATCGCTACGATAGTGATTATAATACTTGATATACGCAAGGCTCTCAAGAACCGCGGACGAATAAACAAAATATAAATACACAAAGCCTTCCGTACGGAGGGCTTTTCTGTTATATGGACATCTGAGAAAAAATCTGATATAATATGCGGCAGAGGTGATAAGTCGTGAACATGGTCGATTATATAGCTTGGCGCGGAGATATTTCCTTTGAAGAGAGGGGTATCAACGATATAGATAATCTGATTTTCTCGGAGCTTGCGTATATGGATCTTGATCGCTTTTATGCGGGAAAAGACGATCTCTCTATGACTGTCGCCGAGATCTATGACGTATATACAAGAGACAGGATAGATCAGAGCGGTACTATGAACGATCCTCTGCCGGTTTTGAGAAAAGCGGCTTGCAGCGAGCGCTTCATGAACGTCAGAGTGTTATGGTATACCGAAGAAACAGACGCCGATATGCAGAGCCAGTTCGCGGCGGCTACTTTTATTTACAAGGAGAACGAGGCTTATGTCGCTTTCCGCGGTACTGACAATACCGTGGTCGGATGGCGCGAGTGCTTTAATATGAGCTATCTCAGCGAGACCCCGGGTCAGTCAAAGGCGGTCGAATACCTTAACAGAGTATCAAGTAAGTTCGACGGAGCTTTATATGTAGGCGGTCACAGCAAGGGCGGCAATCTCGCGGTCTATGCCTCGGCGTTCTGTGATGATGATATCAAGGACCGTATCGTCAGGGTGTATTCCAACGACGGTCCCGGCTTTCTCAATGAGGTCTCAAAGAATGAGAAGTATCTCTCAACGCTTTGCAAGATACGCAAATTTGTTCCCGACGCTTCGCTTGTCGGCAATCTGCTCGACGATAAGGTGACCAATAATTATATCGCCAGCAGCGCGAAGGGCTTCGCTCAGCACGACCCGTATACCTGGAACGTATACGGAATTCATTTTGAGCCTTCTGAAAACAGGACGATCATCAGTGAGTTTATGACCGATACGATGAGCAGGTGGCTCGACGGTCTCAGCGACGAGAACAAAAGGATATTTGTAAACGCGGTATTCGGTTCTCTTGATGACGCCGGAGTGGTCAACCTCTCCGAACTGAATGAGAACCGCTTACAGACCTACGCTGCTCTGCTTAAAGCCGCGTCAAAGATCAAGCCCGATAACATGAATGATCTTCAGAACAGCATAAAGCTGCTTGTAAAAGCGGGCAGGGACGTCGCCTTGACCAATAGAAAGGGCGACAAATGATCACGAGAATAATTCTATGATAGAAAAAACGGCAGGTTTCAAAGCCTGCCGTTTACTTATTCTTATTTGAGTATTACTTACCCTTGATCTCTTTGAGCTGTCTTGCGTTCTCCTGATTAAGCTCGTCGTTAATCGCCATTTTCTTGATAATGTTATGCACCGTCTTATTCAGCTTGCCTTTCTCGCTGTAATCGGCGGGGAAGATGAAGTCTACTCTGTCGCCGACCAAGAGCTCCTCGACCTTTTCGCGGTTGTTGTCCTGATAGACCGCTATCGCGCAGCCGCCGTACGCCTTCATCATCTTCATACACGGAACGTCGCTCAGTCCGTCGCCGATATATATCATGTTGGTGAACGGTACCCGCTTGCTGTCGTCGGGCATAGAGCGGTTGAGATCGGTATCGTTTGATATATCCAGAACGCCCTTGTTGATGCGGTATACGAACTGCGTCTTGTTGGTGTAGTTTACCGCTGTCTTGGGCCACATGGCGTTGCCGTCAGCGTCATACAGGAACTCACACGCAAATATCTTGGTGAATTTATCGGCGATACCCGAGCCCTCTATTATCTCTTTTATTCCCGAGGATATTACATAATGCTCTATCTGAACACCCTGAGCGGCTCCGTAGAGGTTTATGCGGTCGAACCACTCCTTCACGCCGGGGTACAGCTCGATACACCTGCCGTTATCTACGAGGCTTTCTCTCGTGAGCGGCAGGCCCTTGCGTTTACATTCCTCGATCATGGTGTACAGGTACGCGAGCACACCGTCCATCTCTGCCTGAGCGCCGAAATCATTCGCCTTTTTCCAGAATTCTGAAGTCTGCATCTCAAGGCTCGGAATAAAGCCGTAGTCCTGCATATCCTTTGTGCACAGGGTCTTATCAAAGTCATACATTATAGCGATAATGGGTCTGTCCATAGTTAGCTCCTGATGATTGCTTAATACAAGCTGTTATAACAAGTGCCACCTCGTTTCTCAGGGTGGCACTGTATGAATGATTATTCGTAGGCGTGGATCTCTACGCTCTCGAGAACAACGTCCTGTAAGGGCTTGTCGTTGTAATCGGTCTTTACGGCGGCTATCTTGTTGACTACGTCCATGCCGTCGATAACCTGACCGAAAACGGTGTAGTTGCCGTCGAGGTATCCGTTATCTACCTGATTGATGTAGAACTGCGAGCCGTTTGTGCCGGGACCGCGGTTGGCCATAGCTACAGCGCCGACGTCATTGCGCAGGTAATCTGAGATCTCAAGGTCAAATTCCTTGCCGTAGGCTGACTGTCCGCCTGTGCCGTTGAACTTTGTATAGTCGCCGCCCTGGATCATGAAATTAGCGATCACGCGGTGGAAGATGGTGTTGTCATATCTGCCTGCCTTGGCGAGCTCTTTGAATGACGTTACCGCCAGAGGAGCCGCGTCGGGGAAGAACTTCATGGTGATATCGCCGTAGTTGGTGTGCAGGGTCGCTACCTCTTCGCCCTTTTCGGGAGCGGCCTTCTGTGTGTCGGCGTTCAGCTTGTCAAGGTTCGCTTTGGGAACGTCGCTGATGTTTAACAGGGCTTCTGTTGACTTTGCTTCATAATTCACGGTTTCCGCCTCCTTGGCTGTTGTCTCTGTTTTTGTAGTTGTTTCTGTTGTTCCCGATGATACTACCTTTTTACCGCAGCCCGCAAAAACAGCGGCTGTGAGCAGTACGCACAGGATGATAGCTGTAATTCGTTTCATATTTCTTCCTTTCTGCCGATAATGTTCAGGTCGGCTTACCTGTATATTCTAATATATTGCGTTTCGTTTTTCAATAGTATTCTTAAAATTTGTCATATTGACGGATGAGAATTCATAGAGTATATCGTTGATAACTGCAAAACGAAATAAAAATACAGGAGGCTGTAAATGACTTCTTTTCTTCCGGAAGGGTCGAGAATAAATACTCCCGCTAACACCTCAGCTCTCAGCTCATACGAGCATATGCGCAAGGCCTTAGACAGCGGAGCTATATTAGAGGCTAAGGCTGCTTTGTGCGACCACGAGCACAATCTTATAGTGAACCTGCCGTGTATGCTCGGGATAATCCCGAGGGATGAGGGCGCTGTGGGGATCCGCGAGGGCACAGTGAGGGATATCGCGATAATCTCGCGCGTAGGCAGGACGGTATGCTTCAAGATCACTGACATCTATACCGATGAGAGCGGACGGCTCACCGCTCTCTTATCGCGCGCTGAGGCTCAGAGAAGCTGTATCGATAATTATATATCCGGCCTTACCGCCGGAGACGTCATACCCGCTCGGATCTCACACCTCGAGCCGTTCGGAGCGTTTTGCGACATAGGCTGCGGAGTAGTCGCGCTCATGCCTATAGATACTATTTCGGTATCCCGCATAGAGCACCCGGACGAGAGGTTTGCTGTCGGGATGAAGATATGTGCAGTAATAAAGTCGAGGGTCGGAACACGCGTGACCCTGAGCCACAAGGAGTTGCTCGGTACATGGGCTGAGAATGCCGAGAGGTTCTCTGTAGGCGAGACGGTCACGGGCGTTATCCGTTCTATAGAGAACTACGGCGCTTTTGTGGAGCTTACGCCGAACTTAGCCGGGCTTGCTGAATTAAAGGATAATCTTGGGGTAGGGGATACAGCGGCTGTATATATCAAGAGCATAATACCTCAGAAAATGAAGATTAAACTCATCATCATCGACAGCTTTCATCAGCATATCGAGCCGGATGTCCCTGAGTACTTTATCACAGACGGTCATATAGACAGGTTCGTATACTCTCCTGAAGAGTCCGGGAAATATATTTATACGGATTTTTCGACCGAAGCATGAAGATATCCCTAAAACGCCCCATAAGAGGTTTGACAATATACTGCGCTTAGTGCTACAATAGACACATCATATCGTATGAGGTGTCATATGGAGACTTATCAGTTCATCATACTTGCTCTGCTTGCCGCGGCAGCTGTAGCGGTTGGCATAGCCGCTATCATTATAATTCCTAAAAAGAATAAAACGAACAGCGAAGAGCTATCCGCCATGCGTACCGAGATCGTCAACGCGACTCAAAGCTCGGTAAAGAACATGGGAGATATGATCGCTGTGAACCAACAGAGCTTTTCTGCCGCTCAAAGCGAGAAGCTCGGACATTTTGAAGACAGGCTGAAGACCTTCTCTCTCGAAAATGAGCAGAAGCTCGAGAATATCCGCGTCACGATGGAACGCAAGCTCGACGATATTCGCGAGGACAGCAATAAGCAGCTTACTGAGATGCGTACCACCGTTGACGAGAAGCTCCAAAAGACGCTTGAAGAGAAGATGAACCAGTCTTTCGCGCTCGTAAGCGAGCGTCTTGAGCAGGTGTATAAGGGCCTCGGAGAGATGCAGAACCTCGCAGTAGGTGTAGGCGACCTGAAAAAGGTTCTCTCAAACGTCAAGACGCGCGGTATCGTCGGTGAGATACAGCTCGGAAATATACTCGAAGAGATACTCACTCCCGAGCAGTATGAAACTAACGTAGCGACAAAGAAGGGCTCTAAGAACGTGGTCGAATTCGCCGTGAAGCTGCCCGCGAAGGACGACGGCTTCATCTATCTTCCGATAGACAGCAAATTCCCCGGCGATACATATTCAGCGCTCAGAGACGCTTATGAGAGCGGCTCAAAGGAGGCTGTAGACGCTGCGGCTAAAACGCTTATCACCACTATCAAACGTGAAGCTAAGGATATCCACGATAAGTATATAGACCCGCCGAATACTACAGAGTTCGCGGTGATGTTCTTGCCTTTCGAGGGACTTTACAGCGAGGTGGTGAACCGCGGAATGGTCGAGGTGCTTCAGCGTGATTATAAGGTCAATATAGCCGGACCCTCAACTATGGCGGCGCTGCTCAACTCTATCCAGATGGGCTTCAAGACCCTTGCGGTCCAGAAGCGTTCCGCCGAGGTCTGGAACCTCTTGGGTTCGGTCAAAAAAGAGTTCGAGACCTTCAACAGCGTTCTTGTCGCTACTCAGACAAAGCTCGATCAGGCTAACAAGGAGCTCGATAAGCTTGTCGGCGTACGTTCTCGCCAGATAAGCCGCAAGCTCTCTGCCGTAGAAAGCAACGACACCCCCGTGAGCGCCTATTTTTCAACGATAGACCAGTACACAGAGGGCGAGGATTAATCGCTTTATCCGGATAGTGAGTACGAATTGAATTAAACAGTCCCTCCGCGGCAATACTACTTACAGTATTGTTACGGGGGGATTATTTGCAATATAATAAGGTCGAGCTTTGCGGCGTAGATACCTCGCGGCTGAAAGTCCTTACAGAAAAGGAGAAAAAAGATCTCCTGATAAAGATCCGTGACGGAGCTCCCGCTGAGCGCAAAAAGGCTCGGGAGGAGCTTATCAACGGCAATCTCAGACTGGTGCTGAGTGTGATCCAGCGCTTCAGCGGCAGAGGAGAGAACCTTGACGATCTTTTTCAGGTAGGAGTTATCGGTCTTATAAAGGCGATAGATAATTTTGACGTCAGTCTTGACGTTCGCTTCTCAACATACGGCGTTCCGATGATAATGGGCGAGCTGCGCCGGTATCTGCGCGACAGCGGAGCTATACGCGTCTCACGTTCTATGCGAGATACCGCTTATCACGCTATGAAGGCTAAGGAGGAGCTCACGGTGTCGCTTAACCGTGAACCTACCGTTGAGGAGATAGCCGAGGCCCTCGGAGAAGAGAAGGAGAGCGTGGTGCTGGCTCTCGAGGCGATAGTAGAACCGGTATCGCTGTATGAGCCCGTTTTCTCGGACGGAGCTGATACAGTGTACGTTATGGATCAGGTAGGGGATAAGAGCGACGACAACGACTGGCTTGAGGAGATAGCTTTCAAAGAAGCGCTCAAGAAGCTCTCTGACAGAGAGAAGCGTATTCTGTCTCTCAGATACTTCAAGGGCAAGACCCAGATGGAGGTCGCCGACGAGATCGGTATATCTCAGGCTCAGGTCAGCCGCATAGAAAAAGGCGCGATCGACAGTATAAAAAGAGAATTATAATTAGAATAAAAGGCTCCCGATTTGGGAGCCTTCAGCTTATTCGTTTATATTATTCTTCAGCGTCCTTGCTCTTGATAAGGAACTTGAATACAAGAGCCGCGATAGCGCCGCCGATAAGCGGGGCTACAAGGAATACCCAGTAGGACTGCAGAGCAGCGCCGCCCTTGAGGATAGCGGGACCGAAGGAACGAGCGGGGTTGACGGAAGTGCCGGTGAAGTAGATACCGAAGATGTGTACCAGAGTAAGGGTCATACCGATCACTATACCGGCGATCTTCTCATACTTCTTCTTGGATGTTACCGCGAGGATGACCAGAACAAATACGAAGGTCAGGATGATCTCGATAACCAGTGAACGCTTCCAGCTGCCGAGTGAATTATCGGTAGCGAGATACCACGCGTTAGCGCCGAGGCTTGTGTCAAAGCCGACCAAGAGACCCAGTACTGCAGCGCCTGCTGTAGCGCCGGCGAACTGAGCTACGATATAGACGATGAATTCGGTGATGCTCATGCCGCCTGTAATCAGAACGCCCAGTGATACCGCGGGATTGATGTGACAACCGGATACGTTACCGATAGAATAAGCCATTGCAACAATTACAAGACCGAAGGCGAGAGCTGTCAGTATGTAAGCGCCGCGGGTCTCAGCCGAGCAGTTCAGTACGGTAGCGGTACCGCACGCGAACAGCACCAGAACGAACGTGCCTATGAATTCTGCGCAAAATTTCTTTACTAAAGCCATAGTTATATCTCCTTTTCTATTGAAAATTTGCTTATGTTAATAATACCAAAACGATCAAGAAAAAGCAATATTTTTTTGGCGGATTTCGCAGAAAACTCAAACTTTTATAACACCTGCATATCCGAGCGCGATCCCGACAGCCGCCGATAAGAATATCACCGGTATAGGGCTTAGCTTTTTGTACAATAAAAGGAATAAAGATATGGCGAATATGCCTAAAGAAACATAGAAGTTCGCGGATTGAAACACTTCGGTTTTAATTCCTTGTGAGAAAAATACTTCCATTCCTACAGAAAGCACCGTGGCGGCGATCAGTCCTACTACCGTGCTTTTCAGTCCGAGCATAGCTCCCTGAACGATGATGTTCTTCTTGAAGCGGTCATACACCTTTGCGATAAGAATTATAATTATGAACGGCGGCAGTACCAGACCTACAGTCGCGCACAACGCGCCGAGCAGTCCGCCTACCTCTGAGCCTACATAGGTAGAGATGTTTACGGCGAAGGCCCCGGGGGTGCTCTCTGATATCGCGATGAAGTCCACGAGCTCGCCCGTTGTCATCCAGCCGTGCTTTAAGACGGTCTCTTCGATGAACGGTATCATCGCGTAGCCGCCGCCGAAGGTAAGCGCGCCCATTTTGAAGAATTCGAGAAACAGTGTAAGCAGTATACTCATAGCTCCTTACCTGCCTTTCTCGCTATAAGGGTCGCGGCTATTCCGATCACAGCCGCGCTCAGTATCACGATTATAACATTGGCAGAGAAGAAGGCTACCGCCGCGAAGGAAGCCGCCATGATGATATAGGCGATTATGTTCTTCGGAGCTTTTTTGAACATGGATATAACTGCTTTTATCAGCAGAGCCAGTACTCCTGCCCTTATGCCGAAGAATGCGTATTTTATTATCTCAAGATCTTCAAATCTCCTAAGGAACAGAGAGATGACGAATATTATGATGAATGACGGCAGAACCACGCCGAAGGTAGCGCAGAACGCGCCGAGCACACCCGCGATCTTATATCCGATGAAGGTCGCGGCGCATATGGCTATCGGACCGGGGGTTGTCTCTGAGATAGCTACTACCTCAAGAAGTTCATCATCCTTTATCCAACCCTTTTTGACGGATATCTCGTTCTCTATGATCGGTATCATGGCATAGCCGCCGCCGAAGGTGACCGCGCCTATCTTTATAAATGTCAGAAAAAGCTGCAAACACAGCTTAAGCTTTTGTTTCATATTTTTCCTTCCAAATCCGCGGGATATCATCAGTTCTGCTTCTCTACGATCTTATAATCGTCTGAAAAGCGGAAGTACGCGCAGCTCGTGTCGCTGCCACTCATAAAACGCGCGAGGTCATCCTCGTCGAGATTTACCGAACATTCATAGTCGTCGTAGAATTCGTTGTAGTTGTAGTATGCGCAGAATTCACAGCTTGATTTGCCTGCCATAGTATCACTTCACTTTCTTGTGCAAACAGTATAACAAATTCTGTGTTTTTTTTCAATACGATGTTGCAATTTAACGGGAATTACTATATACTAATCTTAAATAAAATCACAGGAGATGATACCAATGAAAATAACAGATGATATCAGGTATATCGGCGTAAACGATCACGATATCGACCTGTTTGAGGGTCAGTATATCGTACCTAACGGTATGGCTTATAATTCTTATGTAATCATGGATGATAAGATCGCCGTTATGGATACCGTAGATCAGCACTTCGGTGACGAATGGCTGAAGAACTTACAGCTTGTTCTCGGCAACCGTGAGCCCGATTATCTGATAGTACAGCATATGGAGCCCGACCACAGCGCTAATATCGACAACTTCCTCAACGTTTATCCCAAGGCTACCGTCGTATCCTCACAGAAGGCTTTCGCTATGATGATGAACTTCTTCGGCACAGATTACGCCGACAGACGCGTCATCATCAAAGAAGGAGATACTTTAGAGCTCGGCAAGCACGTTCTCAATTTCGTTGCCGCTCCCATGGTACACTGGCCTGAGGTAATGTTCACCTATGACAGCACCGATAAGGTACTGTTCTCAGCCGACGGCTTCGGCAAGTTCGGTGCTCTCGACGTTGAAGAGGACTGGGCTTGTGAGGCAAGACGTTACTATATCGGTATCGTCGGCAAATACGGCGCTCAGGTGCAGAATGTTTTGAAGAAAGCCGCGAACCTCGATATCCGGATTATCTGTCCGCTCCACGGTCCCATCCTTACCGAGAACCTCGGTTATTATCTCGACCTTTACAACACATGGTCGTCCTACGGCGTTGAGACCGACGGAATAATGATCGCCTATACCTCTGTATACGGTCACACAAAGAAGGCTGTCGAGCTGCTCGCCGAGAAGCTGCGCGCCAACGGATGCCCCAAGGTAGCTGTCAACGACCTCGCCAGAGAGGATATGGCTGAGTGTGTAGAGGACGCCTTCCGCTACGGCAAGATAGTCCTCGCCACTACCACCTATAACGCAGATATATTCCCGTTCATGCGCCAGTTCATCGACCACCTCACCGAGCGCAACTTCCGCAACAAGACCGTAGCCTTCATAGAGAACGGCTCATGGGCTCCTTTAGCTGAGAAGACTATGCGCAAGATGCTCGAGGGCTGCAAGAATATCAACTATACCGACAACAATGTCCATATCCTGTCGGCTATGAATGACAAGAACATAGAAGAGATTGACGCTCTTTGCGAAGAGCTGACCATGGATTATATCGCTATGGACAGCGAGACCGCCGATAAGAATGACCTCACAGCCCTGTTCAATATCGGCTACGGTCTGTATGTAGTCACAGCGAGAGACGGCGACAAGGACAACGGCTGTATCGTCAATACCGTATCTCAGGTCACCAATACCCCCAACCGTATCGCGGTATGTATCAATAAGAAGAACCTCACTCATGATATGGTAGCTAAGACCGGTATGATGAATGTAAACTGTCTGTCTACCGAGGCTCCGTTCAGTGTATTCGAGCACTTCGGTTTCCAGAGCGGCAGAGACGTTGACAAGATCATCGGCGAGGGCATCCTGCGCTCAGACAACGGCGTCGCTTTCTTAGGTCACTATATCAATTCGTTCATGTCTTTAAAGGTAGATCAGACCGTTGATCTCGATACTCATACGATGTTCATCTGCTCTGTCACCGAGGCTCGCGTAATCACCGACGTCGAGACCATGACCTACACCTATTATCAGAACAACGTCAAGCCCAAGCCCGAGACCGACGGCAAGAAGGGCTGGGTATGCAAGGTGTGCGGCTATATCTATGAGGGCGAGGATATCCCCGACGACTTCATTTGTCCGCTCTGCAAGCACGGAGTAGCGGATTTTGAACCTATCGGATAAAGACGCAGTATGATCTTCAGACAGTCTGATAATACGGACATCTGATAAGGCGCTCAATACAAAACGGAGGAATATCTATGATTATTGTTAATACCCCGACCATTGAAGGAAAAGCTGTTCAGACGCTCGGTCTTGTAACGGGCAATACGGTTCAGTCAAAGAATGCTTTTAAGGACATCGGAGCCGGATTTCGCAACCTTGTCGGCGGCGAGGTCGTCTCTTATACAAAAATGCTCGGCGAGGCTCGCGACGAAGCTGTCAACCGTATGGTGAAACAGGCGCAGTCTATGGGCGCCGACGCGGTCGTGAACGTAAGATTTTCGAGCGCGTCTGTTATAGAAGGCGCGGCAGAGATACTCGCTTGGGGTACAGCTGTCAAGTTCATTTGATAAAAAACAAATCAATAAGAGTATAAAAGGAGAAAAGCTATGAAAAAGTATGTATGCGATGTTTGCGGTTATGTCTATGACCCCGAGGAGAACAACGGAGTAGCATTCGAGGATCTGCCCGATGATTATGTTTGCCCCCTCTGCGGCGTAGGCAAAGATGAATTCAGCGAGGAATAATTCTTTATATTAGCTGAAAACAAGCATGATTTAAGCCCTGCCAAATCGGCAGGGCTTTGCTGTTGTATATTATGTTTGCTTAATTCTTAAATAGAATTAAAAGCCTTTGCGGATCAATCCTGACCGGGTACTACGGGCAGAGAGCTCAGACCCTTAGCGAGATCCTCGTCGGTGGGGATGTAGTCGGTCATCTCGCCGTCATTGTACTTCTGGTACGCTACCATATCAAAGTAGCCGGTACCTGTCAGACCGAAGAGTATCGTCTTTTCTTCGCCTGTCTCTTTGCACTTGAGAGCCTCGTCGATAGCTACGCGGATCGCGTGGCTGCTCTCGGGAGCGGGCAGTATGCCCTCGACCCTCGCGAACTGCTCGGCTGCCGCAAAAACATCGGTTTGCTCAACGGCTTTAGCCTCCATATAGCCGTCATGGTAGAGCTGGCTGAGAGTTGACGACATACCGTGGAAGCGCAGACCGCCCGCGTGGTTGGCGGAGGGGATGAAGCCGCTGCCCAGTGTGTACATCTTAGCTAAGGGACAGATCATGCCTGTATCACAGAAGTCATACGCGAACTTGCCGCGTGTGAAGCTCGGACATGAAGCAGGCTCGACAGCGATTATGCGGTAGTCATTCTCTCCGCGCAGCTTCTCGCCCATGAACGGAGCGATAAGTCCGCCGAGGTTCGAGCCGCCGCCCGCGCAGCCTATGATGATATCGGGCTTTACGTTGTATTTGTCAAGCGCCGCCTTTGCCTCGAGACCGATGACGCTCTGGTGCAGCAGTACCTGATTGAGCACGCTGCCCAGTACATAACGGTAACCGGGATTGCTTACGGCGACCTCAACGGCTTCACTGATAGCGCAGCCTAAGGATCCTGTGGTGCCGGGATGCTCGGCGAGTATCTTCTTGCCGATCTCTGTGGTCATCGAGGGAGAGGGGGTGACGTCTGCGCCGTAGGTCCTCATTACCTCTCTGCGGAATGGCTTCTGTTCATAGCTGACCTTGACCATGAATACCTTGCAGTCAAGTCCGAGATAAGCGCACGCCATAGAGAGCGCTGTGCCCCACTGACCTGCTCCGGTCTCGGTGGTGACGCCCTTGAGGCCCTGCTTCTTAGCGTAATACGCCTGAGCGATAGCTGAGTTGAGCTTGTGGCTGCCGCTGGTGTTGTTGCCTTCGAATTTATAATAGATCTTCGCGGGTGTGCCGAGAGCCTCTTCAAGACAATAGGCTCTGACTATGGGTGAGGGGCGGTACATCTTATAGAAATCTCTGATCTCTTTGGGTATCTCGATGTAGGGGGTGGTATCGTCGAGCTCCTGCTGTACAAGCTCGTCGCAGAATACAGCGCCGAGCTCCTCGGCTGTCATAGGCTGACAGGTTCCGGGATTGAGCAGGGGAGCGGGCTTGTTCTTCATATCCGCTCTGAGGTTGTACCATTTCTGAGGAATATCCTCCTCGCCGAGATAGATTTTGTAAGGGATCTTGTTTTCAGACATAATTATTACTCCTTTAAAGTTAGTTTTAGTTGTTGGTTTGTGGGTTATTGAGTAATTCGCCATCGCTTTGTCAGTTTTTTCATAATTCCCTCCGAGAATAATAATGTGATTATAAATAAAAAAACCTGTCCCTGCATTTCTGCCGGGACAGGATATATTTCCTGCGGTGCCACCCTGCTTGGCGCTGTGCGCCCACTCACACGTACTGACATACGCTGACCCTTTTACGTCGGGTCTATCCGTCTCACATACTTCGCCGGTCAGTCCGCTGAGCTGCTATACGCTGTGGCTCTGCGCTTTTCCTGCGTTTCTGTTCGCCCTCAGAAGTCCATTCAGCCTTATGTTATCCGCCGCGATCCCACCATCCGCGGCTCTCTGTGCGATAATTGATAACGCCTACTCACTCTTCGTCGTCGGTTTATGTTTCGTATTGTAACGCGTTAAAACGAGAATGTCAAGAACTTTTTTGAAAAAGTTTAAAAAATTTTAAGTAATCATTTGCTCGGTTTTATTGACTTTGCCTATATATTGTTTTATTATTTATTTGTATACAATAGTCACAACGTTTGTGAAAGAGGTGCAAAGATGAAAAAAATCTTTCAGTCTGGTTTATCCGTAGTTTTAGCTTTGGTCATGGCGCTTGGTACGATCTCATTCGCGGCGACTGCCGCAGAGACCGATAACGCCGAGACCTCGGCTCAGACCATCAACGTAACGACATCGCAGATCAACTCGAGCGGATTCCGCAGAGCGGTACAGAGCGCTCTGGATAAGGCGGCGAACAGCGCGACGGATTCCAATACGTATACCGTCAACGTCGCCGCGGGCAGCTATGTCAACGATAATGTTTCTCTTAAGATATACAGCAACACTACGCTTGATCTGCGCGGGGTTACTGTCAAGAGAAAATCAGAGGGAAATATCATTCGTGTCGGCAGCGAGGAGTATGACGATTACTCGGGTAAATCCGGCTATTATTACAAGAATATCAAGATACTCGGCGGTACTCTTGACGGCAATATGGGCTATAATACCATAGTCAAGGGCTTCCACGCCAAGAATTTTGTTCTCGAGAACGTAACGGTAAAGAACGAGAGCGAGGGCCATATGATGGAGGTCGCCGGCATAGACGGCTTTACACTCAAAGGCTGTACCTTCAAGAACCAGAAGCTCACTCCCGGTCACGACGGATATGAGGCTGTTCAGCTCGATGTTCTTCACCCGTATCATGTTAACGGTACCCGTGTAGAGGATCTTAACATGAAGAACGTCCTTGTTGAGGATTGTCATTTCGAGGATGTTCCCAGAGGTATCGGTTCACATACAGCTATCCACAACAATCCTCATGACGGTATCATTATCCGCGACTGTACATTCAAGAATATGACCAGTATCGCTATCCAGGGCATGGGCTGGATCAATGCGGATATATACCGCAATACGATCGAGAACGCACCCAGAGGCATCACTGTTTATGACGAGGCTGACGGCTGTACATATCTTTCAAGCCTGATGGCAAAGAAGGGCAAGACCACCGCGCATTATTCAGACGCTTATAAGGCTCCGGCAAAGGCTAATATCTATATCGCCTACAATACCCTCAAGAACATCGGATATAAAAACGATATCTACGCTTCATATGAGAGCCAGGGTATCGCGGTGCTCGGTACAAAGCTCACAAAGACCTCCGCTAAGGAAAACGACGAGAGCGGCGGACTTCCCGCGGGCGACTACTATCTTGACGGCATTGATATC
Organism: uncultured Clostridia bacterium; assembly: GCA_946183365.1. GTDB lineage: Bacteria > Bacillota > Clostridia > Oscillospirales > Acutalibacteraceae > Ruminococcoides. Next base: position 111,647 of record CAMHAH010000006.1, read on the forward strand.
CACGATAACCATATAGAGATCAAGGGCAACGGTATCAGATTAGAGGATGTCCGTAACGCCGAAGTTTACCGTAACACCGTCATTTGCTCAAAGAATACCGCTCATCCCGCAAATTACTACGGTATTGTCCTCAGGAGCAACGCTCAGGTTAGCGAGATATCTTACAATACAATAGTCAATCCCGAGAAAACCGGTATGCAGATCGATGAGTCAAAGGTTACCTCGATCAACTATAACCGTATCAATAACACGGGCGCTCACGGTATGGGTATTTACGGTTCTACCATCGGCAGTATCACCGACAACGATATCGACCGTACCGTTGACCACGGTATTTGGGTATCAGACGGCTCAAAGGTAACGACAAAGGTCAGATGGAACCGTATCCGTAACTGCGGCAGAAGCGCCATATACTTCTATGACGGCAGCTCGGGCAAGTCGGTCGGCAATAACACCGCCGTCAGCTGCAGGAGCAACTTCGGCTATGACAGCGACTGTTCGGTACAGTTAGAGAGCAATAATTATTATTCCGCGGCATTGACCGATTTCCTTTTGGTAAAGAGCGGCGTCAACATGAGAGTAGGCACAAGCTATAAGATCGTGCCCGATGTACGCCCCGTAAACACCTTCGCGACTTTCTCATATTCGAGCTCCAATTCCTCTGTAGCCTCGGTAGACAGCTACGGCAGAATATACGCGAATTCACTCGGCAAAGCTACCGTTACCGTGAAGTCGAGCAACGGTAAATCAAAGAACTATTCCGTACAGGTCGTATCCTCTGGCGGCGTAAGCTATATCGAAGAGCTGACCGCGCCCACTCCTCAGATCACTTCTCTTACATCTGATGAAAACGGTATCACTATCAAGTGGAACGCTGTAGAAGGCGCCGCCGCATACAGGGTATACTATATGTCATCTGACGGTTGGAAGCGCTTCGCGAGCGATGTGACAGGAACGACCAAGCTCGACACGGGCGTAAGCTACGGCAGAAAAGAGACCTATACCGTCAGAGCGCTGAACAGTAACGGCGACTTTATCAGCGACTATAATCACAGCGGATGGTCAACCACCTACGGCATCGATACGCCTCAGATAACCTCATTAAACTCGGATGAGAACGGTATCACCATCAAGTGGAGCCCCGTAACGGGAGCCTCGACCTATCGCGTATACTATATGACCTCAAACGGCTGGAAGCGCTTTGCATCAGATATCAAGGGCACAACAAAGCTTGATACAGGCGTAAGCTATGGCAGGACCGAGCAGTATACGGTGCGTGCCGTTAACAAAAAGGGCGACGTGATGAGCGGCTACAAGTCTGACGGATGGAAGACCACCTACGGAGTAGCGGCTCCGCAGATCACTTCTCTCACCTCTGATGAGAACGGTATCAATATCAAGTGGAGTTCTGTACCGGGAGCCTCGACCTATCGAGTATACTATATGACCTCAAACGGCTGGAAACGCTTCGCCTCTGATATCAAGGGCACAACAAAGCTCGATACAGGCGTAAGCTACGGCAGAGCCGAACAGTACACAGTACGCGCTGTCAACAAGAACGGCGATGTAATGAGCGGCTATAAGTCTGACGGTTGGAAGACCACCTACAAGGTAGCGACGCCTCAGATAACAAGTCTGGTCAGCACCGCGAACGGAATACAAATAACATGGAACAGCGTGCCCGGAGTATCTTCTTACAGAGTATACTACAAAACCTCAAGCGGCGACTGGAAGCGCTTCAACTCCGATACAAAGGGACTGTCAAGGATAGACAGCGGCGTTGTCAACGGCAGAGCCGAGACTTATACGGTAAGAGCTCTGGATAAGAAGGGCAACCCGATCAGTGATTTTAAGCACAGCGGCTGGACAACGACCTATAGCTACGGCAGTCACAGCTCGAGTTCAGAGACCGTTTATATCACAGAGACAGGCGCAAAGTACCATACTCAGAACTGTCGCTATTGTTCAGGCGGCTGCAGCCCGATATCTTTATCAGAGGCTCTGGCTCAGGGTTATACAGCCTGCTCAGTATGCCATTAACAGCGTTATAGATCGCGTCTGATCATCAGCGTGGGATATATATTAAACTATAAAACTATCAGAATGAGCCGTCGGCGATCGCCGGCGGTTCTTTGTATCAAAAAAATGATATTTATTGATAAATATATTGTAAAAAAACGCAGGCTGTGATAATATTGTTTTGTATTATTTCGGCTTATTGTCGTTATATCGGAAAACGGAGATGAATTATATGATAGGGTTTATGAAGAAGGCTTTGTCGCTGCTGCTCTCAGCCGTGCTTGTGATATCGGTTCTGGCGTTTGTGCCGGGCATAGGAAGCGTAAGATCCTCAGCGGCGAGCTGGAACGGCACTAATTACGGCGGCGGTACGGTATACGGATACCGCTCGTTCCTCGAGGCTTACGGTATAGATTATGACGTTTATATGAAGTGGCTCGACGATCATGACGCCGACAGCCCTAATCCTGATTATTATCTCGGTACTCCGTATGTAGGCGACGATCACCGCAACCCTAACGGCGACTGTAAAGGCGCTTACGGTGAATTTGATACTCCCGGAGTGGGAGCAATGAACTGTACGGGCTTTGTATGGCACGTTCTTTATAAAGCGGCTGTAAACTCCGGAGCCTCTTATGAGCAGATCAGCAGGCTAAAGGTCATGGGCGGCGTTTTATCATCATGGGCTAACTACGGTGTATATCGTATTTACTTCAAAAGCCTTGAGGACGCGTATAATTCCCGAGTCCTCGAGAAGGGCGACGTTATGTGGATATACGGCTCGTCTGATAATCACAACGCTATTTTCTACGGCGACAGTCCCACAGACTGGATCTATTGGGACAGCGCGGGAGAGAGGAACCGTTACTGTGAGATACACGCTATCGGCGATTGCTTAGGCGTTCTCGTTGCTAAGGCTTCTCAACCCGACGATATAGAGCTGCATATCAATACCCGCTACGGAGATAAAACCTGTTTCGGAGCTAAGTACAGCATTTTTACAAGCAGGAGCGAGGCTCAGGCGGCTATCGACAACCCCGATAACGACGCTATCTGGGATAAACGTATCGGAACGATAGCTCTTAATAAAAACGGTCACGGATGTCTCAGGACACAGTCGGCTCCTTCAAAGGCTGAGCTGTGGCGCAACGGTGTGCCTCAGTATTCTTTGAACTATTTCAATTCCTCGGCGCAGAGAGTAAGCGGCAGGAATACCTATTACGCTGTCCAATGGAGCGCCTGCGACGGTATCATCGAAGACAGCATGGTCCATGAACTCACCGATTCGGGCGAGAAAACCTCCTCGGGCTACAGGATATTCTCGTTCAACGCGCCTAAAAAGGTAGACACGCCTCAGATCAAGAAGGTCAAGAGCACCTATGACGGCGTAAAGATCAGTTGGGAACCGGTCAAAGGAGCAGAGCGTTACAGAGTATATTATAAGAACGCAAAAGGCTCATGGACCCGCTTCGCTGAGACCGCATCATCCTCTTGTGTCGATAAGGACGTAAGATCAGGCGGTAATTATACATATACCGTACGGTGTGTGGATCGTGAGGGGAGCTTCACCAGCTTTTATGATACTTCCGGAAAATCAGTGAAATATAAGGTCCTTGATACTCCTAAGCTTTCGAGCGGAAAGAGCGAGGCTGACGGAATTCGGCTCAAATGGGGAGCTGTTGACGGAGCTGAGAGATACCGCGTGTATTTCAAGAACAGCAAGGGAGCGTGGGTCCGCGTCACCGAGACGAGTGAGAGCGAGTATCTCGACGGTATCGTTACCGCGGGCAACAGCTATACCTACACTCTGCGCTGCGTTGACAGCGACGGGGACTTTACAAGCGGATATTACAATAAGGGCTGGAAAAAGACCTACGACGGTATAGATACCCCTAAGATAAAAGAGATCACAAGCGAGCCCAACGGTCTCAAGCTCAGTTGGGACGCGGTAGAGGGCGCTTCAAAATACAGGATATACTGTAAAGGCGCTTCGGGCGATTGGGCTAATATCGCAGAGACCGACTCTACAGAGTATTTTGACGGAGTTGTCACCGCGGGCAACAGCTATACCTATACCATACGCTGTCTCAATAGCTCGGGCAGTCTGAGCAGCGGATATGAGCCCGACGGAATGACACAGAAGTACATCGGCATAGCTACTCCCGTTATCACCGAGACCTCGAACGAAGAGGGTGGCGTAAGAATAAAATGGGATGAGGTTGAGAATGCCTACAAGTACAGGGTTTATTATAAGAACAGAAGCGGCGGTTGGACCAAAATGGCTGAGACAGGCGGTACGGAATTCCTTGATACCGATGTCTCTCCCGAATGGACATATACATACACTGTCCGCTGTGTAAACGCTCAGGGCGGTTTCACGAGTGATTTTGACCGCGTCGGCGTCAAGCACACCTTCAAATTGTCCACGCCCAAGATCACCGGCGCGGAGAATGTTGAGAGCGGAATAAAGCTTACGTGGAACAAGCCTGCGGGAGTATACGGCTATCGCGTGTTCTATCTGGGCAGCGACGGCTGGAACAGGCTCGGGGTCTCAACCACAAACAGCTTTATAGACACAGATGTCCGCAGCGGTAATACCTATACCTATACCATACGCTGTATCGATAAGAACGGTAATTATATCAGCGACTATGATAAAGAAGGCTTTAAGGCGACGTTTATCGCTACGCCTGTGATCAGATCAGCGGATATAACCATCGACGGCGTCAAGCTCAGCTGGGATACTGTAAAGGGAGCTTACGGCTATAGGGTATTCTATCTTGGCTCTGACGGTTGGAAGCGGCTGACTACCACGACATCTTCGAGCGTTACCGATACCGACGTCAGGAGCGGCGGCACATACACCTACACAGTCCGCTGTATAGATGAAAATGATAATTATATCAGCGACTATGACGGCTCGGGTATAAAAGCTACCTTTATCTCAACACCTAAAGTCAATAAGCTCTACAGCAATAATAACGGCGTTGTGCTGAATTGGGACGCTGTGAACGGAGCTTATTCCTATCGTATTTTCAGACGCGGATCAGACGGCTGGGAGAGGCTCGGCTTAACTACCGGTACCTCATTTACCGATAAAACAGCCGAAAACGGAAAAACTTATACCTACACTGTCCGCTGTATGGATAAAAAAGAGAATTATATAAGCGATTATTACAGCGGATTTACAACAAAATGTATCAGATACATAGATGTTCAGGCGACCGCGGAGGATGAGGGAGTAAAGCTCAGCTGGACGCCTATAGACGAAATCGCTTCATATAAGATCTTCAGACAGGACGGCAACGGTAACTGGAAGACTATAGCGGTAGTCACGGGAGCTGAATGGATCGATACAAAGGTAGAGAGTGGCAAGACCTATACATATACGCTCAGAGGCCTTAACAGTGAAGAGAGCAGTATTACCGGTTATGATACAACGGGAAAGAGCGTTACCTATCTGAAAACTGCTTGATACATACAGACACATACTATTCAGGGCTGCCGCAGCTATTGCCGCGACAGCCCTTTTCATGCGTTATGCTTTCGGAGGTTTATGGTTATAGATCTACAGGGATATTATTCGTGCCTTTATGAGATCATTCGCTGTTATCGCATACCGAGCCAATCTTACCGCTGATACTCAATGACGCTGAGCCGGGGGTCATGGTCCATTCGCCTGTGGCGGCGTCTTGAGCGAAGGTCGCGGCAGGTACGGTCAGTATACCCTGTACGGTACTGAACACGCCCGTGGTTTCGTCATAGGTGTACTCGGCAGTTGTGAGAGGTTCGCCGTTCAGACTTACCCTGATATCGGTCAGTATCGGGTCAAAGGTATCGCTGATCGTCGCGTTATCCTCAACGGTGACCGCGGTGTTGCCTGTATTCTGCATCTGGAAGGTATAGGTCAGCTCTCCGTTCTCGGCAACGGGGATCGGTGTGACCGACTTGATAAGCGAGAGCTGAGCTTCATTGACCGCTGAGATGACCTCTTCGTCAGCCGCGCCGCAAACGTCGGCGCCTGTTACCGCGACTGTATTAGTGATAGTCGAGCCATCGCTCAGCGGAGCGTATTCATTAACGGTCGCGGAGTATACCAGCAGAGCGTTGCCGTTTGCGGGAACGTTTATGCCGTTTATAGCAAGACCGGCGGTCGTTGTCACTGTCGGATCGGGCTGCAGAACACCGTTTTGATAATACTGCAGGCTTTCTTCTTCATAGGTCAGAGGTTGAACGGTCCCGGCGCCGAAGGCATACGCGCCTAAGTCATCGGTAACGGTGAGCGACTGCGCGGGGGTATCTCCGTTATTTACTATGCTGACGATATAGGTCACTGTATCGCCTGAGGTATACTCTGATGATACCGCCTCTTTGCTTACGCTCAGAGCCCCCTCGATCAAGCCGACAGCTACATTTGACTGAACTGTACTGCCGTTAAAGCTCAGGGTAGCCTGATTGGTAAATGTTGTTGCCATTCTCTTTTCCTTTCCTGAGTTTTTATGGAAGCGAAGTTTGCTTCCTTATACATCATATGGCGCTGTGACGGATGTGTTAAAGTGAAAACTATTATAATTTTGTGAGTATAAAAAATAATGCTTGCATTTTTTCTGCTTATATGTTAAAGTATATAAGGTCAAAGAAATACGGAGGCTTAGCTCAGCTGGTTAGAGTACCTGCTTGACGTGCAGGGGGTCATTGGTTCGATTCCAATAGTCTCCACCATAGATATAAGGGAGTACCGAACGGTACTCCCTTATATCATATAACAAGCAAAGTGCAATTAGTGTGAAAAATAGTGTAAGATTATCGGGAGATACCGCGCGGTATCTCCTGTTTTTTTGCGTTAAATCTTTGCTTTATAAAATGTTATGTATATGTCTGTTTTCTTTGAGTTGTATATTATTATGCAACCTGCAATGATATCTCGGCATTATTGAGAGGCAAAGAAAGGAAGGATAAAATGAGTATTGCGAGTGAAATATCACGTATCAACGATAATATTGCTTCAGCCTATACCGGGCTTGCGTCTAAAGGCGCCGAAATACCTCTGACTGAGAACAGCGCCAATCTCAGAGCCGCGATAGACAGTATTCCGTTTAACGCGTCTGTAGGGCGAAAAGATGTGAATTTCTATGATTGCGACGGTACCTGCCTGTACAGCTATTCAAAAGCAGAATGGTTGAGCGGCATGAGCCCCGTTTTGCCTGAGCTGCCGTCACGCAGGGGATTGGTTTGTCAATGCTGGAACCGCAGCTTGAGTGAGATTACAAATTATGTCTCCGAATACGGCAGATGTGATACCGGAGCTGTATATATCACTGATGACGGTTCAACGCGATTATACATTTCTATACCAAACAGCCTGTTGCTTTCTCCTGCTCTGTACCTTAAGCTAAAGGAAGGCTCATTGACCATAGACTGGGGCGACGATACACTCCCGACCATTATCAGCAGAGCTGAACCCGACTATGCGAATGTTTCGAGCACGCATGATTATCAAATGTGCGGAGATTATGTGATCTCTCTTTCATTTTCGGGCTCCGGGAGTTATAAGTTGGGACAAGGGTCGGCTGTTACGGTATTAGGCGAGGTCACCGCAAGCGCTCCTTCTTTATTTCCGTATGTAAATATGCTCAAAAAAGTTGAGATAGGACAAAGCTGTGAACCGGAGGAATACGCATTTTCTCACTGCTATTCTCTTAACTCTGTAACCATCCCGCTTATCGGCGACGATCAGAACGGTATAAAAAGAATTGCGCCGTACGCCTTTTACAGTTGCGGGAGAATTTGCTTTATCAGTTTGCCTAGTTCTGTTGAAAGCATCGGCAGAAACGCGTTTGCAAGCTGCAGCGGATTATCGACGATCTTGATACCCTCAAGTATCGAGACTATAGGAGGCGTCGCTTTTCAGTATTGCAGAGTTCTGAACTCATTTATTCTGCCGAGAGGTTTAAGCGTACTTAACACTTATTTGTTCTCGTATTGTTTTTCGCTTGTTTCATTAATCCTGCCAAATACTGTAACTCAGATAAACGCCAACGCGTTTTTGAACAGCTATAATCTTACCGAGCTGGATATGTCGGCTTTTATAAACAGCTCGGAGATACCCGCGCTGAGTAATATCAACGCGTTCAGCGGTACTTCTCTGACAAGGATACTTGTCGCAAGCAACACAATGAAAGCGGCGTTTGAAGCGGCGACAAACTGGAACAGCTTTTCGGGCTTGTTTACGGTCAAATAAAGGTGAGTATCAGTTATAAGAGATTAAGGTATAAAATTGCGGATCGATCGTGATCTCTAACAGAAAGGATGATATTATGAAAACAGAAAGCAAATTTGTAAAATGGCTCAAGGCGGCGGGTGTCCGCGCCCTTAAGACCGTGGCTCAGACGGCTGTCGCTACAATCGGAGTGTCGGCTGTTATGGAGGACGTCAATTGGTTGGCGGTCGCCTCGGCTTCTCTGCTCGCAGGCGTGCTCTCGCTGTTGACCTCCGTAGCGGGTCTGCCTGAGCTTGACGGTTGAGAGTGATTAACCTTTTGTGATTGCTCGAATAAACTGTTAAGGGTGAAAATATGAATACTACAAACAAAAAAGGCGTAGATATCTCATACGCCAACGGCAATATCGACCTTGATAAGGTCAAAGCGGCGGGTTATGACTTCGTCATGATCCGCTGCGGCTACGGTTCTGATATCCGCTCTCAGGATGACGCTCAGTTTGAGAACAACGTCAGGAAGGCTGAGGCTATCGGGATGCCGTGGGGCGTGTATCTGTATTCTTACGCTGTGAATACGGATCAGGCTCGCTCAGAGGTAGAGCACGTTAAACGCCTGCTTAAAGGCAAAAAGCCCACAATGCCCGTCGCTCTCGACGTCGAGGATACGGTGTGGTATCAGAAATACGGCTGCTATAATCGCGCGGCGCTCAGTTCAATAGTCGGCACCTTTATAAGCGGTATAAAAGCGGCGGGCTTCTATCCTATGATCTATACGGGCTATTATGAGATCCGCGACTATCTGACCGCCGATGTGGTCAACAGCTGTGATATCTGGCTCGCGGAGTGGGGTAGGTACCCCGACTATAGCGCCTCTAACCTCGGTATGTGGCAGTACGGCGGCGAGACCAATCTGATAGAAAGCAATTCGATCAGCGGCGTTGGCGTTATCGATAAGGATAAGTGCTACAAGGATTATCCGACGATCATTAAGAACGGCGGCTACAACGGTTGGGCGAAAGGCTCAGGCGGCGGCAGCTCAGACGGTACAAAGGAGGTAACCTGCACATTGAAATTCAACTATCTTGCGAGATCAGGCTATACAAGCACAGGCGCACAGGTGAGGACGGCTCAGATACTGCTCAACGGCAATGGATATAAGGGCGCTGACGGTTCGGCTCTCGAGGTCGACGGTATATTCGGCGTTAATACCGATCATGCGGTAAAAAAGTTCCAGAGCGCAAAAGATCTGACCTCAGACGGTATCATAGGCCCCGCGACATGGAAGAAGCTCACCGGAGCGAACTGAATTAATTTCATAAAAGTTCAATGCATCAAAATTAGGGGCTGTCGCGACAGCCCCTTTCACTTTATTTTAAATTGAAAATCGCATTAGTTTTTCTCAGCGCTTTAAGCAGCTCTATAGTCATCATGCTGTGACCTGATCGATTAGGATGTTGACCGTATCTTCTTTTGGAATAATAGTCCTGCATATATGTGGGTATATTTTCAAAAGTTAATCCGCAGTTTGAGAAATCAGCAATTTGACAATTATACAATCCGGCCAGTTCACGGATCGCTTGGTTATAATCATCTAACAGAATACCGCCGGGTCTGCTCTCACTTTGATATAAGTTTTTGACAGGGAACGTACGGGTCACATATTCTCCTCCGGAAATGATAGGTATAGTGCCGCATATTACTTTAGCGTCCTTATACTTTGAGGTGATCTTACTAAGCATTACTGCGTATGCCTCTCTGAATGTATCAGTATCTGTCGGGAACTCCTGAGTACCGTTATAAGTACCGAGCGGAGTAGAACGTGTGAAATCGTTACCGCCGAGCTGAATGATTATAATATCAGGCATATCCGTTCCGTTATCAAGGGCTTCACATCTGATGCCGCAACCGGCTTTAGCGTCTATCTCTTCGCCGTGACCTGTTGAGCAGAATGATCCTGATGAGGAGTTGTTGACGAGCAGCTCGCCTGAGATTATATCGATAAATCTCATCCAGTATGTATCGTGTACATCCAAGACGGGATCGGGATTTGACGTCTTATGAGGATAATAAACAGTATAGTCATTTGGAATATAGCCTTCAAAGGTAGAGATAGAAGCACCGAGAATACTCACTTTAGCCCCTTCATAACCTTTGGTTTTCAATGGCGTAAGCGATAATAGAATACGCTGTATTTCTGTTGCGTCTATGAGGGTTATTGCTCTGTCGCCGTCTATATCCGCAGTTGCAATATCAAGTTCAAATGGTATCTTTATGTTTACAAGATCTCTCCGGATATACGTTGCGTCATTTATCGTTATTTCTCTGTCACCGTCTACGTCGCCGATCAAAGCTTCGGATTGTTCGCTGAGTAATACATCGTTACCGGTTTTATTGTTGGTGTAATGCTCTGCTTCGTTATCATTGAATTCCGAAAAGGATATTTTATATTCCGAAGCGCTGACGGGCGTTAACAATACAGCATTAAGGATTATAATAAAAGCAAATAAAAAGCTGATATATCTTTTAGCGGTATTCAAATCTCTTCCTCCGAGTATAGATGTTATTCTCTGCTGTGCAAATTATATACCATTATACTGCGTTTTGCAGATTAAGACAAGAGCATAATGCTCAAACGTTTACCTTGTACTTGACTTTTTCTTAGTACTCTGAGATAATTTACGCATATTCTTAATGACTGAGGATAACGATATGCAAACAGAAAGACTGATACACCCCATACCTCCGCTGTATGACAAGGATTGCAGAATATTGATACTCGGATCATTTCCGTCGGTAAAATCAAGAGAGGCGAATTTCTTTTACGGTCATCCTCAAAACCGCTTCTGGCCGTTGCTGGCGAGGCTTTTCGATGAGCCTATACCCTTGAGCGTTGAAGAGAAGAGCTCGCTTGCCTTGAACCATCATATAGCGATGTGGGATTCGATACATTCCTGTACCATAGTCGGATCATCCGACAGCTCTATACGCGACGTAGTTGCGAACGATCTGTCTGTGATACTTGATAACAGCATGGTAGAGCGGATATTCTGTAACGGAGCGACTTCACACAAGCTGTATATGAAGTATATATATCTGACTACGGGCATCAAGGCTGTGAAGCTGCCGTCTACCAGCCCCGCTAACGCCGCCTTCAATATGGAGAGGCTTGAACTTGAATGGAGTGTTATAAAGGATTAATATTCTGAATTAGAAATATATTATTTGACCGCAAATATTCTTTACCTTGACAATCAACCTCACATGGGGTAAAATATGTTTGCAACCAAATATGCGCCAATAGCTCAGTAGGATAGAGCGTTCGCCTCCTAAGCGAAAGGTCGGGGGTTCGAATCCCTTTTGGCGCGCCATATAAATAAGGCAGTACCGTTCAGGTGCTGCCTCAACTGATAAAATATCAAGCGCGGGAAAAGAGATTCGAAGGCGACCGTGGCTTTGCCGTAAGCCGCGCGCACGGCAAAGTCAAAAATGATACAGTGTATCATTTTTAGGGAGAGCGAAGAAGAAACAATAAGTAACCACAACGGAACCAAACGAGATGAATGTCAAAAAATATGGGAGCAAACTTTTGGCGCGCCATATAAATAAGGCAGTACCGTTCAGGTGCTGCCTCAACTGATAAAATATCAAGCGCGGGAAAAGAGATTCGAAGGCGACCGTGGCTTTGCCGTAAGCCGCGCGCACGGCAAAGTCAAAAAAGATACAGTTTATTAGTTAGTACGCATATTAAATCTAAATCAATTAACCGAAGCTTTTAATTGAAATCAATCGATTAATGATCCCACGGAACAAAAATAATGAAAGGGTGTTTTTATGAAGTCAAAAATGTATAAACATTTGCTCTGTCTGCTGCTTGTGTCAGCGCTGATTATCGGCGCGATCTGCTCTTGCTCAGCCGTTGAGATCGGTATCGCTGAAACATCAAAATTATCGGACGCGGCGGCATCGACAGGCGCATCGGATGATCTGACCGCTACAGGCAGCGTATATGAGATCAAGGGTGAGCTTTCGGCTGATAAGCTCTCATCCTATCGTGACGATGATGAGCTTCCTTTTGTTCCTGCGGTACCGCAGCGTCCGACAACATCTCCCACTGAGGCGCCGACAGAAGCACCAACTGAAGCTCCTACGGAAGCACCCACCGAGGTGCCTACAGAGACTCCGACCGAAGCTCCTACGGAAGCGCCTACTCCTTCTGTCAACGGTCTCGTTGACGGATACTTCTACATCGACGGCAAGCTCGCTAAGGGCAAGGGTCTGGTTGAGTATGAAGGGGCAATATACTTCGTCAGAACAGACGGTACCGTATATACATCAGGCAAGCTGAATGTTACCGAAGCCAAGGCAAACGGCATTCGTCCTGCGGGCACATATCGTTTTGATGCGAACGGCAAGATGCTCGACGTCGGCATTATTGACGGAAAATACTATGAGGGCGGCGTTATCAAGAAAGCTGCCGGCGTTGTGTTGTTCGAGAATAAATACTACTTCGTCAGGAGAGACGGTTCCGTATTGACCAGCGGTAAGATCACTGTTGACGAAGAAAGCGCAAACGGATTGGTTCCCGCGGGTTCATATCGCGCCGATAAAAACGGCAGACTTGATATAACCGGCATTTATAACGGAAAATACTATGAAGACGGCAGAATCAAGTTATCCGCCGGCGTAGTACAATTCAAGGGCGGCTACTACTTCGTTAGGAAAGACGGTTCCTTATTTACAGGCGGCAAGCTGAACGTTACCGAAGCCAAGGCAAACGGGTTAGTAAGCCCCGGTTATTATAAGTTTGACGAAACAGGCAAGATGCTCATTAACGGTATCGTAAACGGATACTACTATAAGAATGGTGTAGTTCAATTAGGCACCGGTATCGTAAAGTTCAATGGTGACTTCTATTTCATCAAAAAAGACGGCTCCGTATTTGTCGGCTCGCTGGATGTTAAGGAAAGCAAGACGAACGGCTTGATCAAAGCGGGCACATATGTCTTTGACAAAAACGGCAAGCTGATCGGATGATCTCTAAAAAGGGTTTCATAACGTCGCATGACTTGAATGATGAATATGTGTCGCATAGTCTATGTAGCTTTTTATATCAGGATCAAGTTTTTCTGTATATTAGATGAATAGTTTAGGAGCTGTCGCCGTATGGCGATGGCTCCTGTTTCTTTTGGTCGTTAAGAAAGACCGTTTTTCCGGTTCGGTCATATATAGTGTGATTATTTCTGGCTTATGTTATTGACAACGGTATGGTTCGGAGATAAAATGAAAAGGCTGTATTCTATTTGTAACAGAGGGTAAGATGAAAAACAAATTTGTAATGGGTATGCGCCACGGAGTACCGATAATGCTGGGGTATTTCTCGGTGTCGTTCGGCTTCGGCGTGCTTTGTATACAGAATAATCTGTCGGTTTTAGCCGCTGTAGGTATATCGGTCACTAATCTGACCTCAGCGGGTCAGGTGGCGGGCGTTGCGGTCATCGCCGCGGGAGGCTCGCTGATAGAGATGATACTCTGTCAGCTTGTCATAAATCTCAGATATTCATTGATGAGCCTTAGCTTATCTCAAAAGCTCGACAGCTCTTTCAACCTTATGCACAGGCTCTTTGTCGGATTTGGTATCACTGATGAGATATTCGCGGTAGCTTCGGCTCAGACAGAACCCCTGACGCCGCCCTATATGTACGGCCTTATATTGACGCCGTTTTTAGGATGGAGCTCGGGTACCTTGCTCGGAGCAATAGCGGGAGATATCATGCCCGCTTCGGTCACTGCCGCGCTGTCGCTGATGCTCTACGGAATGTTCATAGCTATAATAATACCTCCCGCGAAAAAGAATACAAAGCTGTTGTTCGTCATATTGCTCTCAGCGGCTGTAAGCGTTGTTTTTCATTATCTTCTCCCGATGGTGTCGAGCGGCTTCGCTATCATTATCTCAGCTTTGATATCCTCGATAACAGCGGCGCTGATATTCCCTGTATCCGCCAAGGAGAGAGGGGAGGCGGCTGAATGAGTATCGCGGTTTATATTGCCGTAATGGCTGTTACCACCTACCTTATCCGCGTGATACCGTTCGCAGCGGTCAGAGGTAAGATAAAATCTCCGTTTATCAACTCAGTCCTGTATTATATACCTTACGCCGTGCTGTCCGCGATGACATTCCCCGCGATCTTTTATGCGACCGGTAATACCGTCACTTCGATCGTAGGTACTGTGGCGGCGCTGATAATGGCGTTCTTTGACCTGCCGCTTATCGTTGTGGCGATCGGTTCATCCGCTTCGGCCTTCATAGCGGGACTGATAATAGGCATAATATAGCGTAAAGCTCCGATTTTTCGGAGCTTTTGTCATTTATACTAATTTCTAATAAAACTCTTTATACTAAGTAGCAATAAAACACTTTAATATCTATTGCGGAGAATTCCGCATAACTGCGTTTCGTCGTCGCTCGCTGCACTCTGAAGGCTACTCCGGTTGGTATGCCTTGACCTCGTGTTGCGGCTCCTCCTCTCCCCATAAAGGGCGATGTCCTTAGCGGAAAAATCAAAAATCGAATAGGATATGAACAGGACGCATGCTTAAAGCAAGCGTCCTGTTCGTTTTGAAAATCATAATAAAGGGTTTGATATATCTACTTATGAAAAAATAGAGGATTTTTTAAATCAATTTATACCTACGCTGTGATTGAAATAAAAGACTGCAACTCCGTACACTCACTTGTAGCTTTGCAATCTTGCAACGTTAGAAAGCGGAAAAACATAGGACTTAATGTTTTGTCACAGGGCAATTATTAATATGCATAAACCAAAGAAGTAGCCACGTTTTCGAATTAGTCAATTATTCTATAATCCGGTTTAATTACTCTCCGCCGCATATATCGATAAAATATCTGTGTACGGTGAAATCATCATTCAATTCGGGGTGAAAGGCGGTTACAAGTTGATTACCCTGCCTTGCGGCGATTATTTTTCCGTCTACAGTCGCGAGAATCTCTACGCTGTCCGATACCTCTTTGATATACGGCGCGCGAATGAAGGTCATCGGGATCTTGTCGATGGTGCCTAAACTCGCCTCTGTATAAAAACTGCCGAGCTGCCTGCCGTAGGCGTTTCGGACGGCGGTGATATCCATGGTGGCGAGATAGGAACGTGCGTCGTTTTCGATCCGCTTAGAAAGCAGTAATAATCCGGCGCAGGTGCCGAACGTGGGCAAACCTTCCAAGATCAGCTGTCTGATCGGTTCAAGCAATCCTAACTCCTTTAACAGCTTTCCCTGAACAGTGCTCTCTCCGCCCGGAATGATCAGTCCGTCAAAGGAACGCAGGAGATCGTTCTTCTGTCGGATCTCGAATGATTCCACACCGAGCTTTGAGAGCATCTCTTCGTGTTCGATAAAAGCGCCTTGAAGCGCAAGCACGGCAATCCTCACGGCTTACTCACCCCTCTGCGCCATCAACAACTCGATTTCCTTCTCGTTGATGCCGACCATTGCTTCTCCCAAGTCCTCCGATAACTCCGCGAGGAGCTTCGCGTCGGTGAAGTTGGTGACTGCCTTGACGATCGCGGCGGCGCGTTTTTCAGGATTGCCGGATTTGAAGATACCCGAGCCGACAAAGACGCCCTCTGCACCGAGCTGCATCATCAGCGCCGCGTCAGCTGGAGTTGCAACGCCCCCCGCGGCAAAGTTGACGACAGGCAGCTTTTTGTATTCGTGTACATACTGCACAAGGTCATACGGAACCCTAAGCTCCTTTGCGATGTCAAACAATTCGTCCCCAGCGGCTGAACCGATCCTGTTTATCTCAGATTGTATCAATCTCATATGCCGCACCGCCTGAACAACATCGCCGGTACCCGGCTCACCCTTGGTGCGGATCATGGCGGCTCCCTCGTTGATCCTGCGTAGCGCTTCTCCTAAATCTTTTGCGCCGCAGACAAACGGCACCTTGAACTTTGTCTTGTCGATATGGTGCTTATCGTCTGCTGGGGAGAGCACCTCGCTCTCGTCGATGTAGTCGATCTCGATAGCCTCTAATATTTGTGCCTCGGCAAAGTGACCGATACGACATTTCGCCATCACGGGGATCGACACTGCGTCCTGTATGCCTTTGATCATTTTCGGGTCGCTCATGCGCGATACGCCGCCTGCCGCGCGAATATCGGCAGGGATGCGCTCGAGCGCCATCACGGCACAGGCTCCTGCCGCCTCGGCGATTCTCGCCTGTTCGGGAGTGGTGACGTCCATGATGACGCCGCCCTTGAGCATTTGGGCAAGGTTTTTGTTCAGTTCATAACGGTTTTCTGACACGGTTATTTCCTCCTTGATATTTGAATGAGGACAGTATATAATGGATTTGATAATATAAAAATAATCAAAATAGGAGAAAATAATATAACCAGATGAAGTATACAGTAAATGTAAATCAGCATATTCCGGCTTATCTGCAGCTATATCAGCAGTTGAGGGAGGACATCGTCAGCGGTGCATTTTCCTACGGCTCCAAGCTGCCGTCAAAAAGAATTCTTGCCGAAGAAACAGGCGTCAGTGTAATTACCATAGAACACGCCTACGCGCTGTTATGTGATGAGGGCTACATCGAGTCGAGAGAGCGCAGCGGGTATTTTGTGATCTTCCGCGGTGAGGACGGCTTTGCTGTACCATCACAGGCTATCGGCAAACCACCCGTAACACATCAAAACAGCTCGGTATCTTATCCGTTTCCTTATTCCGTACTCGCTAAGACCATGCGCGCTGTCATCACGGATATGCCGGACGCTATCCTGCAGAAATCGCCTAATAAAGGATGTGAAGAACTGCGGCATGCGATCGCGCAGTATCTTGCGCGAAGCCGAGGGATCGTCGCCGAGCCGTCGCATATCGTCATTGGCTCCGGTTCGGAATATCTGTACAGCCTGATCGTAGAATTACTTGGATACGAAAAAACCTACGGGATTGAATCCCCGTCCTATAAAAAGATCGAGCAGGTGTACCGCGCCTGTGATGTGTCCGTTGAGAAACTGCGTCTGGGTGAGGACGGGATCGACAGCGCCGCGCTGTGGCACAGTAAGGCCGATATCCTACATATCTCGCCGTATCGAAGCTACCCCAGCGGCGTCTCAGCCAGCGCGTCGAAGCGTTTTGAATATCTGAAATGGGCGGCAAAGGGACAGCGGTATATCGTGGAGGATGACTTTGAATCGGAATTCTCGGTATCCAAAAAGCCGGAGGAATCTTTGTTTTCTCACACAACTGACGAA
Source organism: uncultured Clostridia bacterium (assembly GCA_946183365.1). GTDB lineage: Bacteria > Bacillota > Clostridia > Oscillospirales > Acutalibacteraceae > Ruminococcoides. The sequence goes on from CAMHAH010000006.1 coordinate 129,157, forward strand.
AATGTGATCTATATGAACACCTTTTCCAAAACGATCTCACCTGCACTGCGTGTCGGGTATATGATACTGCCGGAGCACCTTGTTACGGTTTTTGAAGATCGGCTCGGTTTTTATTCCTGCACGGTGCCGACGTTCATTCAACTGGTTCTGGCAAGACTGATCGAAAACGGGGATTTTGAACGGCAAATCAATCGCGTCAGACGACAAAAGCGAAAAGAAATCGTGTCAAATGGTCATTCACACGAATAAACTGTACCATGCAGAAAAAATAATTGGATAGATTGCTTAATTTGCAATTAACCTATTGACAAAGTAGGTAAGTAGGTTTATAATGCGCTTGCACTCATTCGAAAGGAGATAACGACTATGACAGCATCAAAAAACACCTGTATGATGATGTGTATGTGCGGCAGCTGCGGTCGTGCTTTGGTTCGTTATGCTCTCAAATCGTGTTGATTGATCAGATACGGGGGGGAGCGTAATGCTTCCCTTACTTTTTTTGCCCAAACGGATAACGGGCTCAGGAAAGAAGGGTTGTTGTGAACTGGGATGTGATCGTCAGCTATCTACCTTTATATAAGGACGGTCTGTTGATAACCTTATATACTGGCTGGTTCGGCATCTTGATCTCGATCGTTCTGGGGCTGGTGACGGCTTTGATCGTTCACTTCAAGGTTCCGGTACTGAAAACGATCGCTAAAATCTATATCGAGATTCTGCGGAACACGCCCCTGCTGATCCAGCTATTTTTCATCTACTACGGCATCCCGAAGCTTTTCGGGATCGTGACAGACGAGCTGACCTGCGGCATCGTCGGCTTGGGACTGTTGGGCGGCGCCTATATGGCCGAGACCTTCCGTTCCGGCATCGAGGCGGTCGACACGATCCAGATGGAATCCGCGCTCAGCCTCGGCATGACGCGCAGGCAGGCAATGTTCCACATCATTCTGCCGCAGGCGGTGACCTACTCCGTGCCCGCCTTCGTCGCGAATTTGATCTTCCTGCTGAAAGAGACGAGCGTCTTTTCCTGTATCTCCATCTTGGAGCTGATGTTCACGGCAAAGGACAGGATCGCCGTGAGCAGTACGACGGTCGAGAGTCTGTTTCTGGTCGTCGTCTTTTATCTGATCGTGCTCCTGCCGGTGTCGATCATCGGCTCTGTTGTCGAAAGGAGGCTGAGATATGCAAGCTTTGGTAACTGATCTCGGCTTCGACGTATTATTCAAGGGCACGAATTTCACGCGATTGCTCGGCGGCATGTGGGTCACGCTGAAAATCAGCCTGATCTCCGTCGCATTATCCATCGTTCTGGGAATTTTGCTCGGCGTCGTCATGACGTTCAAAAACCCAGTGACAAAGGCGATCTGCCGCGTCTATCTGGAGATCGTGCGGATCATGCCGCAGCTGGTGCTGCTGTTCATCGTCTACTACGGCTCGGCACGGCTGATCGGGCTGAAATTTGAACCTGAATTCGCCGCAGTCATCGTATTCACCTTCTGGGGCACCGCCGAGATGGGCGACCTCGTCCGCGGCGCCTTACAGAGCATTCCGAAACACCAATATGAGAGCGCCTACTCGCTGGGGCTGAATCGCAGCCAGACCTATTTCAGCATCGTCATTCCCCAGACCATCCGCCGCCTGCTGCCGCTGTCCATCAACCTTGTGACGAGGATGATCAAGACCACGCCGCTGATCGTCATGATCGAGGTGGTCGAAGCGACGAAGGTCGCACGTCAGATCATTGACGCGAATCGCGTCGCGTCCCCTAACGCCGCGTTCGGATTGTTTTTCGTCATATTTGTCCTGTACTTTGCGGTGTGCTGGCCGATCAGCCTGCTCGCTTCGCATCTGGAAAAGAAATGGAGTAACTGATTATGGCAGATACGGTTTTGACCATTAACAATATAAAGAAGTCCTACGGCGATAACCTGATTCTCAACGGACTGAGCCTTGACGTCCATAAGGGCGAGGTCATTGTCATCATCGGTCCCTCCGGCTGCGGCAAGTCGACCCTGCTCAGATGTATCAATGCGCTCGAGCCGATCCAAGGCGGCGAGATTCGTCTTGACGGCGAACTGATCGACGGCAACAGCCGCAATATCGCTCAGATCCGTCAGAAGATTGGTATGGTATTCCAGAACTATGAGCTGTTTCCTCATAAGACCGTTTTGCAGAATATCATACTTGCGCCAATGAAGGTGCAGAAGCGCAGCAAAGTCGAGGTTACTGAGGAAGCCGAACAGCTTCTGGAGCGCGTCGGATTGCTTGATAAAAAGGATAGTTATCCGCGTCAGCTCTCCGGAGGTCAGAAGCAGCGTGTCGCGATCGTCCGCGCGCTGTGTATGCATCCTGAGATCATGCTATTTGACGAGGTAACGGCAGCGCTCGACCCCGAGATGGTGCGTGAGGTGCTCGATACGATGCTGGAGCTTGCCAAAAACGGCAGCACCATGCTGATCGTGACCCACGAGATGAACTTTGCCCGCGCGATCGCCGACCGCGTGTTCTTCCTAGACGGGGGAGGGATCGTGGAAGAGGGCGATCCCGAGAACTTCTTTACCCATCCGAAAACGGAACGTGCGCAAAATTTCCTTCACACCTTCGAGTATGAATCCGTGAAGCACCACGGGAATGAATAGGGAACCAGAAATGATTCTTTTTTAGTAATTTCTTGCATATACCGTACAACATGTACGATATAAATATATGGCTTACGCCGGAAAGAAGAATGTATATGAAAAACACAACATTATTCAAACTGTTAGCAGTCGTTGTAGCCGTCATCATGGTTGTCGGCATAATGTCAGGCTGCAGCAAAGCAACCGATGCTGATAAGGGTAATGCTGACGCTGCCGAAGCGTCGACGACAGACGGCACCATCTACCGCACCCTCGATGAGATCAAGGGAAGCGGCAGCATCAAGATCGGCGTTTTCTCTGACAAAAACCCGTTCGGCTATGTTGACGAGAACGGCAAGTATCAGGGCTATGATGTTTACTTTGCGCGCCGTATTGCCGAGGATCTCGGCGTAGAGGTCGAGTTTGTCTCCACCGAGGCCGCAAACCGTGTTGAAGCGCTGCAAACCGGTAAGGTTGATATCATCCTTGCAAACTTCACCGTCACCGAGGAGCGCGCACAGCAGGTCGATTTCGCTCTACCCTACATGAATGTTGCACTTGGCGTTGTCTCCCCCTCCGATAAGGTCATCACCGAGCTCAGTCAGATTGGCACAGATGATGCAGTTATCGTCATCTCCGGCACTACTGCCGAGATTTATCTTGAGGAAAATAATCCTGAGATCACTCTGAAGAAGTACGATACCTACTCAGACGCAAAGACCGCCTTTGAGAACGGTCAGGGCGTTGCTTGGGCAAACGACAACACCGAGGTCATCGCATATGCGAACACTGTCGACGGCTACACCGTCGGTATCCCGAAGCTCGGCTCGGACGACACCATTGCTCCTGCGGTTACTAAAGGCAACGAAACCCTATTGACCTGGATTAATGATGAGATCAAGGCGCTTGCTGACGAGCAGTTCTTCCACAAGGATTATGAAGAGACACTGGTCGACACCTACGGCAAAGCCTACGAAGAAGAGCTTGTCGTAGAGGGTGGCGTTATCAAGTGATTTTCTCCCGATAACATAACAGAACATTCTGGCGTTGGCTTTGTCCGGCGTCAGAATGTCCGCATTTAGAGGTGAATTATCATGTCAGATACCTTCAAAAAAGATTCCTATGGCTTCCATACCCGAGCGGTGCACACCGGTAACGCCGTTGACAAAGAAACCGGCGCGGTCAAGCGACCGATCACGATGGCAAACTCTTATGAACTGCCGTATGACCCGACGAATATGAACTGGTCATCGGCAGAGGGAAATCTATACACCCGCAACGGCGGTGCAAATCAGAAGTACTTACAGGAAAGGCTCGCTTCCCTCGAGGGCGGCGAGGATTGTATCGTGCTTGCTTCAGGCGTAGCGGCATTATCGGGACTGTTCTTCTCGCTGCTGAAAGCAGGCGATCATGTTGTCTTTTCCAGTGTGACCTATATCGCTGTTTATCGTTTACTCAATGAATTGTTCAACGAAAAGTTCGGAGTTGAGACAACCATCGTCGATACGACGGACTTGGACGCGGTCAAAGCTGCAATCCGCCCGAATACGAAGCTGATTCACATTGAGACGCCTGGAAATCCTACTATATCCGTTACGGATATTAGTGCTCTTGCGGCTATCGCTCACAAAAACGACGCTCTGCTGTCGGTGGATAATACCTTTGCTTCTCCATATAATCAGCGTCCGATCGAGCTTGGCGCAGACTTCAGTGTTGAAAGCCTGACGAAGTACATCAACGGTCACGGTGATGCAATGGGCGGTGCGATCATCGGTAAAAAGGAATATCTTGATATCATCCGCGCACAGGCACAGGTAAATCTCGGCGGTACGATCAGCCCGTTCAACGCGTGGCTGATCATGCGCGGCACAGTGACCTTACCTCTGCGGATGAAGCAGCATAATGAAAACGCATTGAAAATAGCTAAATGGCTGGAGGAACGGCCCGGCGTCAGCTTTGTATCCTATCCGGGACTTGAGAGCCATCCGCAGCACGAGATTGCCCTCAGACAGATGGCTCCCGGTTTCGGCGGTGTGCTGTCCTTCGGACTGAAGGCTGATCACGATACACATAATCAATTTGTCAGTCAGCTGCGCGTCATCACCAACGCCGTATCGCTCGGACACGACGCGAGCCTGATCGTTTTCTTAGGCGAGAACGATGAGCGTCAGTACCTCTATCCCGAGCAGTTTCACAACGGCTTCTTCCGTTTCAGCGTAGGAATCGAAGATGCCGACGATCTGATCGAAGATCTGCGTCAGGCTTTAGATAAAGTTGGGTTGTAATTCGTACGAAGTTGCAGAAATTACTTGTTAAATATTTAGACAGAATGACAAAAGTATAATTAACCTATTGACAAAGTAGGTAGGTAGGTTTATAATACGCTTGCAATCAAACGAAAGGAGATACAACCATGACTACAATACTTCTCACCTGTACTATGACGATGATGTGGATGTGCGGTATGATGTATCGTGCTATGGTTCGTTATGCTCTGAAACAGTGTTGATTTCTGTCAGCTTAAGGGGAGCGTAACGCGCTCCCCTTAATTTTTTCCACTAAGGAGATTTGTATGAATACCACAAGATTTCTGATATCCTCCAACCTTTACAGTAAACGAATGTGGCTGTGATCTGAACAACAATAATGGAAGCCTTTATAAATACATTTACATCATTCATTTCACAGTCACATTTAAACTATAAGGAGAAATCATTATGAAAAAACTTTTATCCGCTTTACTGATCGCCACACTCGCACTCACATCCGTCGTCGCTCTGACCGCTTGCTCAAACAGCGCGAACAGCGCCGGAGATAACGCTACCGAAGCACCTGCAAACGCATCCTCTGTCACCATTGCCATCCCGAACGATACCACCAACGAAGCCCGCGCTCTTCTTCTCTTACAGGAGCTCGGCTACATTAAGCTAAAGGCTGACGCAGGTATCACAGCGACCCCCAGAGATATCGAAGAAAACCCGAAGAACATCGAGTTTGCTGAGATTGAGGCGGCTCAGCTGCCGTCCGCTCTGAAGGACTATGACTATGCCGTCATCAACTCCAACTACGCGATCGACGCAGGACTGAATCCCGTCAAGGATTCGCTGGGTATCGAAGGCTCCGCGTCTGCTTACGTCAACATCATCGCTGTCAAGGCAGGCAATGAGAACGAGCCTAAGATCAAGGCGCTGGTCGCCGCAACTGAGTCCAAGAAGGTCGTCGATTATATCAACGAGAACTACGACGGCGCAGTTGTACCGGTCGTTGAGAATCCCACCGACGGCTATGATTCTTCTATCAATTACGACGTATTAAAGGGTGAGAGCATCACGATCGCCGCATCTCCCACGCCTCACGCCGAGATCCTTGCGATCGTCAAAGACATCCTCGCTGAGAAGGATATCACCCTTAAGATCACCGAGTTCACCGACTATGTACAGCCCAACCTCGTCGTCGATAACGGCGAACTTGACGCGAACTACTTCCAGCACGTTCCGTATTTAGACGACTTCAATTCCGAGAACGGTACAGCTCTGGTATCCGTCGCGGGCATCCATGTCGAGCCGATAGGTCTTTACGGCGGCAAGCAGAGCAGCCTTGACGCTCTGAAATAATTCTGATACGCATATGCACCGAGCCAGTGCCCGGTGCATACTGTCTGTTTAAAGGAATGATCCTATGATAGAACTGAAAAATATATCCAAGACCTTTCGGACGTCTGACAGCACCGTCGAAGCGCTGAAAAACGTCAGTATCACTGTAAACGACGGCGATATCTTCGGCATCATCGGTATGTCCGGCGCGGGAAAATCGACCCTTGTGCGATGTATCAATATGCTCGAACGCCCCGACGAAGGCGCGGTGCTGATCGACGGTGTGGACGTAGGCAGTCTGAAAAGCAAAGACCTGCGCAATACCCGCCGCGAGGTAACGATGATCTTTCAGGGCTTCAATTTGCTGATGCAGAGAAGCTGTCTGAATAACGTTATGTTCCCGCTGGAACTGGCAGGTGTGAAAAAGGCGGATGCTAAAAAGCGCGCATTGGAACTGCTGGAGACCGTCGGTCTGCCCGATAAGGCGAACGCCTATCCCGCACAGCTCTCGGGCGGTCAGCAGCAGCGCATCGCGATCGCGAGAGCACTTGCCACCGACCCGAAGGTACTGCTGTGTGATGAAGCGACCTCTGCGCTTGACCCAAAGACCTCACACGCTATCCTCAGCCTGATTCGTGAGATCAATGAAAAGCTCGGTATCACCGTCATCATCATTACCCACCAGATGAGCGTTATCGAGGAGGTCTGCAATAATGTCGCGATTCTCGACCACGGTGAGGTAGCCGAACAGGGACGTGTTGTCGATATTTTTACCCACCCTAAGAGTCAGGCGGCAAAGCGGCTCGTCTTCCCCGAGGGTGAGCAAGAGATCCTTGTCGAGAACTCCGCCTACCGTCTGCGCGTGATCTTCGGCGGTGCGAAGGCGGCAGGCACCCCCCTTATTGCCCGGCTCGCTAAGGAAAAAGGTATCGAGGCGAATATCCTCGGCGCATCGACAAAAGCTGTCGGCGACAAGGCATACGGCAATATGCTGCTGTCTTTTGCGGATGAAAACAGCAAGGATCTTGCGATTGCATTTTTGAAAAGTATCGAAGATATCTCGGTAGAGGAGGTGTGAGTATGGCTGAATTTTTTGCATCCAAAGACTGGCTGGAAGCGGTCGATATCGTCAAGACCGAGGTGCCGCTCGCCATATGGGAAACCTTGTATGTCACGCTGATATCCACCCTGATTGCGCTCATGATCGGTCTGCCGTTGGGCGTACTGCTTGCAGTCGGCGACAAGGATGGTATCATTCCCTTGCCCGCGCCGCTCAGGCATTTTCTGAATATCCTGATCAACCTGCTCCGTTCGGTACCGTTTCTGATCCTGATCGTCGTAGTCGCGCCGTTAACAAGGCTGATTATCGGCAAGGCGTTTGGTACGGCTGCGTCCATCGTACCGTTGGTTATCGCGGCGTTTCCGTTTATCGCGCGTCTGGTCGAGAGTTCTGTCCGCGAGGTCAACCCGAATATCATCGAGATGGCGCAGAGCACCGGCGCGTCGCCCTTCCAGATCATCACCAAAGTGCTAATCCCCGAGAGCGTCCCGAGCCTGATTTCGAACATCACCATCGCCCTGACAACCATCCTCGGCTATACCGCTATGAGCGGCGCGATCGGCGGCGGAGGTCTGGGCAAGCTTGCTATCAACTACGGCTACTACCGTTACAAATACCTCGTGATGATCATTACCGTTATCCTGCTGATCCTGCTCGTACAGCTGTTCCAGTCGATCGGTACAAAGCTGTCGGTAGTCTCGGATAAACGATTAAAGAAAAAATGAAAGGAATTTGAAATGAAAATAATCGAAACAAAAAACGCTCCTGCTGCAATCGGTCCTTACTCTCAGGCTGTTGTCTTCGGCGGTCTGATCTACACCTCCGGTCAAATTCCCATTGATCCTGCAACAGGCAGGATAGAAACCGATACGATAAAAGGTCAGACCGAGCAAATCATCAAGAATCTGTCGGCGATATTAACTGAGGTGGGCAGCAGCCTTGACAGCGTGATCAAAACGACCTGCTATTTGAAGGATATCAGGGACTTCGGCGTATTCAACGAGGTCTACGGCAAGCATTTCACCTCAAAACCCTCACGCAGTTGTGTAAAGGTATCGAACCTGCCAAAGGGCGCGCTCGCGGAGATTGAGGTCATCGCCGAGGTGGAAAAGAGATGAGGTTATGAAAGCACTGTCGATACAAGAATACATTGATTTGAGGGATGAAAGCCGGGAGCACTTCGGTGTGACGCTGCATCTGCACGATCACTGCACATCGCAGTATCTTTCTTCGGACGGGCAACCGTTTGATGACCGCTACAGCGCCTATCTGCTTGATTATTTTGACAGCAAAAAACTCAGCGCAACGATCTCCAACGACAGAACCGGCGTGTTGATCCTGCCGACAGGATTATGATTATGAGACTTGCAATGGCACAAGGCAGCATGAGCTGTTCGCTGTCTGAGAATCTGGAAAAATCTGTTGATGATATGAGGATGGCTGCAAAAAGCGGAGCAGATATGATCATCTTTCCCGAATTGCAGCTTTCACCCTTCTTTCCGAAATATCGGAACGGCAACGCTGACGAATACCTTCTGACTTTGCAATCCGAGGAAATCAACAAACTTCGGCAAGCATGTAAGGAACTTCGGTTGTGGGCATCGCCGAATGTCTATTTATCCCTCGACTCAAAGAAATATGATGTATCGCTGATGATAAACGACAAGGGAGAGATCGTAGGAATTTCCAAGATGGTACATATCTATCAGGCGGAGCACTTCTATGAAAAAGATTATTACATGCCTTCCGACGATGGCTTCAAGGTATATGACACACCCTTTGGAAAAATCGGTATTGTCATCTGTTTTGATCGGCATATTCCCGAGAGTGTCAGGATGTGCGCCGCTCAGGGAGCTCAGTTAATCATTATCCCAACGGCGAATCTGACAACGGAAAATCAAGAACTATTTGAATGGGAAGTAAGAGTACAGGCATACCAGAATCTGGTCTATATCGCTATGTGCAACCGTGTCGGAAAAGAAGACGATCTGATTTTTTGCGGGCGATCTATACTTGCGTCTCCCGACGGAGAGAAAGTGTTTATGGCTGATTACAAAGAACAGCTTATTACTTTAGATGTAGATTTGAGAGGGGTTCAAAAAGTCCGCAGTGCCAGACCGTGGATCGAAGAATTCTGCTCAACTATAGTCACGCAAAACAAAAGGGAGGACGATCATGCCGAAATATGATTTTGATATCCTAAATGACCGCCGTATCCCCGGCGATGTAAAGTATCAGTCAATCAACGGGCTGAGCGACTTTATTCCGATGTGGGTGGCGGATATGGATTTTAAGACCGCTCCGTGTGTTGAAAACGCGTTCAATCAGGTCGCGAGACACGGCATCTACGGCTATCAGAATGTGGATGATGAATATATCGAATCGGTGCGCACATGGTACAGCCGGCGCTTTTCCTGTGAGATACAGAACGAGTGGATATTGCCCTCTCCGGCGGTGATGTACTCGGCAGCCTGTTCTATCAGGGCGCTGACAAAAGAGGGTGATTCCGTACTGATTTTTGAGCCGGTCTACTATCCTTTTGCTAAGGTCATAAAGAATAACCGTCGTCGATTGATTATCTCTGAATTGAAACAAACAGAAGGATACTATGAAATCAACTATGAAGATTTTGAGAGCAAAATAAAGGAAAACAATGTCAAGGCTATATTGTTCTGCTCCCCGCACAATCCCGTCGGAAGAGTGTGGACGAAAAAGGAACTGAAACACCTCTGTGAAATCTGTCTGCGCCATCATGCGTATATCATATCGGACGAGATACACGCTGATCTGGTTTGTCGACCTTGTCGGCATGTTCCGATCGCTTCCTTATCGGATGAAGCCGCTGCCGTCACCGTGACCTGCTCAGCGCCGACAAAAACCTTTAATCTTGCGTCTGTTCAGGTTTCCAACATGATTATCCCGAATGAGCATATTCGTAAATCGGTGCAAAGAGAAATGCTCGCAAACTGTCAGTATGGAGTCAACGCATTTGGTATTGCGGCAACAAAAGCGGTATATACTGAAGGTGAAGCGTGGCTTGACGAGTTGCTCTGTTATCTTGATGAAAGCCGTACGATACTAGCCGAGGCGTTTCCTCAGGACAGCCCGATCAGTGTATTGAAGCCGGAGGGTACCTATCTCGCGTGGCTCGATTGTCGAGGACTCGGATTATCAGACAACATGCTGTATAATCGTTTTCTGCTGGATGCAGGCGTTCGTCTGCATAAGGGAGTGACCTTCGGTAAAGCAGGCAGCGGTTATATGCGCCTCAACTTTGCGTGTCCGCACAGCGTGTTGAAAGACGCTGTGGGCAGAATCCAAAAAACATTTTTGTAACAGGTATCGTTATGTTGAATCAGTTTTCAAGAATCCAACTCGTTTTCGGAGAAGAAGCAATGAAAAAGCTCTCGTCATCCCGTGTAGCCATCTTTGGCGTCGGCGGAGTCGGAGGATACACTGCAGAAGCGCTCGTACGTTCAGGTATCGGTGCACTCGATCTGATCGATGATGACAGAATCTGCCTGACGAATATCAACCGCCAGATATTCGCGACCCGAAGTACCGTCGGACAGTATAAGGTCGACGTTGCCAGGGCACGGATTCTCGATGTTAACCCCGACTGTCAGGTGCGCATTTATAAAACCTTCTATATGCCGGACACGAAGGATGAATTTGACTTTACGCAGTACGACTATATCGTTGACGCGATCGACACCGTCAAGGGTAAGCTCGAGCTGGTACAGAACGCACAGGAGGCGGGAACGCCGATCATCAGCTCGATGGGAGCCGGCAACAAGGTAGAGCCTACTCTGTTTGAGGTCGCGGACTTGTTCGATACTTCGGTATGTCCGCTGGCGAGAGTCATGCGGTACGAATGCCGCCGACGCGGGATCAAGAGGCTGAAGGTGGTCTATTCCAAAGAAAAGCCGATCCTACCGCTGGAGGATATGTCCATCAGCTGCAGACTCCACTGTATCTGTCCGCCCGGCACCGCCAGAAAGTGTACCCAGCGCAGAGATATTCCCGGCTCGGTCGCCTTTGTACCGTCTGTGGTCGGGCTGATCATCGCCGGCGAGGTCATCAAGGATCTGTGCAGCTTTGACAGGGAAAACAGATAACTACAATAAGGAGATCATATATGAAAAAACATAAGGGAATTACCGTAGACGGTAAAAGGTGGATACCGACGATACAGGATTGGTCATGGATCATCACGATCGTATGGATGACGGCAGCTAATTTTTATTCTCCGTTTGGGCTGTTCGGTTTTGTTTGTATGTTCTCTCCGGTGCTTATTGCGCTGTCCGGCAGAGGAAAAATGCACTGCGCCCGCATCTGTCCGCGCGGTTCGCTGATCGGAAAGATCGGAAGCGTCGTCAACCTTGGCTTGCCGCGTCCGAAGCTGTATGAGAAGCCCTGGTTTCGTCCGTTGCTGTGGTCGGGGATGATGGGCGGATTTGCCGTCATGCTGATTTTGGTGATTCCGCAGGGTGCATTTGCGTTAGGGCGCGCGGTATTGATCTTTATGGAGGTTGCGACTGTACTCGCTATCCTCAACGGCGTCCTGTTCACGCCGCGCCAGTGGTGTACCATCTGCCCGATGGGTTTCACCTCGGGAAATCTCAGAGATATGAGGAAAAAGCTGTCAAAAACCTAAGTAACTCTGATCAATCGATGGTTTGTCAAAAGAAAAAACGTCCGATGCAGTACCTGCGACCGCATCGGACGTTTTCTGTTATCAATTGTTTTTTCCGTAATCAGTATCAAATATTATAAAACCACGATTCATCCGGTTAACAGAAAACGTCCACCGAATCGGATCGATCCTCGGCGAACGTTCGTTTTTTGCTCAGTTATCTCACAAAGGGTGTGGTATACTCCTCGTTGATTTCGGCGATCTCCTTCAGCCCATCGATATATGGCTGATAGATAGCTTCGATCCTCCCACCACCACGATTGTCACAACCGGAGCAGAACTCGCATTCCGCTCCGCAGCTCCCCCACAGAGCCTTTTTCACGATCTCCTCGCGTTCCTCACGGGTGGTATCTTTAATCAATATCGATTTCATAACGTTAAAACTCCTTTTGACAACACTTTCGAAAATATTGTTTGAGTTTATTATAATTCAGTCTGTGACAGTCCTGCTATTCTTCTTAATTCAAATATATAGTTCCCAAAACTATAAACGTTCATACCACGCATCCTATTCTAATTGTACTATAAACTGCGTTATACAAGATTTCAACCTTTTTTCGGTAAAAAAAGTAGAGCTTTGTTATTTCCACTATTATTAAATTATACTATTCCAAGAAAAATTAAGAAAGGTTGCTTATATTGAAAACCTCAAGCTCAGTGTTAAGATGACAACAGAAATATACGCAGATACACAGTAGCGGGGATGACACATCAGTCGTCCCCGTTGTTCGCGTTCGTTGAGATATTCTTCCTCTGCCATAAACGGGGACTCGAAGAATGATTCGAAGCGAAATACAGACGATTGTGAGCATTTGTGAAGGGGTTGTGAGCAGATATTTGTTTGGTTTTTTACATGTTATCATTCAGAAAGAGTACAATGGGCAGGGACAGATGATTGATGATTCATCTGCCCCTGCCCTCGTAGTTGTGTAGCAAAAATAAAAATTGTGTGTTCCTCATCGGCTGTACTCGGTAGGCGCATCCGGTAGGTGCGCCTTGACCTCATGTCGCCGTTCGTCCTCTCCCCACCGCATAGGGATGCGTCGGGGACCCCGTTACCTCTCTCGAGGTGTTCGTATGTTACCTTACATATCACAAAATTGCAAGTCTTTCTATGAAAAAAGTTCATCAAAAAATGAGCAGCCTAACAAAGAACAAGGCAACCGGTATCAGTTGAACAAAAATAGAACTTTTTGTTTCAAAGCTATTGACAACAGATTACAAATATGTTATTCTTTCGGTGTTAAAACATTCTGTTTCAAAGTGTGCTTTGTTAGTTAGGTGAGTTTATGGGTAAGAAAAGAACTGAAAGATACAGCGGAATAGTTGAATATATCAATCAGTATTATGCTGAGAATATGCGCTATCCTTCTGTCAGAGATATCGTAGCAGGAACGGGAGTTCCTCTCTCTTCTGTCCATCGTTACCTCAAAGAGATGAACGAAAACGGCGTGCTTCAATATGACGGTCGAAGAAGTATCAATACAACAGAGATGGGTATGGAAAGCCCCTCAAGGTATATGAAAGTCCTCGGCTATGTTGCCTGCGGTGAAGGTCAGGAGGAAGAAGAGACCGTCATCGAATATATCCGTATGCCCGAGAGCATTGTCGGCAAGGGCAACTTCTTTGCGCTGATCGCAAAGGGCGAATCCATGATCGACGCGGGTATCCACCCCGGAGATTACGTCATTGTCAGACAGCAGAAGGGCGCGAATGACGGCGATTATGTTGTCGCTTTATACGAAGGCAAGAACAACTTGAAGCAGCTTATCAAAGAGGACGGACGGTATATCCTCCGCTCCTGCAACGAGGATAAGGAAACCTATCCTGACATCTATCCCGAGGATCTGCAGATCCAGGGTGTCGCGGTATGCGTGACACATAAGCTGAATCATAATTGAATACGAGATAGCGAATAAATGAAGGTTAGTTGAGAGATGAAAGTATCCTGTAGCGAAGGTATTCTCTTGCAGTTTATCTTCGGTACAGGATATATTTAGATAGTGGAGTTCGTACATATATTCTATATTTTGAGAGGAAGATCATAATGAATCCATATGACAAAGACATCGCAGAAGGCAGACGATGCCATGTCCGCCCTCGTTTTGTTCATGAAACAGGAGCTGATCTACGAGGGAACAGCGACCGAATTGTGCGAGCGATTGGGACTGAATATCGGCGCGAATAACCTCAGCTCCAAGCTCAGCAAATACAAAAGTTCGCTTCAAAAACTCGGCGTTGATTACACCAAGGAGAAGCGAAATAACCATAAAGTTTTCACCCTGAATTACAACCGAAAAGAGCCCGAGTACGATGGTACGATGAAATCGGCATACACCCCTGAAGCTTTGAAAAAGCCCGGTGAGGAGCCGTTTGTCGGCATTTCTGAGAACGGTCTGCACCGTACCGCGTAAATCATCGTACCATATTCAGAGGGCTTTTTCAGCGTTTGAAACTCATCGATTCTAAGCAGGTAAAAGCGGGGGTCGCTTACGCGGCTTCCCCCGCCGATCACATCGGACGGCAGAGCCGACCGTTTCGCCGTTCTTTAGGGTTTTCCTTAGGTGGGTTGCAAAAGGGTCGTCCCGATTTGGAGGTTTTAGATGAAAAAGAACAGATTCAATACCTATCTTGACGAGGATTTAAGTAAGAAAATGA